>NZ_JBEOSZ010000047.1:47892-57595 GCF_040303285.1 Streptomyces sp. NPDC096046 | reverse complement strand
CGCGAGGTGCCGTGATCGTCAGCGGGTATGGCCCATGTCGCGGGCGGGAGCGCCCCGTACCGCTCGGGGCTGCCACCCTGGCGCTCTCGCGAGGTGCCGCGGACGGCAGCGGGTATGGCCCATGTCGCGGGCGGGAGCGCCCCGCGCCGGTCAGGGCTGCCATCCCGGTGCTCGCGAGGTGCCGTGATCGTCAGCGGGTATGGCCCATGTCGCGGGCGGGAGCGCCCCGTACCGCTCGGGGCTGCCACCCTGGCGCTCTCGCGAGGTGCCACGAACGCCAGTGGATATGGCCCGCGTCGCGGGCGGCAGCGCCCCGCGCCGGTCAGGGCTGCCACCCCAGCGCTCGCGAGATGCCGCGCGCCGCCATCCGTACCGCCGGGCCCAGCACCGGGACCTGGGCGTCCGCGTGGGGCACCACGATCGACACGGCGGCGGTCACCGTGCCGTCCGCGCCGCGGACCGGCGCGGCCACGGACAGCGCGTCCTGCGTGACCTGGCGGTCGCTCACCGCCACCCCCGACCTGCGCACCTCGGCGAGCGCCCGCCGCAGCCGCTCCGGTTCGGTGATCGTGTACGGGGTGAAGGACGCGAGGTCGCCCGCGCAGTACTCCTTCTGGAACACCGGGTCGCCGTGGGCCAGCAGCGCGAGGCCGACCCCGGTGGCGTGCAGCGGCCAGCGGGCTCCGACACGGATGTGCACGCCGACGGCCGACCGGCCCGACAGCCACTCGATGTACACGACGTCCCGGCCGTCCCGGACGGCCAGCTGCACGTTCTCGTGCGTCGCCTCGTACAGGTCCTCCAGATACGGCAGCGCGACCTGCCGCAGGGCGAGTCCGCGCGGGGCCAGTGCGGCGAGCTCCCACAGCCGCAGCCCCACGTGGTAGACACCGGACTCGT
Source organism: Streptomyces sp. NPDC096046 (assembly GCF_040303285.1). Taxonomy (NCBI): domain Bacteria; kingdom Bacillati; phylum Actinomycetota; class Actinomycetes; order Kitasatosporales; family Streptomycetaceae; genus Streptomyces; species Streptomyces sp. NPDC096046. Next base: position 56,695 of record NZ_JBEOSZ010000047.1, on the reverse strand, counting down.
CCCGCTCCAGGGCACCCCAGTCGGTGAGCGCGCCCACCAAGCGGTGCGCGGTGGTCAGGCTCAGCCCGGCCCGCCGGCTGATGTCCGTCAGGCACAGCCCGGGATGCTCGTGGTCGAAGGCCGCGAGCACGGACAGCAGTCGGTCGGGCGCGGTGGGGGCGGTCATGGCCGGGCGTCTCCCGGGTGGGCGAGGTCGTAGGGACGGGGGTAGACGGTCGGCCGGTACGGAAGGTAGCGGGGCTCGGCCGCCGGGTCCGCCGCCTTCGCACGGGAGTTGAGGGCGCCGGGCGAGGTGTCCCAGCGGCCGGTGTCCAGGCGCTTCTCCACGGTGTGCAGAGCGGCCAGGGTCTCGCCCGTGGTGAAGGCGCAGTGGCCCGGGGCGTCGACGTACGCCTGGCGGAGGAGCCCGGCGGAGCCCGCCGCCGTGGCGGCCCGCCGGTAGGCCCTCTCCGACTGCACCGGTATCAGGGCGTCACCGGTGGTGTGGATGTTCAGCTGGGGGTCGGTGAGCCGGCCGGAGAGCACACTGGTGCCGCGCATCCACCGCACCGCCGAAGGGTCGGCGGAGATCCTGGGGGCCCGGGCCAGGGCCGAGAGGTCGGTGCGCAAGGACAGTCCCGCCTCCTTGTAGAGCTCCGTCACCTCTTTGTACAGCGGGGACCGCACGAGCATCGAGCGATAGTCGACACCGGTGTTCCAGGACGGGTTGCCGCCCGCCCGGCTCTCGGCCTCCTGCCGCCAGCCGAAGGCGGGCAGCCGGAGAAGTCCCCGGACGGCGGAGTACTGGTTGGACTGCGCGGTCTTCCAGTCGGTGGGACCGGGCTCGGGCTGCGAGGCGTCGTTGTGGCCGGGGATGTTGTGCAGGGCCGCGGCGAGGGCGATCCGGGCCCGGCCCCCGGGGGTCTGCTGGGCCGCGTCGACCTTCGAGCTGAGCGCCTTGCCGGCGGCGACCGCCTCGGTCTGGTCCGCGAACCCCGCGAGCCGGATGCCGGAGTCCGGGGCGAGCAGCGTGCGCAGCGCGAACACCGGGTCCAGGGTGCTGTTCCAGTTGGCGACGCCGCCCTGCACCAACCCGCACATCGACAGCGATCCGTCGAAGCGGCCGGGGTGACGCTCGGCGAGCATGCTGGTGACGAAGCCGCCGTAGGAGGTGCCCCAGGCGAGCGTCCGCCGCGCCGGGCCGAACTTCTCCGTGAACAGGTCCAGCGTGGCGAGCTGGTCGGGCACCGCCTCGGTGATCGCCCAGCCGTTCGTCGCGTACGAGGAGCCGATCAGGGCGTAGCCCTCGGCCAGCAGCTTGTCGCGGGCGGCCGGTCCGGGCGTGTTCTGGGCCGGGTTGGGGGCCCCGGCCGGGGTGTAGCCGTGGCTGTACAGCAGCACCGTGCCGTTCCATGCCGCGGGTACGTCCATCACGTACGCGGCGCCGGAAGGGAGCTCGCCCTCCAGGTGGGCGCCGGTGGCGTCGGCGGCCTGCGCGGGCAGCGCGCTCGCCACGGACAGGCAGGCGGTCAGGAGGACGAGGCGGATCCTCAACGTGGGGTTCCTTCCAGGGCGGGGGCCGCGGCGGGGGTGTCCAGGGCGTCCGTGTGGGTCTCGCGCAGCCGCCACACGGTGACCGCGGTGATCGCCGCGCCCGCGCAGAGCAGCAGTGACACGGGAGTGCTGCCGCCGCCGAAGGAGGCCAGGAGGCTGCCGGCGATCAGCGGGGAGAATCCGGCGCCGATCAGGGTCGCCCCCTGGTAGCCGAGGGAGGCGCCGGTGTAGCGGACGCGGGTGCCGAACATCTCGGTGAGCAGGGCGCCCAGCGGCCCGTACATCGTGGACTGGGCGACGCCGTGGCCGAGCACCAGGGCGAGGATCAGCAGGCCGGGGGAGCCGGAGTCGACCAGGGCCAGCACCGGGAAGGAGAGCGCCGCCGAGGCGACGGCACCGGCGAGGACGACGGGCCGGCGCCCCACCCGGTCCGACAGCGCGGAGGCGGCGGGCAGGACGGCGAGGGCCACGCAGGAGGCGGCGGTGACCGCGGTCAGCACCTGCGGGCGGGTGTAGCCCTCGTCCACGGCGTAGGAGATCATGAAGCTCGTCAGCAGGGACTGCGCGGTGAACGCGCCGATGCCGACACAGGCGGCCAGCAGCACCGGCTTCGGGCGGCGCAGCACCTCCACGATCGGAGGCCGGTCCACCGGCTCTCTCCTGGCCTGGGCGAACAGCGGGCTCTCCGCCACCTTCAGCCGCACGAACAGGCCCACGCCCAGCAGCACGATGCTCAGCAGGAACGGCACCCGCCAGCCCCAGGAGCGGAACTCCTCGTCCGGCAGGGCGGCGACGAGGGTGACCACACCGGCCGACAGCACCGAACCGAGCGGCGCGCCGAGCTGGGTGAAGCTGGACCACAGGCCGCGCCGGGACCCCTGCGCGTGCTCGGCGTGCTCGACGACCATCAGCATCGCGCCGCCCCACTCGCCGCCGATCGCGATGCCCTGCACCACGCGCAGGGTGACCAGCAGCACCGGCGCCCAGACGCCGATCGTGTCGTACGTCGGCAGGAGGCCGATGAGGAAGCTCGCGGACCCCATCAGGACCATGGTCAGCAGCATCATCGACTTGCGGCCCAGCCGGTCGCCGAAGTGCCCGAAGAGGATGCCGCCGAGCGGCCGGGCGAGATAGCCCGCGGCGAAGGTGCCGAACGCCGCGACGGTGCCGACCGCCGGGTCGGCCCGCGGGAAGAACAGCTCGCCGAAGACGAGCGCGGCGAGGGTGCCGTAGACGAGGAAGTCGTAGAACTCGACGGTCGTGCCGAGCAGGCCGGACAGGGCGACGCGGCGCAACTGGCGGGATTCGGGGGTGGGCTGGGCGGTTGACGGGGATGGCTGCACGGTGGGCTCCCTGGGGACGGGGCGCGGTTGGTGCGTGAAGTTATGCATCCATCGTGCAGCCGTCAATCATTTGCACAACATCAGTTCAGGCCGTCCTCCGCGATCCGCAGCAGCAGGGCGTGCAAGGCCTCCCGCTCGGCCGGATCCAGCGGGTCCAGCAGTTCGCCGGTCACCCGCAGGCCGGCTTCGTCGGTGTCGCGGAGGAAGCCGCGGCCGCTGTCGGTCAGGGCGACGATCCGGCTGCGGCGGTCGTCGGGGGAGGGGCGGCGTTCGGCGAAGCCCAGCTTCTCCAGGTCGTCGACGAGGCCGACGATGGCACTCGGGTCGTACCCGAGCCGTGCGCTCAGCTCCCGCTGCAGGGCGCCGTCGGTGGTGGCGAGGAAGCGCAGCACCGCGTAGTGGCGCAGGCGCAGGCCCGACTCCTGGAGGCAGGCGTTGAACAGCTGCCCCGAGCGCAGACCCAGGCGGTACAGCAGGTAGCCCGTGTCGGCGTGCAGTCCGCGCATCCACGGCTCGTGGGCGTCGATGGGCTCGGCGGAGAGGTTCTGGCGTGTGATGGCGGACTCCCTGTGCTCGGTGCTGCGTCCTGGTGATTCCAGCATCCCGTACCCAAAGGTCTCCAACAACTATTGACGTCAACAATTATTGCTCTTAGCTTCGACTTCGCAGTCGACCCCGTGCGAAGGGACCCACCCGTGCCCAGCATCGATCTCTCCGGCAAGGCCGCCGTCGTCACCGGCAGCGGCCGGGGCCTCGGCCTCGCCTACGCCCACGCCCTGGCCGCCCACGGCGCGTCCGTGGTGGTCAACGACGTCGACGAGGCGGTGGCCGAGGCGGCCGTGAAGTCCATCGCGGAAGCGGGCGGCAAGGCCGTCGCCGAAGTCGTGCCCGTCGGCACCTCCGAGGCCGCCGAGCGGCTGGTGAACCGCGCGGTCGAGGAGTTCGGCAGGCTGGACGTACTCGTCACCAACGCGGGCATCCTGCGTGACAAGGTCCTGTGGAAGATGACCGACGAGGACTTCGACGCGGTCCTCACCACCCACCTCAAGGGCACCTTCACCTGCGCCCGCGCCGCCGCCGTGCGGATGCGCGAGCAGGGCGAGGGCGGCTCGCTGATCCTGGTCGGCTCCCCGGCCGGACAGCGCGGCAACTTCGGCCAGACGAACTACGCCGCCGCCAAGGCCGGCATCGCGGCGATGGCCCGCACCTGGTCGATGGAGCTGGGCCGCGCGGGCATCACGGTCAACGCCATCGTGCCGGTCGCCGCCACCGCGATGACCGAGACCATCCCGGCCTTCGCCCCCTACATCGAGGCCATGAAGAACGGCGAGCCGCTGCCGGACTTCCTGCGCAGGGGCGAGGGCTTCGGCACCCCCGAGGACTGCGCGGCCCTGGTTCCCTTCCTGGCGTCGGAGGCCGCCCGGGGCGTCACCGGCCAGTGCGTCGGCATCGGCGGTGACAAGGTGGCACTCTGGTCGCATCCGCAGGAGATCAGGGCGGCCTACGCCGACGGCGGCTGGACCCCGGACACGCTGGCCGGCGCCTGGCCCACCTCGGTCGGTGCCGAACTCCAGTCGGTCGGCATCCCGGCGCCGAAGTTCCCGGAGGCGTGATGGACCCCGTGATGGACCTGGAGTCACTGGTCGCGATCGACGTCCACACCCACGCCGAGGTGTCCTCCAAGGGCCACTCCTCCCTGGACGACGACCTGCACGACGCCTCCTCGGCCTACTTCAAGGTCGAGGGCAAGCGGAAACCGACCCTGGAGGAGACCGCCGCGTACTACCGCGAGCGGAACATGGCCGCGGTGATCTTCACCGTCGACGCCGAGTCCGCCACCGGCACCCCGCCCGTCCCCAACGAGGAGGTCGCCGAGGCGGCCGCCGCCAACGCCGACGTCCTCATCCCCTTCGCCTCCGTCGACCCCTTCCGGGGCCGGGCGGGCGTCAAGCGGGCCCGCCGCCTGGTCGAGGAGTACGGGGTGAAGGGCTTCAAGTTCCACCCCAGCATCCAGGGCTTCTTCCCCAACGACCGCTCGGTGGCGTACGACCTGTACGAGGTGATCGAGGAGACGGGCACGATCGCCCTCTTCCACACCGGCCAGACGGGCATCGGCGCCGGAGTCCCCGGCGGGGGCGGGATCAGGCTGAAGTACTCCAACCCGCTCCACGTGGACGACGTCGCCGCCGACTTCCCGCATCTGAAGATCATCCTGGCGCACCCGTCCTTCCCCTGGCAGGACGAGGCCCTGGCCGTCGCCACGCACAAGCCGGGCGTGCACATCGACCTGTCCGGCTGGTCGCCGAAGTACTTCCCGCCGCAGCTCGTGCAGTACGCCAACACCCTGCTCAAGGACAAGGTCCTCTTCGGCTCCGACTTCCCCGTCCTCACCCCCGACCGGTGGCTCGCCGACTTCGGCAAGCTGACGATCAAGGACGAGGTGCGGCCGAAGATCCTCAAGGAGAACGCGGCCCGCCTGCTCGGGCTGACGAAACCGTAAGGGGCGTGACATGCGCAACGAGGGACTGGGGTCATGGCCCGCACGCCGGGCCCGCAAGACCCCGCACCGCACCGCCCTGATCCACGAGGGGTCCACCACCGACTACGGCACGCTCCACGCCCGCACCACCCGACTGGCGCACGCCCTGCGCGCCCGGGGCGTGCGCCGCGGCGACCGCATCGCCTACCTCGGCCCGAACCACCCCTCCTACCTGGAGACCCTGTTCGCGGCCGGCACCCTCGGCGCGGTCTTCGTCCCGCTCAACATCCGCCTCGCCGGACCCGAGATCGCCTACCAGCTCGCCGACTCCGGAGCCCGGGCCCTCGTCTACGGCCCGTCCTGCGCCGGTCTGGTCGCGGGCCTGCCCGGCAGCACGGACGTCCGCGTCTACCTGGAGGTCGGCGGCGAGTACGAGGCGGCCGTCGCCGAGGCGTTCGGGGAGCCGATCGACGAACCGGTCGGCGCCGACGACACCTGCATCATCATGTACACCTCGGGCACGACCGGCCGCCCCAAAGGCGCCATGCTCACCCACGGCAACCTGACCTGGAACGCGATCAACGTCCTCATCGACCATGACCTGGTCGCCGACGAACGGGCCCTGGTCTCCGCCCCGCTGTTCCACACCGCCGGCCTGAACATGCTGACGCTGCCCGTTCTGCTGAAGGGCGGCACCTGCGTCCTGGTCGACGCCTTCGACCCGGACGCCACCTTCGACCTCGTCGAACGACACCGGATCACCTTCATGTTCGGCGTGCCCACGATGTTCGACCGGGTGGCGCGCCACCCGCGCTGGCCGGACGCGGACCTGTCCTCGCTCCGCATCCTCACCTGCGGCGGCTCTCCGGTGCCCACCCCGCTGATCGCGGCGTACCAGGAGCGCGGCCTGACCTTCCTCCAGGGCTACGGCATGACCGAGGCCGCTCCCGGCACGCTCTTCCTCGACGCCGAACACGCCCTCGCCAAGGCGGGCTCGGCGGGCGTGCCGCACTTCTTCAGCGACGTCCGCGTCGTCCGGCCCGACCTGACCCCGGTCGACGCCGGCGAGGTGGGAGAGATCGTGGTGCGCGGCCCGCACGTCATGCCCGGCTACTGGGGGCTGCCCGAGGAGACGGCCGCGTCCTTCGCGGACGGCTGGTTCCGCAGCGGGGACGCCGCCCAGGTCGACGAGGACGGCTACGTCCACATCGTCGACCGCATCAAGGACATGATCATCTCGGGTGGGGAGAACGTCTACCCCGCCGAGATCGAGGACCGGCTCCTCGCCCACCCGGACATCGTCGAGTGCGCGGTGATCGGCGTGCCCGACGACAAGTGGGGTGAGGTGCCGCGCGCGGTCGTCGTGCCCCGCGAGGGCGCCTCCCTCGACCCCGACGAGGTGCTCGCCTCCCTCGCCGGCCACCTCGCCAAGTACAAGATCCCCAAGTCGGTGGTCCTCGCGGACGAACTTCCGCGCACCGCCTCCGGAAAACTCCTCAAGTCCCGTGTCCGTACCCGGTACGGCAAGCAGTAAGGAACCGCATGAGCCTCACCGTCAACGGCCTCGACGAACTCAAGAAGCTCGCCGGCGGCGACCTCGGCACCAGCGAGTGGATCGAGGTCACGCAGGAGCGCATCGACACCTTCGCCGACGCCACGGGCGACCACCAGTGGATCCACGTGGACCCCGAGCGTGCCAAGGAGGGCCCCTTCGGCGCGCCCATCGCGCACGGCTACCTCACGCTCTCCCTCTTCATCCCCCTGTTCACCGAGCTGCTGGACGTCCAGGGCGTGACGACGAAGGTCAACTACGGCCTCAACAAGGTGCGTTTCCCGGCTCCCGTGAAGGCCGGCTCCCGCATACGGCTGGTGGCCCGGCTCGCCGAGGTCGAGGACGTGCCGGGCGGTGCGCAGATCACCGTCGAGGGCACCATCGAGATCGAGGGCGGCGGCAAGCCTGCCGCCGTGCTGCAGAGCCTGTCGCGGTTCTACGCCTGAGGCCGCACGGGCACCAGGTCCAGCAGGCGTTCCGAGGCGTCGCGGGCGAGCGGTGAGAGCCGTTCGTGCACGGTCCGGAACGTCTTCTCTGCCTGCTCCGCCGGCCAGTCGTCCGGCAGATGCCCGACGGGCAGCCGCGGGTCGCGCCGGACGATCCGGAGCCACTCCGTCTGCAGGCGCAGACGCAGCACGAGGGCGTCGTCGGCGTCCGGCAGGCCGTCCTCCCAGGCCCGCCAGCGCCGCACGAATCCCTCGTAGCGCCCGGCCAGGTCGGACAGCTCCCAGGTCTCCTCGATCATCTGGCCGATGTCCGTGCCGGTGTCCGCGTGCGCCCGGAAGACCTTGACGTGCGCGGACAGACCGAGCTCGGCCACCAGGGCCGACACGTCGGCCTCGCCGGGGGCGATCCACAAACCGTTGAAGAGCGGGCCGAAGCCGCTCCAGGTGAGCTGGGAGCGCAGGTCGTGGCGCTGGCGCTGCCAGGACTCCGGCAGGGAGAAGCCGAGCAGGGTCCAGGTGCCGTCCCACTGCCGGTTGACGGCCCCCGTCCGCCAGATGCGCCGCTCGCCGTCGCGCAGCACCGCCTCCGAGCGTTCGGTCAGCCCGAAGTACATACGGCGGCCTTCGCGCTGGCGGCGCAGCAGGTCACGGCCCGCCATGCGGCTCAGCGTGGAGCGGGTGGCCTGCTCGCCGATCCCGGCACGGGCGAACACGTCGATGACGCTGCCCGAGTACACGCACACGTCACGGCCGAGCACCTGGTCGCCCAGGAACGTCAGCATCAGGGACTGGGGCCGCAGCGGCTCTTCACCGGTCACGCGGCCCACCGTACCTCCGCTCGATCAGTCCGTGACCTGCTGGTACACGGGGGTCACGCACCCTGGACGTCGACGAACACGGGGTTCGGGCAGCACCATGTGTCCGCCCACGGGTCACCGTCCCCGGGCGGGTGCGGCACCGGACCGTGCGGGTCGACCGAGGCGCCGAGGTAGCCGGGGCCGCTCCGGTCGCCGTCGCTGCCGCGCAGCCGGACGTAGAAGGACTCCTCGCCCGCGGTCAGCGGGATGCGCAGGGTGCAGGTGCCCTCGCGGCCCGAGACGTCCTGCGTCCGGACGACCCGGGTGTCCGGGGCTTTCCAGGTGTCGCGGTCGGCGACCGGGCCGCGCACCGTGCCGCGGACGACGTCCACGTGCGCCAGGGCGGGCAGTACGCCCCGCGGGTCGGGCCGGGAGGCGGTCGTCACCGTGACGTTCAGGGTGAGCTTCTCGCCCTTGCGCACCGCAGCCGGCCGCCGAGTGTGCCGCCCCGGCCCCCCATGCCCCGGCCCCAGATCTCCTCGCCGGGGGCGGGCGGCTTGCCCGGGCCCGTGAGCACGAGGTCGTAGAAGAGCGGTCCGGTCAGCAGCACATCCGGCCGGTCATCGTCCACGGATGTGTGCTCTCGCTCACGG
>NZ_JBEOSZ010000047.1:0-47796 GCF_040303285.1 Streptomyces sp. NPDC096046 | reverse complement strand
ACGGCTTCGACGGAGCTCGTCAAAACTCGTCAATACGATGCCCCAAATCGTGCGTTGATCCGGAGAGAGTGGTCAATATCCGAGCAGAATCGAGCCTTGCCCGGGCCCGTGAGCACGAGGTCGTAGAAGAGCGGTCCGGTCAGCAGCACATCCGGCCGGTCATCGTCCACGGATGTGTGCTCTCGCTCACGGCTTCGACGGAGCTCGTCAAAACTCGTCAATACGATGCCCCAAATCGTGCGTTGATCCGGAGAGAGTGGTCAATATCCGAGCAGAATCGAGCATGGAATGATTGAAAATGACGAGTAGCGTTCCGGTCGTGCTGGCGGAACGACGACACCAACTCATCCTGCGGACCCTGCGCGCCGGTGGGCCCGCGGCCGTGACCGACCTCTCGGAGCAACTGGGAGCGAGTCCCGCCACCATCAGGCGTGACTTGGTCAAACTGGAAGAAGACGGACTGCTCACACGCGTGCACGGCGGCGCCGTCGTCGAGGCGGGCGACCAGCCCTTCGCCGAGGTCGCCGAGGTGCGCGTCACTGAGAAGGACGCCATAGCCGAGCGTGCCGCCGCGATGATCGAGGACGGCCAGTCGGTGCTGCTGGACATCGGGACGACGGCCTACCGCCTCGCCCGGCAACTGCACGGACGGCGGCTCACCGTGATCACCAGCAACCTGGTGGTCTACGAGGAACTCGTCGACGACGAGGGCGTCGAACTGGTCCTGCTCGGCGGCATGGTCCGCCGCGAGTACCGCTCCCTGGTCGGCTTCCTCACCGAGGACAACCTGCGGCAGCTGCACGCCGACTGGCTCTTCCTCGGCACCAGCGGGGTGCGGCCCGGCGGGCAGGTCATGGACACGACGGTCGTGGAGGTGCCGGTCAAGCGCGCCATGATCAAGGCCGGCGAGAAGGTGGTCCTCCTCGCCGACGCGGCGAAGTTCCCGGGACACGGGATGGCGAAGGTCTGCGGTCCCCAGGACCTGGACGCGGTGGTGACGAACGAGCCGGTCGACGCGGCGACGCGGACCTCCTTGCAGGAGGCGGGCGTCGAGGTCGTCGTCGTGGGAAGGGTGCAGGCGTGAAGCTGACGATTCTGGGCGGCGGGGGCTTCCGCGTCCCGCTGGTGTACGGAGCGCTCCTCCAGGACCACGCCGAGGGCCGGGTGACGCACGTCGTCCTGCACGACCTGGACGCCGGACGCCTGTCGGCGGTGACACGCGTCCTCGCCGAGCAGGCGGCCGGCGTCCCGGACCCGCCCGAGGTGAGCGCCACCACCGACCTCGACGAGGCCCTGCGCGGCGCCGACTTCGTGTTCTCCGCGATCCGCGTCGGCGGCCTGGAGGGGCGCGCGAACGACGAACGCGTGGCCCTGGCCGAGGGCGTGCTGGGCCAGGAGACGGTCGGCGCGGGCGGCATCGCCTACGGCCTGCGCACGGTCCCGGTCGCCGTCGACATCGCCCGGCGGGTGGCCCGTCTCGCTCCCGGCGCCTGGGTCATCAACTTCACCAACCCGGCCGGCCTGGTCACCGAGGCCATGTCCCACCACCTCGGCGACCGCGTCATCGGCATCTGCGACTCACCGGTCGGCCTCGGCCGTCGCATCGCCCGGGTGCTCGGAGCGAAGAACCCGGGAGAGGCCTGGATCGACTACGTCGGCCTCAACCACCTCGGCTGGGTGCGCGGCCTGCGCGTCGCCGGCCGCGACGAACTCCCGCGCCTGCTCGCCGACCCCGACCTGCTCGGCTCCTTCGAAGAGGGCAAGCTCTTCGGCGCCGACTGGCTGCGATCCCTGGGCGCGATCCCGAACGAGTACCTGCACTACTACTACTTCAACCGCGAGGCCGTCCGCGCCTACCAGCAGGCCGAGAAGACCCGCGGCGCGTTCCTGCACGACCAGCAGGCCCGCTTCTACGCCGAGATGAGGAACCCGGACGCCCCCGCCCTCGCGGTGTGGGACCGCACCCGCGCCGAGCGCGAGGCCACCTACATGGCCGAGAACCGCGAGACCGCGGGCGCCGGCGAACGCGACGAGGACGACCTGTCCGGCGGCTACGAGAAGGTCGCCCTCGCGCTGATGCGGGCCATCGCCCGGGACGAGCGCACCACCCTGATCCTCAACGTCCGCAACCGACACACGCTGTCGGTCCTGGACGCGGAGGCCGTCATCGAGGTCCCCTGCCTCGTCGACGCCAACGGCGCCCACCCCGTCACCGTGGACCCGCTGCCCGGTCACGCCACCGGCCTGGTCTGCGCCGTCAAGGCCGTCGAACGCGAGGTGCTGGCCGCGGCCGGCTCCGGCTCCCGCGCGACGGCCGTGAAGGCCTTCGCCCTGCACCCGCTCGTCGACTCCGTCCATGTGGCCCGCAGGCTGGTCGAGGGCTACACCGAGGTCCATCCCGGGTTGGCGTACCTTAGGTGAACGCCGTCTGGTAAGCGCTTTCCCCCACCGCTTGCCGCCTGCTCGCTCTTCCCGCTTCCTGGAGACATCCCATGCACGACGAAAGCCGCCGCATCGAGGAGCGCGTGCAGCGCCTTCACGACCAGCGCATCAAGACCGCGGTCTACGCGGCCACCGTGCCCTTCGAGGTGGAGGCCTGGCAGGCCCCGGGGGAGCCGGTCCCCTTCGAGGAGGCCGCCGCCGCCTCCTACCGGCCCTTCGCGATGGGCACCCCCTGGGGCCCGCCCTGGGGCACCACCTGGTTCCGCATACGCGGCCGGGTGCCGAAGGAGTGGGCGGGCCGCCGCGTCGAGGCCGTCATCGACCTCGGCTTCGTCGGCGACTGGCCCGGCAACCAGGCCGAGGCCCTCGTCCACCTCACCGACGGCACCCCGCTGAAGGCCGTCAACCCGCTCAACCAGTACGTGGCGATCGCCAACCCCGCGCAGGGCGGCGAAACGGTCGACTACCTGGTCGAGGCCGCCTCCAACCCCGACATCCTCGCGGACGACTTCGCCACGCCCACGCCCCTCGGCGACAAGCTCACCGCGGGCGACAAGCCGCTCTACACCTTCCGCGCCGCCGACCTCGCCATCCTCGACGAGGAGGTCTTCCACCTCGACCTCGACGTGCAGGTGCTGCGCGAGCTGATGCTGGAGCTCGGCGAGCACGACCCGCGCCGCCACGAGATCGCGCACGCCCTGGACCGGGCGCTGGACGTGCTCGACCTGGACGACGTCCCCGGCTCGGCCGCCGCGGTGCGCGGGGCGCTGAAGCCGGTGCTGTCCAAGCCCGCGCACGCCAGCGCCCACACGATCTCCGGCGTCGGCCACGCCCACATCGACTCCGCCTGGCTCTGGCCGATCCGCGAGACCAAGCGCAAGACCTCCCGCACCTTCTCGAACGTCACCTCGCTCGCCGACGAGTACGACGACTTCATCTTCGCCTGCTCCCAGGCCCAGCAGTACGAGTGGGTGCGCGACCACTACCCCAAGGTCTGGGCCCGCATCCAGGAGTCCGTCAAGAACGGCCAGTGGGCGCCGGTCGGCGGGATGTGGGTGGAGGCCGACGGAAACCTGCCCGGCGGCGAGGCCGTCGCCCGCCAGTTCATCCACGGCAAGCGCTTCTTCATCGAGCACTTCGGCATCGAGACCAAGGGCGTGTGGCTGCCGGACTCCTTCGGCTACAACGCGGCCTACCCGCAGCTCGCCAAGCTCGCCGGCAACGAGTGGTTCCTCACCCAGAAGATCTCCTGGAACCAGACCAACCGGTTCCCCCACCACACCTTCTGGTGGGAGGGCATCGACGGCACCCGCATCTTCACCCACTTCCCGCCGGTCGACACCTACAACGCCCGCTTCAGCGGCGAGGAGATGTCCCGCGCGGTCCGCAACTACCGGGAGAAGGGCGGCGCCTCCCGCTCCCTGGCCCCCTTCGGCTGGGGCGACGGCGGGGGCGGCCCCACCCGCGAGATCATGGAACGGGCCCGACGGCTGGCCGACCTGGAGGGCTCCCCGAAGGTCGTCGTGGAACACCCCGACGCGTTCTTCGCCAAGGCCCGCGAGGAGTACCCGGACGCGCCCGTGTGGGTCGGCGAGCTGTATCTGGAACTGCACCGCGCCACCTACACCTCCCAGGCCCGCACCAAGCAGGGCAACCGCCGCTCCGAGCACCTGCTGCGCGAGGCCGAGCTGTGGGCGACGACCGCCGCCCTGCACGCGCCGGACTACGCCTACCCGCACGAGAAGCTGGACCGGCTCTGGAAGACGGTGCTCCTGCACCAGTTCCACGACATCCTGCCCGGCTCCTCCATCGCCTGGGTGCACCGCGAGGCCGAGGCCGAGTACGCCCGTGTCGCGCGGGAACTGCACGCGCTGACCGCCGAGGCGCTGGCCGCGCTGGGCGCCGGCGAAGCCCGCGTCTTCAACACCAGTCCCTACGACCGCGCCGAAGTGGTCCGCACCGCCGACGGCGCACCGGCGTACGTGCGGGTGCCCGCGGGCGGCTCCGCTCCCCTCGCCGAGGCGGCGCCCCCACAGCCCGTGACGGTGCACGGCCGGATCCTCGACAACGGCCTGGTCCGGGTGGAGGTGGCCGAGGACGGCACCCTGTCCTCCGTCCGCGACCTGCGCGCCGGCCGTGAGGTTCTGGCCGAGCCGGGCAACCTGCTCCGCCTGCACACCGACCTGCCCAACCACTGGGACGCCTGGGACATCGACAAGCACTACAAGAACCGCTACACCGACCTCCTCGACGCCACCTCCGTCACGGTCGTCGAGCAGGACCCGCTGATCGGCGCCCTCCGCGTCGAGCGGTCCTTCGGCAAGGGCTCCACCATCACCCAGACGATCACCGTCCGCGCCGGCAGCCCCCGGATCGACTTCGAGACGGACATCGACTGGCACGAGACCGAGAAGATCCTCAAGGCGGCCTTCCCGGTCGACATCCGCGCCCCGCACTCCTCCGCCGAGATCCAGTTCGGCCACATCCAGCGCCCCACCCACACCAACACCACCTGGGAGGCGGCCCGCTTCGAGGTCTCCGGCCACCGCTGGGTGCACCTCGGCGAGCCGGGCTACGGCGTCGCCGTCATCAACGACTCGACGTACGGCCACGACGTCTCCCGCACGGTCCGCGAGGACGGCGGCACCACGACCACCGTCCGTCTCAGCCTGGTCCGCGCCCCGCGCATCCCCGACCCCGAGGCCGACCAGGGCCGCCACCGCCTCACCTACGCGCTGCTGCCCGGCGCGACCATCGAGGACGCCGTCGCCGAGGGCTACTCCCTCAACCTCCCGCTCCGGGTGGCCGACGCGGCAGGCGCCCCCGAACCGGTCGTCTCCGCCGAGGGCGAGGGCGTCACCGTGGAGGCGGTCAAGCTCGCCGACGACGCCTCCGGCGATGTCGTCGTACGGCTCTACGAGTCCCGCGGCGGTCGCGCCACCGGCACCCTGCGCACCGGGTTCCCGCTCGCCGGCGCCCAGATCACCGACCTGCTGGAACGACCGCTTCAGGACGCGGAGACGACCGACGGCGCCGTCCCCGTCGCGCTGCGGCCCTTCCAGATCCTGACCCTGCGCCTGCGGAGGGGCTGACCTCAAGGCCATGCAGCCGTGGTTCGAGGACGCCAAACTCGGGATCTTCGTCCACTGGGGCATCTACACCGTCGACGGCGTCCAGGAGTCCCGGTCGTTCTACGACGGCATCGTCCCGCACGAGCGGTACATGCGGCCCGCACGCCACTGTGCTGGCCGTCGAACTGGAAGGAGAACTGGACCTCTACCGGGGCGGGGGCCGCTTCTGACACTCCCGAATTGACCCACGAAGGAGGCACCGAAATGCCCCCTGTCGTGGGTCGCCCGGCTCTCTAGAGTCGATGTCATGACGACGACCCAGAACGACACGGGAAACAGCAGCGGCTTCGCACCGGTCCTCACCCGCGCCGCCGAGGCCGAGACGACGCGCGACCCCAGCAGCGTGATGACCCTGCTCGCCGACTCCGTGAACACCGGCGGGCGGCTCACCAGCTACCGGTCGACTTTCGCTGCGGGCGCGGTCGGCGCGCCCGCCCACCTGCACACCGAGGCGTCCGAGATGTTCTACGTGATCGACGGCGCGCTCCAGGTACTGATGGGCGAGGAGATCACCGTGCTGCGAGCCGGCGACTTCCTCCTCGTACCGCCGCACACGCCGCACGCCTTCGCCGCCGCGCCCGGTGCGACGGCCGACGTGCTGTTCGTCTTCACCCCGGGCGCGGGGCGCTTCGACTATCTGCGGCTGCTGGGCCGGGTGATGCGCGGCGAGGCCGACCCACAGGAGATCAAGGACTCCGCCGAACGCTTCGACAACCACTACGTCGACAGCCCCGTCTGGCGCCAGGCGCTCGCGGCCAGGGGCTGAGGCCTCAGAGGGGCAGCGCCTGAGCCGCCGCCCCGACGGGGCCGACCGGTTCCGCCGACGGGGGCGCGGGCACGCCCGGCAGCGGCTCTGTCGCCTCCGGCCGCTGCGGCGGCAGCGACACCGGCCGCAGCGGACGCGGCCCCGACACCACCGTGTAGTCCTGGCCCAGGAACGGCGGAGCCATCTCGCCCGGGTCCTCCCCGAGGGCCAGCCGCACCGCCGCCCAGGGGGCGTTGACGCCGCACAGGGACAGCTGGTGCAGTCCGCCGGCCGGGCGGGTGTTGACGTCCATGAGGACCGGCCGGTCGCCGAACATCCGGAACTGGATGTTGGACAGGTAGTGCAGACCGAAGCCCTCGGCGATCCGCCGGGCCGGGTCCAGCCACTGCTCGTGCAGGGTGAAGCCCCGGCGGCGGCCGTTCTTGGTGCGGCCCACCGCCAGCCGGACGAGATTGTCCGGGCCGGTGAGGCAGTCCACCGACACCTCGGGCTGCTCCAGTCGCGGCATCACCAGCCAGTCCACCGGCTCCTCGGCACCCCGCAGCGCCTCCAGCACCAGATCGAGCGGCACATACGGGCTGGGGAACCCGCTCAGATGCATCAGCGAGAAGGGCGTACGCGTGATCACGCGGAAACCCACCCCGCCGGCCCCGGACGCCGGCTTGAAGCACGCCTTGTGCCCGTCGGCCTCCAACTCCTCGACGGCCGCGACGAGTTCGTCTTCCGAGCGGACCCGGTACCACGGTGGCACCGGTACCCCGATCGCCTGAACCGCCTCGTAGGCGATCACCTTGTCGTGGAACACGGCCACGGCCTCGGGCGGTGGCGCCAGCAGGGCCGTGCCGACCGCCTCGAACTCGGCGCGGTGCGCCACGATCGCCGACTGGTGCAGCCGGGGCACGAACACGTCGATCCCGCGTCGCGCGCACTGGTCCAGCGCGTACTCGACATATCCGGCGGGGGAGAGGTTCTCGGGTTCCAGCTCGGCGGTGTCGGCGGCGGCCAGCACAGGCGAGTCGGGGTCGCCGTGGGTGGCATGGATCTCGACGGCCCGGTCGCTGGGATTCCTCCGCAGCTGATCCATGAAGAACACGTTCTCCGCGTACGTGCGGTTGAGCCAGACGCGTACGCGAGAGACCATGCAGGCCGCCTTTCACGGTTCGCGGGCAAGGCCGAGCAGCCCGTGCCCGGGCAGAAGAATGGAGGGACACCAAACCGCCCCTGTGAAGGGAATTTCCAAGCGGTGGTGTTGGGCCAGATCATACGGCTTCGGCGGGCCCCGCCGTGCAACGCGCCTGTGAAGGATTTCTCCTGTCACGGCAATCGGGCCGCCCTTGTCCCGCTCGCACGGATGTGATCTCTTGGTGGCGTCCGGGTGCGCGGAGGGGGCGAACGGTGATGTCGACGGCCGCTGGAGCCGCACAACTGCTGGCCGTCAGCGATCTGCACATCGGGTACGCGGAGAACCGTGCCCTGGTCGAGGGCATGCGGCCGGGGACGGACGACGACTGGCTGCTCGTGGCCGGTGACGTCGCGGAGACCGTGGCGGACATCCGCTGGGCCCTGGAGACGCTCTCGGGCCGCTTCCGCAAGGTCGTCTGGGTGCCCGGCAATCACGAGCTGTGGACCCACCCGAGCGACTCCGTGACCCTGCGCGGCGCCGCCCGCTACGCGTACCTGGTCGAACTGTGCCGCGGACTCGGAGTGACCACACCCGAGGATCCCTACCCCGTCTGGGAAGGCCCCGGCGGCCCGGTGGCGGTCGCCCCGCTCTTCCTGTTGTACGACTACTCCTTCCTGCCGGCCGGCTGCGCCACCAAGGAGCAGGGACTGCAGTACGCGCAGGGCACCGGGATCGTCTGCACCGACGAGTATCTACTGCACCCCGATCCCTACCCGAGCCGGGAGGCCTGGTGCCGGGCCCGGGTCGCGGAGAGCGAACGCAGGCTCGCCGAACTGCCCGGCGACCTGCCCGTGATCCCCGTCAACCACTACCCGCTGCACCGGCACCCGATGGACATCCTGTGGCACCCCGAGTTCGCCATGTGGTGCGGCACGGACCTGACCGCCGACTGGCACCGCAGGTTCCGCGTCCAGACGATGGTCTACGGCCATCTGCACATCCCCCGTACCACCTGGCACGAGGGCGTGCGCTTCGAGGAGGTGTCGGTGGGCTACCCGCGCGAGTGGCGCAAGCGGTCCGGGCCGCCGGGGCGGCTGCGGACGATCCTGCCGGGGGAGGGCGAGGAGCGGTGATCGAGGAACTGCTGCCGGAAGCCGCGGTCACCGTGGAGGCGTACGGCCACGAGGACGCGGCCACGCCGCTCTACCCCGAGGAGGCGGCGCTCATGACGCGGGCGGTCGCCAAGCGGCGCAGGGAGTTCGCCGTCGTGCGCTCCTGCGCCCGCAGCGCCATGGAGAAGCTCGGTGTGCCGCCGGGGCCGATCCTGCCGGGGGACCGCGGCGCTCCCCGCTGGCCTGAGGGGCTGACCGGCAGCATGACCCACTGCGACGGCTACGGCGCCGCCGCGCTGGTCCGCACCGCCGACCTCGCCTCCCTCGGCATCGACGCCGAGACCCACGGCCCGCTGCCGGAGGGCGTCCTGTCGTCCGTGTCCCTGCCGACCGAGGCCGGCCGGCTGCGGCGGCTCGCGGCCGAACGTCCCGGCATCCACTGGGACCGGCTGCTGTTCAGCGCGAAGGAATCCGTCTACAAGGCGTGGTTCCCCCTCACCGGGAAGTGGCTGGACTTCATGGAGGCCGACATCGAGCTCACCGCGGACGGCACCTTCCGCGCGGCACTGCTCGTCCCCGGCCCGCGCGTGGGCGCCCGCCGCCTCACCCACTTCGACGGCCGCTGGACAGCGGCGCGGGGCCTGATCGCGACGGCGATCGCGGTACCGCACGCCTGACCCGCTCCGCGTCGGCGCGGGTCAGGTCATCCCGGCCACGGGCCCGGCTTCCTCGGGCAGCCGGACCCGACCGGCGTGTCCCGCCCGGGGGCCGGGCGGGGCCGATGGGTCCGGGTCCGCGTCGCGGCGGAGGGCACCGCGTCATCGCGGGATCCGGGTCCGCGTCCCGGCCGCGGCCGGGCGCCCGCAGGGCTCCGGGCCCGGTTCAGGCAGACGGCCCGGGCCGTCCCCGCCGCTCCGGCAACCCCGTGCGGTGCCCCGGGTCAGGGGCCCGGCTCCGGGCACCAGTTCTCCAGGAGGCGGAAGAACGCCTCCTCGTTGCCGGTCAGCCCGGCGCGCTCCAAGGCCTGCTCCGCCTCGGCGAGCACCGCGGGCGGGACGAGCGGCGGGCCGCCCTCCAGGTCGAAGGCGGCCCGGACGGTGTGCAGCAGTCGCAGATAGGCCTGGACGGCGGTGCGTTCACGATCGGTCAGAACGGCGGTGGGCATCGGTCGGCTCTCCCCGTGTCGGCGTCGTCGGTCGAGCGCCCTCGCGGCGCGCACGCCCCGCACAGCGGTGGCGCACCTCCAGCTTGCCGCCCACCACTGACAATCCGGCCCCGCCGCCC
The DNA here is from genome assembly GCF_040303285.1 of Streptomyces sp. NPDC096046. NCBI lineage: Bacteria > Bacillati > Actinomycetota > Actinomycetes > Kitasatosporales > Streptomycetaceae > Streptomyces > Streptomyces sp. NPDC096046. Next base: position 37,938 of record NZ_JBEOSZ010000047.1, on the reverse strand, counting down.
CCCGGTTCGCCCGCTCGGCGGAGGCGGACGGCACCGGTCGCCGCCGGGGGCGGCCCGTCAGCCCTGCGGCCCGCGGTACCCCAGCGAGGCCTCGATCCGCCCCGCGAGGTGGTCCCGCTGCACCGGCCCCCGCGACGACGAACCGGCCAGCCAGGCCCGGCACTTGCTGGCGAGCAGCAGACCGAAGCTCTCGGCCTCCTTCTCGTCGTCGCGGTCGAAGCGGGTGCGCGCGGCGACCTTCAGCACGGTCGCCTGGAGGTCGGCTCCGTCGTCCAGTAGCCGGGCCGCGACGGCGGCGCCCCCGACGTGGTGGGAGCAGTGCCCGGCCTTCATGTGCCACAGCTCGTGGCCGAGGATCACCAACTGGTGATCGGGAGCGGTGCGTTCCTCGATCACGACGAGGTCCTGCTCGGCCATGTCGAGCCAGAGGCCGCTGGCGGTCCCGGGCGGGAAGGCGGCCGTACGGAACAGGACGGGGCGACCGCGGCGTCTGCTCATGCCGTCACACAGGGCGGCGTACAGCTCGTCGGGCCGAGCCGGCGCGGGGAGGGTCAGCTCCGCGACCAGCTCACCGCACAGGCGGCGCATTTCCTTACCGATGCCCACAGTTCTCCCCACGGTCACGACTCGGGCCGCTTGACGCTCTCCAGGAGCATGTCCAGCCACTCCGCGACCTTGTCGCGATGCTGGTCGGTGGGCAGTTGCGCGGCCCGCCAGGCGATGCCGCGCACGCCGTGGTCCTGCAACAGCCGCTCCAGCGGGTCGTCCGCCGCCGCGGCCGCCTCCCGCTCGCGGTCGGCGAGCTTCTGCAGCAGCTCCTGCTCGGTGTGCTGGAGGGCGCTCACCAGCGCCTCGGGGTCCTCGGCCGTCAGGAAGCCGGCATGCACCCGGAAGAACCGCTGGAGGGCGTCGCAGTGCTCCATGGTCGGCCGCCGGTCGCCGTTGATGAGGGCGCCGGCCTGCTGGCGGGACATGCCCGCGCCGTCGGCGATCTCCTGCTGGGTGTACTTGCGGCCGTTGGGCTTGAGCCGGGTCCGGCGCAACAGGTCCAGGCGCTGCAGGAACCGGGCCTGCACATCGGGCTCGCCCGCGGGCCGGCCGCTGAGCAGCGCCTTGACCACCGGCTCCGGGACGCCGGAGGCGACGGACAGCCGGCCGGTGTCGAAGACCTCGGCGTGCGGCACGCCGAGCCGGTCGGCGAGCGCGGCGACACGGGAGACGACGGCCGGTAGCACGGCCGTACGCGTGGCGCCCGGACCCTCGACGAAGCCACCCGTCACCGACAGATCTCCTACGTATCTCACAGGCTTCTCACAAGTGGATGCCGTGACCTACCCCGGCGTGAACTTCCCGGAGCGTAGCCGGTGCTTCGAACTCACATCCAGGTCTCGCCACAACTGTGGCCAATTTCAGCCGTCAACCGGCATGAAATGCCACGATAGTTGACACGCCTCAGCTCGGGGCAGCAGGATCGGGACGCCGCGTCAAGGCCGCACAGGCAAGAGGGGTGACCTCCCGATGGCATATCAGGCAGGAGGGCAGCGGCCGGCACCGCGGCCCGTCCCCGAGACTCCCGAGGTTCAGGCCTATCTGGAGGACTACGCCGGGCTTCTGGAGGGTGTCCCCTTCCCCTCGCTCGTCGTCGACCACTGCTGGGACGTGGTGCTGACCAACGGCGCCTTCCGGTCACTTTTCCGCGAGGTCGGCCCGCACCCGACGGCCATGCCGGACGGCAACTTCCTCAGGTTCGTGCTGTTCCACCCCGACGCCCCCGCGGTGCTCGGCGAGCACGAGGCGAGCTGGTGCCTGCCGATGCTCGCGCACTTCGCGCGGACCGTGGAGAGCCATGGCCCCGACCACGGCCTGCAGGCCATCCGCCGCGACATCGCCCAGGACCCGATCATGGAGGCCGCCTACCGGCACGGCCTGCCGCACTGGATCCGCGCGGTCGGCGAGGGCGCCGTCGAGCAGGACGGTGCCGTACGGCCGCTGCTGCACCCGGATCCGCGCCGCGGTGCCACCGAATGCCGGGTCGTGGTCGAGACGTCCAGGACACTCGACGAACTGGGCTGCGCCCGGGTCACGTTCGTCCTGCGCGCGGCGCGCCGCGCTCCGGCCCGGGAGCGCCGCACCCGCCGTAGCGCCGCACACCTGAGCGTCGTCCCCGCGGCCGACTGACCGGTCCCGTGCGCCCGCCCTCGCGGCACTCTTCCCCGGTTCTGTGGCGTGTGACATAGTACTGGCGTGATCGAGTCGCTGACCTGCGATGTCGTGGTGGTCGGAGCCGGTGTGGTCGGCGCCGCCGCCGCACTGTACGCGGCCCGGGCAGGCCTGGACACCGTCGTGGTGGACCGGGGCCCGGTGGCCGGCGGTACCACGGGAGCGGGGGAGGGGAACCTCCTCGTCTCCGACAAGGAACCCGGGCCGGAACTCGAACTGGCCCTCCTCTCCGCCCGGCTGTGGGCCGATCTGGCCCGGGAGGGACTGGGAACGGCCGTCGAGTACGAGGCCAAGGGCGGTGTCGTCGTCGCCGCGGCCGAGCGCGCACTGGCCGGGCTGGCGAAACGCGCCACCGAGCAGCGCGCGGCCGGGGTCGAGGCGGTTCCGGTGCCGTCCGACCGGCTCACCGACCTGGAGCCGTACCTCGCCCCCGGCCTCGCGGGCGGCGTGCACTACCCGCAGGACGCCCAGGTGATGCCCGCCCTCGCGGCGGCGCACCTGCTGCGCGCCTCGAAGGCCCGGGTGCTCACCGGGTGGGAGGTGACCGGGGTCCTGCGCGGCCCGGGCGGCGCGGTGCGCGGTGTGCGGACCGGCCGGGGCGACCTCCACGCGCCCGCGGTCGTCAACGCGGCCGGCACCTGGGGCGGCGAGGTGGCGGCCCGCGCCGGAGTCACCCTGCCGGTGCTGCCCCGGCGGGGTTTCGTCCTGGTCACCGAACCGCTGCCGCCCCGCATCCGGCACAAGGTGTACGCCGCCGACTACGTGGCCGACGTCGCCAGCGACTCGGCGGCGCTGCAGACCTCCCCGGTGGTGGAGGGCACCCCGGCCGGGCCGGTCCTCATCGGCGCCAGCCGTGAACGGGTCGGCTTCGACCGGTCACCGTCCCTCCCGGCGCTGCGCGCGCTCGCGGCGGGGGCGACAGGGCTCTTCCCGTTCCTCACGGGAGTCCGGGCCCTGCGGACGTACGCCGGCTTCCGGCCGTATCTGCCGGACCACCTGCCCGCGATCGGCGCCGACCCGAGGGCGCCCGGGCTCTTCCACGCCTGCGGGCACGAAGGCGCGGGCATCGGTCTCGCCACCGGCACCGGGCACCTCGTCGCGCAGGTGCTGACCGGACGGACACCCGACCTGGACCTCGGCCCGTTCCGGCCCGACCGCTTCACCGAGGAGGCCGAGTGAACCCGCTGGAGCCGGCGGGCGCCAGGCCCGGCCCCGCCTTCACGGTCACCTTCGACGGGCGGCCGGTCGAGGCGCTGCCCGGGCAGACGGTCGCCGCCGTGCTGTGGACGGCGGGCGTCACCTCCTGGCGCGCCACCCGGGGCGAGGGCCGTCCGCGCGGGGTGTTCTGCGGGATCGGCGTCTGCTTCGACTGCCTGGTGACCGTCAACGGCCGCCCCAATCAACGGGCCTGCCTGGTGCCGGTGCGGCCCGGGGACGTGATCGGCACGCAGGACGGAACGGGCCACGAGGAGGGGGCACATGCGGACTGACCTCGCCGTGATCGGCGCCGGACCGGCCGGGCTCGCCGCCGCCCTGGCGGCCTCCGCGCGCGGCGTACGGGTCACGCTCGTCGACGCCGCGACGCGGACCGGCGGACAGTTCTACCGGCAGCCCGCCGCCGGACCGGGCGCCGGGCGGCCCGAGGCGCCGCACCACCGATGGCGGACCTGGGAGCGGTTGCGGGACGGACTTGCCGCCAGTGCCGTACGCGTGCTGACGGATCACCACGTCTGGATCGTGGAGCGCACCCCGGACGGCTTCACCGTGCACGCGCTGCTCGGGCCCGAGCAGCAGGAGCCCGTCGAGGTGCCCGCCCGCGCCGTACTCCTGGCCACCGGCGGCTACGAGCAGGTGCTGCCCTTCCCCGGCTGGACCCTCCCCGGTGTCGTCACGGCCGGGGGAGCCCAGGCCATGCTCAAGGGCGGGCTCGTGGTGCCGGGGCGGCGGGCGGTCGTGGCCGGGACCGGGCCGCTGCTGCTGCCCGTGGCGACCGGACTCGCGGCCGCCGGCGTCGAGGTCGCCGCCCTCGTCGAGTCGGCCGCCCCCGGTCGCCTCGCCCGCCACGGCCGGGCCCTGGCCGGCAAACTCCCGGAAGGCGCCGGGTACGCCGCCCGGCTGCTGCGCCACCGGGTGCCGGTCCTCACCCGCCACACCGTCGTCCGCGCCCACGGCGACGACCGGCTGACCGGCGTCACCGTCGCCGCCCTCGACACCGACGGGCGCGTCCGGCCCGGCACCGAGCGGCACCTGCCCTGCGACACCCTGGCCGCCGGCCACGGCATGCTCCCGCACACCGACCTCGCCGAGAGCCTCGGCTGCCGCCTCGACGGGTTCGCCGTGGCCGTCGACACCGAGCAGCGCACGGACGTACCCGGAGTGTGGGCGGCCGGTGAGGCCACCGGCATCGGCGGCGCCGCCCTCGCCCTCGCCGAGGGCCACATCGCCGGCCACTCCGCCGCCGCGCACCTGCGGGACACCGCCCCCGACCCCGCTCCCGCCGCCCTCACCTCCCGCGCACGGCTCAGACGTTCCGCCGCCGCCCTCGACGCCGCCTACCCGCCGCCCGCGCACTGGGCCGAGCAGCTCACCGACGACACCGTGATCTGCCGCTGCGAGGAGGTCACCGCCGGGGCCGTGCGCGAGGCACTGGACCTCGGAGCGGGCGACGCACGCACCGTGAAGCTGCTGACCCGGGCCGGCATGGGCTGGTGCCAGGGCCGGATGTGCGGCACCGCCGTCGCCGGTCTCGCCGGCTGCGCCCCCACCCCGGCCAGGCGTCCGTTCGCCCGTCCCGTACCGCTCGGCGTCCTCGCGCGCCCCCACCCTCAGGAGGGACCGTCATGACCGATCACCGCCCCTGGCGCGGCGTCCTCGTCGCCACCGCGCTCCCGCTGGACGACGACCTCTCCGTCGACTACGACCGGTACGCCGAGCACTGCGCCTGGCTGGTCGGCAACGGCTGCGACGGTGTCGTACCGAACGGCTCCCTCGGCGAGTACCAGGTGCTCACCGCCGAGGAGCGGGCCCGGGTCGTCGAGACGGCCGTCGCCGCGATCGGCGGGGAACGCGTGATGCCCGGCGTCGCCGCCTACGGGTCCGCCGAGTCCCGCCGCTGGGCCGAGCAGGCCGGCGAGGCGGGCTGCCACGCGGTGATGCTGCTGCCCCCGAACGCCTACCGCGCCGACGAGCGCTCCGTCGTCGCCCACTACGCCGAGGTCGCCGGTTCGGGCCTGCCGGTCGTCGCGTACAACAACCCGATCGACACCAAGGTCGACCTCGTGCCCGAACTGCTCGCGCGGCTGCACGGCGAGGGGCACATCCAGGGGGTGAAGGAGTTCTCCGGAGACGTACGCAGGGCCTACCGGATCGCCGAACTCGCCCCCGAGCTGGACCTGCTGATCGGCGCGGACGACGTCCTGCTGGAGCTGGCGGTGGCGGGCGCCAAGGGCTGGGTGGCGGGCTACCCCAACGCGCTGCCCCGCGCCTGCGCCGAGCTGTACCGCGCCGCCGTCGGTGGCGACCTGGACACCGCGCTGCCCCTGTACCGACGGCTGCACCCGCTGCTGCGCTGGGACTCGCGGGTGGAGTTCGTCCAGGCCATCAAGCTGTCCATGGACCTCGTGGGCCGCCGCGGCGGACCCTGCCGCCCGCCCCGCACGGCGCTGCTGCCCGAGCAGGAGGCGGCGGTGCGCGCCGCCACGGAGAAGGCCCTCGCGGCCGGACTGGGCTGAGGGCCATGCGCAGCAAACTCGTCCTGCACGCCGTCGACTCGCACACCGAGGGCATGCCGACCCGCGTGATCACCGGCGGCATCGGCACCATCCCCGGCGCCACCATGAACGAGCGGCGGCTGTGGTTCCGCGAACACCGCGACGACGTCACACAGTTGCTGATGAACGAGCCGCGCGGTCACTCCGCCATGAGCGGCGCGATCCTCCAGCCGCCGACCCGGCCCGACTGCGACTGGGGCGTCGTCTACATCGAGGTCTCCGGCTATCTGCCGATGTGCGGTCACGGCACCATCGGCGTGGCGACCGTGCTGGTCGAGACCGGCATGGTCGAAGTCGTCGAGCCGGTCACCACCATCCGGCTCGACACCCCCGCGGGCCCGGTCGTCGCCGAGGTGGCCGTCGAGGACGGGGCCGCCAAGGCGGTCACCCTGCGGAACGTGCCTTCCTTCGCCGTCGGCCTCGACCGCGAGGCCACCCTCGCCGACGGCCGGACGGTGACCTACGACCTGGCCTTCGGCGGCAACTTCTACGCCGTCCTGCCGCTGGAGCGGTTCGGCCTGCCCTTCGACCGGTCCCGCAAGGACGAGATCCTCGCCGCGGGCCTGTCCCTCATGGCCGCCGTCAACGCCGAGGACCCGCCCGTCCACCCGGAGGACCCGTCCATCCACGGCCTGCACCACGTCTACCTGGCCGCCCCCGGCTCGACCGCCCGCCACTCCCGGCACGCCATGGCCATCCACCCCGGCTGGTTCGACCGCTCGCCCTGCGGCACCGGCACCAGCGCCCGCATGGCACAACTGCACGCGCGCGGCGAACTGCCGCTGCACACCGAGTTCGTGAACGAGTCCTTCATCGGCACCCGGTTCACCGGCAGACTGCTCGGCACGACCGAGGTCGCCGGCCGGCCGGCCGTCCTGCCCAGTTTCACCGGACGCGCGTGGATCACCGGCACCGCCCAGTACCTGCTCGACCCCGACGACCCGTTCCCGGCGGGGTTCGTCCTGTAGACCGGCCCGCGCACCCGACCACGAGAGGAACCCCGACCGTCATGGCCCCGCAGCACACCCCCGCCCTGCCCGTGCTGGGCAGCAGGAAGCCCAGCCACCGGGAGCGGGTCGCGGACGCGCTGCGGGCCGCCCTGATCGCCGGCGAACTGCGGCCCGGCGACATCTACTCGGCCCCCGCTCTCGCCGCCCGCTTCGGCGTCTCCGCCACACCCGTGCGCGAGGCCATGCTCGACCTGGCGAAGGAAGGCCTGGTCGACACCGTGCCCAACAAGGGGTTCCGCGTCACCGCCGTCTCCGAGCGGCAGCTCGACGAGTACACCCACATCCGGGCACTGATCGAGATCCCCACCACGGCCGAACTGGCCCGCACGGCCGACCCGGTGGCCCTGGAGGCGCTCCGCCCGGCCGCCCGGGAGATCGTCACCTCCGCCGCGGCCGGTGATCTCATCGCCTACGTGGAGGCCGACCTGCGCTTCCACCTCGGGCTGCTGGCCCTCGCGGGCAACGGCCATCTCGTCGACGTCGTACGCGACCTCAGACGCCGCTCCCGGCTCTACGGGCTGACGGCGCTGGCGGAACAGGGGCGGCTGGTGGCGTCGGCCGAGGAACACCTGGAGATCCTGGACGCGCTGCTCGCCCGCGACGAGGAGGCCGTACGGGCCGTGATGAGCCGGCACCTCGGACATGTCCGGGGCCTGTGGGCGGCACCCTGAACAGCCGGACGCCACCGGCTCAGCGGCCGCGCTTCGCCGCCTGGAGCCGCCACCCGGGTCCGCAGCTCGGCGAAGCGCGGGTCCACGCGCGTGCGCAGCCGGTCCCGCTCGGCCGGCAGACCGACTTTCAGCTGCTCCTGGACGACGGTGGGGGAGGCCGAGAGCACGAGCACCCGCTCGCCGAGGTACACGGCCTCGTCGATGTCATGGGTGACGAACGGGATCGTGATCCTGCGCTCCCGCCACAACCGCCGGACCAGGTCCTCCAGTTCGGCCCGGGTTTGGGCGTCCACCGCCGCGAACGGCTCGTCCGTCAGCAGCACCTCGGGCTCGTACGCCGGCGCCCGCGCGATGGCCACCCGCTGCTGCATGCCGCCCGACCGCTGCCACGGGTACGCCCCGGCGTCGTCCGCGAGCCCCACCGACTCCAGCGCGTCCGCGACCAGCGCGCGGCGCCGCTCTCTGCTCAGCCTCTTCTGCCTCAGGGGCAGTCCGACGTTCTGCCCGACCCGCATCCATGGGAACAGGCTGCGGCCGTACTCCTGGAACACGGCGCCATGCCGGGCGGCGGCCCGTCCACCCGGCGGCCCGCGAGCCGCACCTCACCGGCCGTGGGGGCGAGCAGACCACCGACGCACTTCAGCAGGGTCGTCTTGCCGCAGCCCGACGGCCCGACGAGGCAGACCCGTGTGGAAACCGGCACCTTCGGGTCAGAGGTCCAGCACGAGCCGCCCGCCGCGGCAGCGGGACACACAGATGAGCATCGTCTCGCCCGCCGCGCGCTCGTCGTCCGTCAGCACCGAGTCCCGGTGGTCCGGCTCACCGTCGAGGACGTCCGTCTCGCACGTGCCGCAGGTGCCCTCGGCGCAGGAGTACAGCACCTCGACCCCGGCGGCGCGCACGGCGTCGAGCACGGACAGGTCCGGCGCGACGGTGAGCGTCCTGCCGCTCCGCGCCAGCTCCACCGCGAACGCGGTGTTGCCGCCGGTCTCCTGCTCCTTCGGCTGGAACCGCTCGACGCGCAGGACCCCGGACGGGCAGCGGGCCTCGACGGCGTCCAGCAGCGGCCCCGGGCCGCAGCAGTAGACGAGCGTGCCCTCGGGCACGTCGTCCAGCACCGAGGGCAGGTCCAGCAGGCCCGTCTCGTCCTCCGGCGCGAACGTCACGCGGTCCCCGTAGCGGCCGAGTTCCTCGCCGAACGCCATGGATCCGCGGGTACGCCCGCCGTACAGCAGCGTCCACTCGGCGCCCGCCGCCTCCGCCGCCGCCAGCATCGGCAGGAGCGGCGTGATGCCGATGCCGCCGGCGACGAAGCGGTAGCGGGGAGCGGGTTCCAGGCGGAAGTTGTTGCGGGGCCCGCGCACCAGCACCTTGGCGTCCTCGGTGAGCTGCTCGTGCACATGGGCGGAGCCGCCCCGCCCGGCGGGCTCGCGCAGCACCGCGATCCGCCACGCCGACCGGTCCGACGGATCACCGCACAGCGAGTACTGCCGCTCCAGACCGGGCTCCAGCACGACGTCGACATGGGCGCCCGGCTCCCACTCCGGGAGCGGCTCACCCAGCGGATGGCCCAGGGTCAGGGCGAGCACTCCGTCGGCGGCGAACTCCCTCCGCCTCACGACGAGTTCGGTCTCGTACACCTTCATCAACCGGTCCCTCGTGGCTCGTCGACCAAGTGCCCCTGCGGATGGGCGAGCATCCACTCCCACATCTCGACCGGGTCCTGCGCGGTGTGCTCACGACCGCAGTGGCACGTGCCGTGCAGGGTGTCGGTGCCGGGCATCCAGGCGATGCGGTAGATCTCGCCGGTCGGAGCGGTCACCGGACCTTCTCCTCGGGCTTCGCGCCCTGCTCCACCAGCCGGGCGAGGATGCGGCGGGCGGCCAGACCACCGGTGTCGATGTTGATGCTCAGTTCCTGGTAGCCGCTGCGTTCGGTGCCGAGCGTCTTCTGCAGCAGGTTGAGCGCGGTGACGTCCTGCATGACGACCGTGTGGTTGTTGCCCCGCAGGAACTCGGTGACCTCGGCGTCGTCCGTCGCCCAGTCGCGGGAGACGGCCCAGAAGTCGTAGACCGTGCCGTCGCCCGAGGGCGTGATGGCGTACGTGATCTCGGTGTGGAAGCCGTTCGGGTCGCGGCCGTCCGCCTCGGGCAGCACCCCGACCGGGGCGATCCTGCTGTGCAGCAGGTACAGGCAGGGCGCGTGGTACTCGATGTCCTGCCAGCGGGTGATCCGGCCCTCGATCCCGGTGGACTTGGCGTAGAACGGCGGGCATGCGGCGTCGTCCATGTGCCGGCTGACCCGGACGATTCCGGCGCCCTCGTCGACCTCGGTGGTGATCGGCGTCTCGGCGACCTCCGGGGTGCCGATGTACCCCCCGTGCAGATACGTCTCGTGGGACAGGTCGAGGAGGTTGTCGACGAGCAGACCGTAGTCGCAGTCGATGGGCTCCATGCCGCGCACGGTGACCCAGCCGGGGGAGTCCAGGTGCCGGGCCCGGGGGATGGTCTGCGGGTCGGCGAGCGCCGGGTCGCCGATCCACACCCAGATCAGCGAGTCCTGCTCGACGACCGGGTAGGAGGCGACCCGGGCGGTGCGCGGCACCCGTTTCTGCCCCGGCACGTACACGCACGTGCCGGTCGTGTCGTACGTGAAGCCGTGGTAGCCGCACACGATCCGGTCCCCGTCCAGGCGCGTCGGCGCCTCCGACAGCGGGTACCGGCGGTGCACACAGCGGTCGTGCAGGACGACCGGGGTGCCGTCCTCCTCCGTCCGGTAGAGCACGAGCGTCTCACCGAGGATCGTCCGGCCGAGCAACTCCCGCCCCACCTCCTGGCTGTAGGCGGCGACGTACCACTGGTTCCTGGCGAACGCGGTCATGTGGGGCATGGGCGCTGACTCCCGTCTCTGGTCGTGCCGTCATCGTCGGGGCGGACCTCTCGGCGTCGCAACGGTCCTTCCGCCCCACGGAAGCCGTTGCCGTATCGATCGTCTCCGGCCTCGGTGACCTCGGCGGCAGGGCGCAGTGCCTCGGAGCGGCGAGGAGCCGGCGAACGGGCCGTTGCGTCGGCGGGGAAGCCGTCCGCGTCTCTGTCACGTCCCTCACCCTCCCCTGGGAACGCCCCGGCGCACCCGGCGTACCGGCGACTTTCACACGGGTGTCACGCGCCCCTTCCTTGTCGTTTGGTGTCCCTGAAACACTCCTTCCGCGCAGATTCCGTCATGCTCCGGCCATCCAGCACAGCAGATGAGAGGTCTGTCCTTCATGTCCGAAGTCAACCGGCGCCGCTTCCTCCAACTCGCGGGCGCCACCACGGCCTTCAGTGCGCTGTCCGCCAGCATCCAGCGCGCGGCCGCACTTCCGGCGAACCACCGCACGGGGTCGATCGAGGACGTCGAGCACATCGTCGTCCTGATGCAGGAGAACCGTTCGTTCGACCACTACTTCGGCACCCTGAGAGGCGTCCGCGGCTTCGGCGACCCCCGCCCGGTCACCCTCGACAACGGCAAACCGGTCTGGCACCAGGAGAAGGACGGCAAGGAGATCCTGCCGTTCCACCCGGACGCCGACGACCTCGGCATGCAGTTCCTGGAGGGCCTGCCGCACTCCTGGCCCGACGGTCACCAGGCCTGCAACGGAGGCAAGTACGACCGGTGGGTGCCCGCCAAGGGCACCACGACCATGGCGTACCTGACCCGCGAGGACATCCCGTTCCACTACGCCCTCGCCGACTCCTTCACCGTCTGCGACGCCTACCACTGCTCGTTCATCGGCTCCACCGACCCCAACCGCTACTACCTGTGGTCCGGGTACACCGGCAACGACGGCAGCGGCGGCGGTCCGGTCCTGGACAACGCCGAGCGCGGCTACGGCTGGACGACCTACCCCGAGCGCCTGGAGCAGGCCGGTGTCTCCTGGAAGATCTACCAGGACATCGGCGACGGCCTCGACGCCCAGGGCTCCTGGGGCTGGATCCAGGACGCCTACCGCGGCAACTACGGCGACAACTCCCTGCTGTACTTCAACAAGTACCGGGCCGCCAAGCCCGGCGACCCCTGGTACGACAAGGCCCGCACCGGCACGGACGCCAAGGCCGGCGACGGCTACTTCGACCTGCTGCGCGCCGACGTCAAGTCCGGCAAGCTGCCCCAGATCTCCTGGATCGCCGCCCCCGAGGCCTTCTCCGAGCACTCCAACTGGCCGTCCAACTACGGCGCCTGGTACATCGCCCAGGCCCTGGACGCCCTCACCTCCAACCCGGAGGTCTGGTCGAAGACCGCCCTGTTCATCACCTACGACGAGAACGACGGCTTCTTCGACCACGTGGTGCCGCCACTGCCGCCGAAGGACGCCTCCCGGGGCCTGTCCACCGTCGACGTCTCCCTCGACCTCTTCCCGGGCGACGGCGGCAGGACGGCCGGCCCCTACGGCCTCGGCCCCCGGGTGCCGATGCTGGTCGTCTCGCCCTGGAGCAAGGGCGGCTACGTCTGCTCCGAGACTCTCGACCACACCTCGATCCTGCGGTTCATGGAGCGCCGCTTCGGTGTGCGCGAGCCCAACATCTCGCCCTGGCGCCGCGCCGTCTGCGGTGACCTGACGGCCGCCTTCGACTTCTCCCGCAAGGACGCCCGCCCCGCGCCGCTGCCCGGCACCGACGAGTACGAGCCGCAGGACCGCGAGCGCCACCCCGACTACAGGCCGACCCCGCCCGCGGACCCGCGCATGCCCCGCCAGGAACGCGGCCTGCGCCGCGCCCGGCCGCTGAAGTACGCCCCGCACGTGGACGCCTCGGTCGACGCGGCCGCCGGGAAGGTCACCCTCACCTTCGCCTCCGGCGCGAAGGCCGGCGCCGCCTTCCACATCACGTCCGGCAACCGCGCCGACGGCCCCTGGATGTACACCACCGAGGCCGGCAAGACGCTCTCCGACACCTGGAACTCGGCGTACTCCGGAGGCTCCTACGACCTGACCGTGCACGGCCCGAACGGCTTCGTGCGCGCCTTCAAGGGCTCCAACAGGACGGCCGGCTGCGAGGTCACCGCCCGCCACACCGGCGACGACATCGAGCTGACCTTCACCAACAAGGGCTCCGGCACGGCCCGTCTGAAAGTCTCCAGCGGCTACGGCGGCCGGCCCTCGACCGTCACCGTCCGCCCGGGCGCGAAGGTGTGCCGGACGGTGGAACTCGCCGCAAGCCGCCGCTGGTACGACCTGACCGTCACCGCCGAGGGCGACAAGGCGTTCCTGCGGCGGTTCGCGGGACACGTCGAGAACGGGCGGCCGGGGGTGAGCGACCCGGCGATCATCACCGTGTAGCCGTGGTGAGGTGCCCCGGATCGTGCGGCCGGGACACCAGCCCCGGTTCGGCCGCGGCCGAACCGGGTTCCAGGGCCAGAACGGCGGCCACCGTCGTCGTCGACCGGGTCGGCCGCGGGTGCCGCCCGGCTGAGCAGCACCACGCCCCAGGAGGCCAGGCCCGCTCCGGCGAGCGCGAGCAGCACACCCCTGGCCCCGCCCTGGAGGTGTTCGCCCAGCATCGACAGGCCGATCACCGCGGCGGCCAGCGGGTTTGGCCAGCCGTGCTGAAGGAGGTCATCCGGCGCGGGGTCGAGCGGGGAGAAGTGCCGGCCGACCACCCGGCGCTGGAGTACATCCCGGCGCGGATGTTCGGTGTTCTGCGCATCCGGCCCGTCCTGGAGGGCGAGTACGCGGACCCGGACTACCTGGTCCGGTTCGTGGAGGCCGCCGTGCTGCCGGCACTGGGCCTGACCTGAGACCCGGGCCGCCGTCCGCCGGATGACCGGACGGTGACCCGACCGCGCCGACCCGTGGGGACGGGGGCGGCGCGCACCCCCGGGCCGGGTGGGGTTCCCCTGTGAGCGGCAGGGGCGCTCCACCCGGCCGACCGGTGTGCGGGTGTCCGCTCCCGGTCAGACGTCCTGACCGTTGCCGCTGACCGTTGCCGCCTTGATGCCCTGGGTGATGTCGTCGAGCACGCTCTCCTGCTCTCCCGCGTCGATGCCGAACCGGATGACGACCATCTGCTTCGCGTTCGCGGGGGCGGGGAACGCGAGCGACTCGACGATGCCGTCGGCGCCCTTGCTCGTGACGGCCTTCCAGCGGACCAGGTAGCCCTTCTGCCCGGCCACCGTCACGGCCTTGGACTCCAGCACGTCGTGCGAGGTGATCCCGCCGTAGGACTTGCCGCCGTAGGACTCCTCGGCGTTCCTCGCGATGTCCGCCTTGGCGATCTCCTCGGCGGTGGCGCCCTTGGTGCCGAGGGCCAGGGCCGGTGCGGAGTAGGCGCCGCCCTTGGTGCAGGTCGAGGAGGTGTCGCCAGGGCACTTGTAGGAGTCGTCGGACGTCACCCGCGCGCCGGCCCGGGCCTGCTGGCCGTACCAGCCCTTCGGTATCGGCAGACTGATCCCGCTCACCGCGTCGGTCACCGACCCACTCCTGATCTTCGGCGGCTCGGACTGCTCGGGCCCCGGGCTCTGCCCGCCGGACCCGCCGTCGCCCCCGGACCCGCCGTCGCCCCCGGAGCCCCCGGACCCGCCCGGTCCACCGAACGGCCCGCCCTGGCCCCCGGGCGCGCCGGGACCGCCGGGCTGTCCCTGCGACGTGGGCGAGCCGCCCCCGCCGTCGTCCGTCAGGGCGTACACGCCCACACCGATGCTGGTGAGCACGACCACGGCCGCCGCGACGGCCGCGCCTATCCGCAGCCGCCGCCCGCGTCCGCCCGGAGGTGCGGCGGGGTAGGCGGGGTAGGCGGGATACCCGGCAGCCCCCGGATAGGCGCCGCTCCCGGGATAGGCGCCGCTCCCGGGGTGCCCGTGGGCTCCCGATTGCCCGGCGGCACCTGGATAGGGATGTGTCCCGCTCCCCGGTTGCCCGGCAGTACCCGGATACGCGCCGCTCCCCGACTGCCCGGCGGAACCTGGGTACCCGACGGCGTCCGGCCCCGCGGTACCGGTCGGCTGCCCGGTTGCCGGCGCATCGGCGGCAGTCGGCGCCTCTGATCCGGCCGGATTTCCGGCCCCCTGGGCATCGCTCCGGGCCGGCTGCCCGGGTCCCGGGTTGTCGCTTCCGGCCGGCTGCCCGGGTCCCGGTGCGTCGCTTCCGGCCGGCTGCCCGGCCTCCGGTGTCCCGGCCCCGGCCTGCGTCTCGGAGGCAGCGGCCGGACGGCCCGCCGGCCCGGCCGGGGGACCCCAGGTCGCGGATGGCTGTACCGGGCGGACGCGGTCCGTCCAGGTCCTGCCGTCCCACCAGCGCTCGGTGGCGGGCCCGTCACTTGTCTGTCCGGGGTCGGCGTACCACCCGGGAGGAGTCTCCTGCGTCATGCCCCCACCGTATGAGGCGTCGGTGAAAGAGGCATGAGAGGAGTCGGAACCGGCTGTTCCAGGAGCAGCCGTGTGGGCTGTCGAGCCGCGCAGCGCGGCGGTCAGGGCCTCGCGCGGTGCGCCGTCGTACGGCCGGCTCGCCATGCCGAGCGGCTTCAGCACCAGGCTGTCACCGACGAGGTCCGGTTCGGCCGCCGCCGCGTCGATCGCGTTGTACGACGTGCCGGGACATGAGACCGGCGCCCGCTGCGATCACCAGCGCCGGCACCGGACACCGCCCGACCCGGACGCCCTGTCGGCCGAAAAGCGCCGCCCCGACGGGCCGGAGGAAGAACGCGAGCGCCAAGGACGCGTACGTCTTCACCAGAGCCTCGGCCTCGCCGCCGCCCTCCAGTTGTGAAGAACCGCGCCGCGGTGATCGTCGGCCAAGTAGCCGTAGACGCCGCACTCGTACCACTCGATGAGATGGCCCACCGACCCCGCGACCGGTGCCCGTCTGCCGCGCCGTGTGTCCCGTAATCGCTGAGGGAGCGTCATCTCCCTTAGTCCTGCCCGCCGTTGACCCGAAGGCGGCTGGTGCGGGGCCGGGTGCGTCGCCCTGCCGCACCCCCGTGTCACCCGTCACGGCAACAGGTGCCCCGACCACGCTCCACTCGGGCAATCGGACGGCTACGCTCGACATCTGTACGTCGTTCGGGCGACTTGGGGAGGTAGCGGGATGACGGAGGTACGGCCCACGGCCGCCGCCTCGGCTTCCCTGTGGGAGCGCGACGAGGAGGTCGCCGCCGTCACGCGGGCGGTCGACGCCCTGTGCGCGGACCGCTCCTCTTCCGGCGGACTGCTGGTCTTCCGCGGCGAGGCCGGACTCGGGAAGACCGCGCTGCTGGCCGAAACCCGCCGCATCGCCGAGGCGCGCGGCTGCACGGTCTGGTCGGCACGCGGCGGCGAGACCCTCAGGTCGGTCCCCTTCAACGTGGTACGGCAGTTGCTGCAGCCGGCGCTGGTGTCGATGCTGCCGGAAGAGGCCCGCGAGTACCTCGGCGACTGGTACGACATCGCCGGCCCCGCCCTCGGCATAGTGGACCCCGGGGACCGGCAGGCCGACCCGCAGGGCGTGTGCGACGGCCTGGTCGCGGCCGTGCGCCGGCTCGCCCGCCGGGACTGGCCGCTGGTACTGCTGATCGACGACGCCCACTGGGCCGACCAGGAGACCCTGCACTGGCTCGCGGGGCTCGCCGAACGCCTCGACGAGATGTCCGTCCTGGTCGTCGTCACCCGCCGCCCCGGGGACGTCTCCGGCGCGAGCGCCCGCCACCTCGACACCGTGGCCGCCGCCGCCGACGGCCCCGACAGCACGCTGAGCGCCCTCACTCCGGACGCCACCGCCGGGCTCACCCGCGCCACCCTGGGCAAGCACGCCGACGCCGCGTTCTGCCGCGAGGTCTGGGCCGTCACCGCCGGAAACCCCTTCGAGACCGTCGAACTCCTCGCCAAGGTGCGGGACAGCGAACTCGAACCGATCGAGACCCGGGCCGGCGAACTGCGTGAACTGAACCGCTCGGCCCGCGGCGGCGGCCTCGTCGCCCGGCTGGAGGAGCTCGGCATCGACGCCACGAGGTTCGCCTGGGCCGCCGCCATCCTCGGCACCGGCATCTCCGTCGACCTGGTCGCCAAGCTCGCCACCCTGCGCCCGGACGACGCCCGCCGCTGCGCCGAACTGCTGCGCGCCGCCCGCATCCTCACCGCACCCGACCCCGCGGCCGGCCGCAGTGCCGACGGAGACCTGGAGTTCGTCCACCCGCTGATCGCCACCGACGTCTACAACTCCATCCCCGCCGCCCTGCGCACCGCCATGCACGGCATCGCCGCCCGCATCGTCACCGACGAGGGGCACAGCGCCGCGGCCGCCGCCCGCCACCTCCTCGAAGTCCACCCGGACGACGACGAGGAACTCGTCGGGCAACTGCGCGAGGCCGCCCGCGAGCACCTCGCCGTCGGCGCCCCCGACGCCGCCCGCCGCTGCCTCGAACGGGCCCTGAAGGAGCCGCCCCGGCCCGAGTCCCACCCCCACGTGCTCTACGAACTGGCCGGGGCGACCTTCCTCACCGCGCCCGCGCGCACCATCGGCCATCTGCGTGCCGCGCTCGCCATGCCGGGTCTCGACGGCGACCAACGGGTGGACGCCGTCTTCCGGCTCTCCCAGGCGCTGCTCCACAACGACCAGCTGGAGGAGGCCGTTCGCACCGTCGAGGCGGAGGCCGCCCGGCTCCAGCCCGGTCCGGCCCGGATGCGGTTGCAGGCCGCGCACTTCATGTGGGAGGGCCTGCACGCCGGCGAGGCCACCTCACCCGGCCGCTCCCAGCGGCTCGCCGACCTCGCGAGCACCTGCACCGGCCGGGACAACTCCGAACGCGCCCTGCTCATCCTGCGCGGCTTCGACGCCCTGATGCACGGCGAGAACGCCGAGGAGGTCGCCGAGCTGTGCGACCGCGCCCTGGTGAACGGCCGACTGGCCCCCGGACTCGGCTGGACCGACACCGAGTGGGGCATCGAACTGCTGCTGATGCTGGCCAACGCGTATGGCTTCACCGACCGCCTCGACCGCGCCGAGACCCTCTACAACGAGGCGCTGCGCGCCTACGAGACGGCAGGCTGGAGCGGCGGCCACCTCGCCCTGGCCCACGCCTATGTGGGGATCGGCCATCGCAGGCGGGGCCGGCTGAAGGAGGCGGAGGCGTCCCTGCGCGAGTCGCTGCGCCTCGCCGAGCGCGTCGGCCGCGGCCTGCCCCTGTACTGGTCCGCGACCTGCAGCCTCGTCGACACCCTGCTGGCCCGCGGTCATGTCGAGCAGGCCTGGGACGTCGCCGGACACCACGGTTTCGCTCCGCCCTACCCGTCCACCATCGTCCTGCCCGACCCGCGCTCGGTGCGCGGCCGGCTGCTGCTGGCCGTCGGACGCACGAAGGACGGCATCAACGAACTGGAGGCCGCCGAGAAGGCGGCGGCAGCCCGCGGCCACCACAACCCTGTGCTCGTCCCCTGGGCGACCGACCTCGCCCGCGCCCTCAGCACCGAGGACCCGGACCGGGCCGCCCGGCTCGCCGTCGACGTCCGCCGCCAGGCCGAGCGCTTCGGCACCGACACGGCCATAGGAGAGGCCCTGCGCTGCGCCGCCGACCTGGAGACCGGCCAGCGTGCGGTCCGGCTCTACGCCCAGGCCGTGACGTACCTGGAGGCCTCACCCTGCCAGTACGAGCACGCGGCGGCACGCATCGAGTACGGCATCGCGGCCCGCTCGGCGGCCGACCTGCGCCGCGGCCTGGACCTGGCGGTCTCGTGCGGGGCCGACGGACTGGCTGAGCGGGCCCGAGCAGCGCTCAGGGGCGGCGTTGGCACGGCGTAGCCCCCACGCGCGGCAACGGGCCGGTCACCGCCGTCAGGCCCCCCGCACTGCGGGGTCGTAGGCCGCCTCGTCCGCCCGTGCGGGACGGGGTTCAGCAGGGCGGGCCCGAGGCCCGGCCGGGCCTGCGACCGGCGGAGTCACCCGCCGGTGCCAGAGGGTGTCGCTAGGGGGTGTCGCCAGGGGGTTCCTCTTCCGCCAGCACCCGCTGGGCCGTCGCGAACGCCGAGTTCGCCGCCGGTACCCCGCAGTACACCGCTGTCTGGAGCAGCACCGCGCCGATCTCCTCCGGGGTGAGGCCGTTGCGGCGGGCCGCGCGGACGTGCAGGGCCAGTTCGTCGTAGTGGCCGTGCGCGACCAGGGCGGTGAGGGTGATCATGCTGCGCTCGCGGCGCGAGAGGGTCGGGTCGGTCCAGATCTCGCCCCACGCGTAGCGCGAGATGAAGTCCTGGAAACGGGCCGTGAACGGTGTCTGCCGGTCCTGCGCCCGGTCGACGTGGGCGTCACCGAGCACCTCGCGCCGTACCGCCGTGCCCCGGCGGGCGCCCTGGCCGAAGTGGGCGCGCAGGGCGGTCAGCACCGCCTCCGGGCACTGCGCGGGGGCCAGGTGCGAGGCGCCCGGCAGTTCCACGAGCGTCGCGCCCGGCACGGCGTCGGCGATCTCCCGCAGATGCGCGGGCGGCGTCGCGGGATCCTCGCGGCCGGCGATCAGCAGGGCCGGCACGGCGATCTCCGTGAGCCGGTCCCGCAGGTCGAACGCGGCGAGCGCGTCACAGCAGGCGGCGTACGCCTCCGGGTCGGCGTCCCGGTGGTCCCGGACCAGGCGCGGCGCGGTGAAGTCACCGGCGAACCAGCGCGCGTCGGCGTTCTCCGCCAGCCCGGCCAGCCCCTCCCGCCGCACCAGTGTGGCCCGCTCCTCCCACGGCCTGGATCCGTTGAAGTGCGCCGAAGAGCAGACCACGGCCAGGGACGACAGCCGCTGCGGGTGGTGCACCGCGAGGTGCAGCCCGACGGCCCCGCCCAGCGACACGCCCGCGTAGGCGAACCGCTCGATGCCGAGCGAGTCGGCGAGCGCCAGCACCAGCCCGGCCAGATCGCCGACCGTGGCGCCCGCCTTGATGAGGCCGGGCGCCGAACCGCCGTGCCCCGGCAGGTCCCAGCGGACCACCCGATGGCTGATCGACAGCTCGGGCGCCACCGCGCCCCACAGGGCGTACGACGTGCCGAGCGAGGGGCCGAGCAGCAGCGGGGGAGCGGAGGAGGGGCCTTCTGTCCGGTGGTTCAAGAGGGTCAACGTCGCTCCAGGGCACGGTCGGTGAGGGCCCCGGCGGAGCCCGTGTAGTGGGTCGGGTCGAGGTCGACGTCCGCGAGTTCCGGGGCCTCGGCGAGCGGGCGACCCTCCGCGGCCAGCCGCGTGAGGAGTTCTTTGGCGCGGGCCCGGCCCAGCACCGGGGCCAGTTCGGCGGACAGCCGCTCGGAGACGATCAACCCGTGGGTGAGGTCCAGGTGTTCGCGCATGGCCTCGGCCCTGACCCGCAGCCCCTCCGCCAGTTCGGCGGCGTCCCGGGCGGCCCCGCCCACCAGCCGCAGGAGGTCCCGCAGCGGCTCCCACTCGGCGTGCCAGGCCCCGGCGGGACGCTCGTCCTCGGCGGCCATGGCCCCGTACAGCGTGGCCGCGAGCTGCGGTGCCCGCCGCGCGGCGGAGGCGATCAGGGTGGACCGTACGGGATTGGACTTGTGCGGCATGGCGGACGAACTCCCGCCGCTGCCCTCCGCGACCTCGGCGATCTCGGTGCGCGACAGGGTCAGGACGTCCACGGCGACCTTGCCGAGCGCACCGGCGGCGAAGGCCAGACATCCGGCGAGATCGCCGATCGGCGTTCGCAGGGTGTGCCAGGGAAGCTCGGGCGCGCGCAGTCCGAGTTCCCGGGCGTACGCCTCCGGCAACCCGGCCGGATCGACCGCGCCGTACGCCCCGAAGGCCGCCAGCGTCCCCGCCGCACCGCCGAGTTGGGCGGGCAACGATTCCCGGACGGCCTTCACCCGGTCCCGCGCGTCGAGCACCAGCGACCGCCACCCGGCCGCCTTCAGCCCGAACGTGGTCGGTACGGCGTGTTGGGTGAGGGTCCGCCCCGGCATCGCGGTGTCGCGGTGCTCGGCGGCCAGTCGGGCGAGGGCCTGTTCGGTACGGCCGAGGTCGGCGAGGACCGGGCCGAGGGTCCGTGCGGCGACCAGCATCGTCGCCGTGTCCATGATGTCCTGGCTGGTCGCGCCCCGGTGGACGTAGGGGCCGTGGGTGTCGCCCACGGCCTTCGTCAGATCCGCGACCAGCGGGATGACGGGGTTGCCGCCCGCGCGGGCCCGCCCGGCGAGGGAGACCGCGTCGAAGGCGCCGCCGACCGCCTCGGTCACCGCCGTCGCCGCCTCGGCCGGGGCGAACCCCAGCGCGGCCTGCGCGCGGGTCAGCGCGGCCTCGGCGTCCAGCAGCGCCCGCAGATACGCCTGGTCGCCGGTGGCCGCCGCGGCCGTCGAACCGGCCCACCCGGGGGCGAGCAGGCCGGTGTCGCCAGAGGGAGATGTCACTGGAACTCCAGGAAGACCGTCTCGCCTTCGCCCTGAAGGCGGATGTCGAAACGGTACGTGCCGTCCCCCTCCCGCGCGGCGATCAGCGTGTCGCGGCGGGCGTCCTCCAGCCCGGACAGCAGCGGATCGGCGCCGAGCACCGCCGCGTCGCCGGGCAGGTAGAGCCGGGTGTACAGGTGCACGAGCAGCCCCCGCGCGAACACGCACACGCTGAGGTACGGGGCGTTCCGCCCGCGGGCGCCGGGCCGCAGCGTCCGCGCGTACCAGTGGCCGTTCGCGTCGGTCTGGATCCGCCCCCAGCCCGTGAACTCCACGCGGTTGCGCCCGAGGAAGCCGCCCGAGGCCGGGTCACGCCGCATCGAGCCGTCGGCCGTCGGCAGGTTGCCGTCGGGGTCCGGGCCCCACAGCTCGATCAGGGCGTCCGGCAGCGGGTCGCCCTCGCCGTCGGTGACGTAGCCGTGCACGGTGACGGCGTCCGGGTGCCCGAGGGGCGCGATGTCCTCACCCCCGCGAAACGGGAGGGCGTGGCCGTAGAACGGGCCGACGGTGTGCGAGGGGGTGGGCAGCACGCTCTCCGGCCGGCTGGTGTCGATCCTCGTCATGGTTGGTCAGCGCCCTTCTTCGATCCAGGTGGCCTGCGGGCCGTCCAGCACGATGTCCCAGTGGTAGCCCATCGAGAACTCCGGCACCGACAGGCTGTGGTCGTACGTCGCGACCAGCCGCTGCCGGGCCGCGTCGTCGGTCACGGACTGGATGATCGGGTCGTGGGGGAACAGCGGGTCGCTCGGGAAGTACATCTGCGTCACGAGCCGCTGGGTGAACGCCGTGCCGAACAGCGAGAAGTGGATGTGCGCCGGCCGCCAGGCGTTGAGGTGCTGGCGCCACGGGTAGGGGCCCGGCTGGATGGTGGTGAACCGGTAGCGGCCCTCGCCGTCGGTGAGGGTGCGGCCCACGCCGGTGAAGTTCGGGTCCAGCGGGGCGTCGTGCTGCTCGCGCTGATGCGCGTACCGGCCGGCCGAGTTGGCCTGCCAGACCTCCACGAGCTGGCCGCGCACCGGGCGGCCGTCGCGGTCCAGCAGCCGCCCGGAGACGGTGATGCGCTCGCCGATCGGCTCCCCGGCGTGCTGCCGGGTGAGGTCGTTGTCGATGTCGGTGATGTCCCGCTCCCCGAAGGCGGGGGAGGACAGTTCCACCAGTTCCGGGTCCTTGCCGGCGTCGATGGTGACCGGCGGTTGCTTGGGGTGCCGGAGCACGGAGGACCGGTACGGCGCGTAGTCGCGCCGCGGCTGATGCTCGACGGGCCCACCGTCGGCGAGCCGCTTCTCGTACGCGGCGTGCTTGGCCGCGATCTCCTGGTCGATGTCGTGCTGCGTGAGAGTCATGGGGGTCCCTGAGGTTCTTGAGGATCGTGCCCCGTCAGGGGCGCGGGGCCGGATCTCCATGCGGCTCCGCCGCGCGGGCGCGACCGGCCACATACGGTCCGCAGTCGAACGCCTAACGTTCCAGAACAAGCGCAAGCCCTTGGCCCACGCCGATGCACAGCGTGGCGACACCGACGCCACTGCCCCGCCGGGCGAGCTGATGAGCGACGGTCCCGGCGAGCCGGGCCCCGGACGCCCCCAGCGGATGCCCCAGGGCGATCGCCCCGCCCTGCGGATTGAGAATCGACGGGTCGAACTCGGGCCACTCCGCCACACATCCCAGCACCTGTGCAGCGAACGCCTCGTTCAGCTCCAGCACGGACAGGTCGCCGAACCCCCTGCCCGCCTTGGCCAGCGCCCGGTTGACCGCCTCGACGGGCGCCAGCCCGAAGTAGTGCGGGTCGGTCGCGGAGACACCCGTGGCGCGGACGCGGGCCAGCGGCTCGCGGCCCGTCACCCTCAGCCCCTCCTCGTCGACGAGCAGCAGCGCCGCCGCGCCGTCGTTCAGCGGCGAGGCGTTGCCCGCCGTCACCGTGCCGCCCTCCGTGCGGAACGACGGTTTCAGCTTGGCCATCGCCGCCAGGGAGGCATCCGGCCGGACGCATTCGTCGGCGGAGAAGACGACCGGCTCGCCCTTCCGCCGCGGAACCGCCACGGGCGCCAGCTCACCGTCGAACAGGCCCGCGGCCCGCGCCCGCGCCGCCTTCTCGTGGCTGCGCAGGGCGAACTCGTCCTGCCGCTCCCGGCCGATCCTGTGCTTGTCCGCGATGAGTTCGGCCGACTCGCCCAGCGGGATCGTCCACTGCGGCTCCATACGCGGGTTGACCATCCGCCAGCCGAGCGTCGTCGAGTACAGCTCGGCGTGCCCGGCCGGGAAGGGCTTGTCGCTCTTCGGCAGGACGTACGGTGCCCGGGTCATGGACTCGACACCACCGGCCAGCACGACGGACGCGTCGCCGAGCGCGATGGCGCGTGCCGCCTGGATCACCGCCTCCAGACCGGACGCGCACAGCCGGTTGACCGTCACACCGGGGACGGACGTGGGCAGACCGGCGAGCAGCGCGGCCATCCGGCCGACGTTGCGGTTCTCCTCGCCGGCCCCGTTGGCGTTGCCGAAGTACACGTCCTCGACCCGGGCCGGGTCCAGCTCCGGCGTGCGGGCGAGGAGTTCGCGGACGGCGTGCGCGGCCAGGTCGTCCGGGCGCACGCTCGCGAGGCCCCCGTTGTAGCGGCCGATCGGCGTGCGGACCGCGTCGACGATGTAGACGTCCTTCACTTCAGGCCCTCCGGAACGGTCAGATCGGCGCCGGTGCGGGCGATGATCTCGTCGGCGGTCACGCCCGGCGCCCTCTCGGCCAGGACGAGACCGTCCTCGGTGACGTCGAGGACGCCGAGGTCGGTGATGATCCGGTTCACGCACCCCTTGCCGGTCAGCGGCAGGGCGCACTCGGTGAGGACCTTGGGCGAGCCGTCCTTGGCGGTGTGCGTCATGACGACCACGACCGTGCGGGCGCCGTGCACGAGGTCCATCGCCCCGCCGATGCCGGTGACCAGTTTGCCGGGCACGGCCCAGTTGGCCAGGTCGCCTCGTTCGGACACCTGCATGGCGCCGAGCACGGCGACGTCGATGTGCCCGCCCCGGATCATCGAGAACGACAGCGCCGAGTCGAAGAAGGAGGCGCCCGGCAGGACCGTCACCGTCTCCTTGCCGGCGTTGATCAGGTCGGGGTCGACGGCGTCCTCGGCGGGGTAGGGGCCGGTGCCCAGGATGCCGTTCTCCGACTCCAGTACGACCTCGACGCCCTCGGGAAGGTAGTTCGGGATCAGCGTCGGCAGGCCGATGCCGAGATTGACGTACTGGCCGTCCCTCAGCTCCCGTGCCGCCCGCGCGGCCATCTCCTGGCGTGTCCAGGCCATCAGGACCTCACCGTCCGCTGCTCGATCTTCTTGTCCGCCGCCTGCTCCGGGGTGAGCGCGAGCACCCGCTGCACGAAGATGCCCGGCAGGTGCACCGCGTCCGGGTCGATCCCGCCGGGCTCCACCAGCTCCTCCACCTCGGCGATCGTGACCCGCCCGGCCATCGCGGCCAGCGGGTTGAAGTTGCGGGAGGACTTGTTGAAGACCAGGTTGCCGTGCCGGTCGCCCTTCCAGGCCCGCACCAGGGCGAAGTCGGTGCGGATGCCCCGCTCCAGCACGTACTCGGTGCCGTCGAACTCCCGGACCTCCTTCGGCGGCGAGGCCAGCGCGACCCCGCCCGCACCGTCGTAGCGCCAGGGCAGTCCGCCGTCGGCGACCTGGGTGCCGACGCCGGCCGGGGTGTAGAAGGCGGGGATCCCGGCGCCACCGGCCCGCAGCCGCTCGGCCAGCGTGCCCTGGGGGATCAGCTCGACCTCCAGCTCCCCGGCCAGGTACTGCCGGGCGAACTCCTTGTTGGCGCCGATGTAGGAGCCCGTGACCCGGGCGATCCGGCCGGCGGCCAGCAGCACCGCCAGGCCCGACTCCATCGCCCCGCAGTTGTTGGAGACCACCGACAGCCCGGTCACGCCGCGCTCGTGCAGCGCCCGGATCAGCGTGTCCGGCACCCCGCTCAGCCCGAAACCGCCCACCGCGAGCGACGCGCCGTCCGGCACGTCGGCCACCGCCTCCAGGGCTGTGGCGACCACCTTGTCCATCCGAGAGGCCCCATCTCTTCCGAGCGACCCGATCAGATTAATCAGGGCACTGAGTATTTCTGCGAGCTGCCCTCACGCTGCCATCGGCACACCGGGGCGTCAAGACCTCTGTGTATGCGCTCGTGAGTCCGCGCATGGACGGCAGACAGCGCCCGACCCTTTGCGTATTGTTCAGTGCACCGATGAAAAACGACCGAGGGGTGCACATGGCGGCCGCGGACCTCACCACCCACCCCGGGCATCTGGCCCGGCGCCTCCAGCAGGCGCACTACCTGCTGTGGAACGCGATGGTCTCCGAGGAGATCACCTCGCCCCAGTTCGCGGTCCTCAACACCCTCGTCGCCGAACCGGGCCTGGACCAGCGCACGGTGGGGGAGCGGGTGGGGCTCGACCGCTCCACCATCGCCGAGGTGATCAGCCGGCTCAGCCGGCGCGGACTGCTCGACAAGGTCCGCGACCCCCAGGACGGCCGCCGCTCCCTGTTGCACCTCACGGACGAGGGGGCGCGCACGCATCGCAGGCTGACCGTGCGCACCGCCCGGATGAACCAGGTGTTCCTCGCCCCGCTGACCGCCGACGAGCGGACGGTGTTCTTCGACCTCATCCGCCGGGTCGCGGACGCGGCCGAGGGTCTCCGCAATCCCGAGGAGCCGCTGGCGGCGCCCCGCTGAGGGCCGCGGCCCGGACGGGGCCGGTCAGGACGCCTCGGCGAACACCACCCACACCTGGCCCTTCGCGAAGTTCACCGGCGCGCCGTCACCGGTGGTGAACGAGGTGCCGTCCGCGGCCTTCTCCCGCTTCCAGTGCACGTCCCAGGTCCGCCCGTCGCGCAGCACCTCCGCCCTCCCCGAGCCGACCGTCTGCGTGTACGGCGTGTTGTTGCCGAGGAAGTCTCGGAAGGCGGACTCGCGCACCTTCACGTACTGCACCACGACCGTCGTGGCCGTCATCCGCTCCCCGTCGGCCGTCGTCGCGGGCGCGCCGTCCATGCCGACCAGCCAGCGGTCGCGGGAGTCCGACCAGGTGAAGGTGAAACGGGCCGCCGGGTAGCGCACCGTCCGGGAGTCCGTCGCGGTGCCGCCCGCGGGTGCCGAGCCGTAGCGGAAGCCGGTGGTCAGGGCCGCCTTTCCGGGGGCCTCGGGCACGATCCGCTCGGGCCGCAGGTAGAGGTTGTGCGGGGCGGGTCTGCCGGAATCGCGGAAGTAGGCGTCGGCGGCGTTGCCCGGGGTCTGCGCCCGCAGCGGTGCCTCGTCGATCAGCGGCAGGAGCTTCTTCTGCGCCCCGGAGAAGGCGAGCGTGGGCCGGCCGAACTGGCGGAGCAGCTCGAGGTCCGACTCACGTGCGCTGCGTACCGGCCCGACGGTCTCCGGCAGCCGCGTCGCGTACACGGCCATCAGCCGGCTCAGCCCGCCCTCGACCTGCTCGGTGTAGACCACGTCCGCGGCGTCGACACCGGTGTGCGGGCGCGCCCGAGCGGCGTTGTCGATCTTGACGGCGATGGCCGAGGGGCCCGCCTGCGAGGGGGAGGACTGCTGCCGTGACTCCTTCGGTGATCCGCGTCCGTCGTCGCCCGGTCCGACCCCGCTCGTGCAGCCCACCGCCAGGGCGGCCGTCACCGTGGCGGCCAGCAGCGCCGCCGTCGTCGTGGCACGCCGTCCGCGCGCCCCTCGTCCCATGCCCACCGTCGCCATCGCGCCTCATGTCATCGACGTGTCTAAATTGTGCGCTTATATGAACATCGGTGGCCATAGTCGACCGTTACGAGCGGAGCGGTGTCTCCGTCGCGTCCGTCGATCGGCGCAAGGTTCAGCGCGGGGCGGCCGGGTACTCGGGCCACGCCGTACGACCGGCGCGCACGCTGACGGAGGGAGCGCGAGGCGATGAGGGCAGTGACCTGGCAGGGCAAGCGGGACGTGCGGGTGGAGAACGTGCCCGATCCGGCGATCCAGGAGCCGACGGACGCGGTCATCCGCATCACCTCCACCGGGCTGTGCGGGTCCGACCTGCACCTGTACGAAGTGCTCACGCCGTTCATGACCCCGGGTGACATCCTCGGCCACGAGCCCATGGGCATCGTCGAGGAGGTCGGCGCGGGCGTCCCGGACCTCCAGGTGGGGGACCGGGTCGTGGTGCCCTTCCAGATCGCCTGCGGCAACTGCTGGATGTGCCTCACCGGCCTGCCCACGCAGTGCGAGACCACCCAGGTGCAGGGCGAGGGCATGGGCGCCGCGCTGTTCGGCTACACCCGCCTGTACGGCTCGGTGCCGGGAGCCCAGGCCGAGTACCTGCGCGTCCCGCAGGCCCAGTTCGGCCCGATCAAGGTTCCCCAGGGACCGCCCGACGACCGTTTCGTCTACCTCTCCGACGTCCTGCCCACCGCCTGGCAGGCGGTCGCCTACGCCGGCGTCCCGCAGGGCGGCAGCGTCGCCGTGCTGGGACTCGGCCCCATCGGTGACATGGCCTGCCGTGTCGCCCAGGTACAGGGCGCCGGACGGGTGTTCGGCGTGGACCTGGTCCCGGAGCGGCTGCGCCGGGCGAAGGAACGCGGCGTGGAGACCTTCGACCTCAGGTCCTTCGACGACGAGAAGGAACTCGTCGCCGCGATCCGCGACCAGACCGACGGCCGTGGCCCGGACGCCGTGATCGACGCCGTCGGCACCGAGGCCCACGGCAGCGCGGCCGCGCGCCTGGTGCAGAACACCGCGGCGATCCTGCCCCGCAAACTGGGCGCCCCGATCGCCGAGCGCTTCAGCATCGACCGTCTCGCCGCGCTCTACACCGCCATCGACCTGGTGCGCCGCGGCGGCACCATCTCGCTGTCCGGTGTCTACGGCGGCATGGCGGACCCGCTGCCGCTGCTCACCCTGTTCGACAAGCAGATCCAGATGCGGATGGGCCAGGCCAACGTCCGCCGCTGGAGCGACGAGATCATCCCGTACCTGACCGACGAGGACCCCCTCGGCGTGGACGACTTCGCCACCCACCGGGTACCGCTGTCGGAGGCCCCGCGCGCCTACGAGATGTTCCAGCGCAAGCAGGACGGCGCGGTCAAGGTCCTGATGCAGCCCTGAGCACCGCACGCAACTGGTGCCGCGCAGGCAAGGGTTGGCCCCGTCGGGACGCCCGGCACGCTCCCCCGTTCTCGGCTTCGCTCGAACGGGAGGGGCCCCCACCGCCGCACCGGCCGAAAGCCCAAGTACGTCCGGTACGAGGACTTCCGGCCGGCCCGCCGAGAGCACGCACCGGACGCCGCTCCTCAAGGGGCAAACCTCGCCTGCCCCGGCACTAACCGCCGAGGATCTCCGCCAGGTCGTAGCGGACCGGCTCCTCCAGCTGGGCGTAGGTGCAGCTCTCGGGGGTCCGGTCCGGGCGCCAGCGGCGGAAACGGGCAGTGTGCCGAAAGCGCTGCCCGTTCTCCATGTGGTCGTACGCCACCTCGGCCACGCGGTCCGGCCGGAGCGGTACCCACGACAGGTCCTTGCGGCCCGACCAGCGGCTCGGCGCCCCCGGCAGCCGGGCCTTCTCATGGGCGGACTCCTCGGACCAGGCCGCCCACGGATGCCCCGACACCTCGTCCATGCGCAGTGGCTCCAGCTCCTCCACGAGCTCGGCGCGCCGCTTCATCGTGAAGGCGGCGGACACCCCCACATGCTGGAGTGCGCCTTGCTCGTCATACAGGCCGAGCAGTAGCGATCCCACGACCGGGCCGCTCTTGTGCAGGCGGTACCCGGCGACCACGACGTCCGCCGTCCGCTCGTGCTTGATCTTGAACATGGCGCGCTCGTCCGGCCGGTAGCGCACCGCCAGAGGCTTGGCGACGACCCCGTCGAGACCGGCGCCCTCGTACTGCTCGAACCACTGCCGCGCCACCTCGATGTCGGTGGTCGCGGGTGCCAGGTGCACCGGCGCCGCCACCCCGGACAACTCCGCGGCCAGCCGGTCCCGCCGCTCGGCCAGCGGCACGTCCATCAGCGACTCGTCACCCAGCGCGAGCACATCGAACACGACCAGCGAGGCCGGCGTCCGCTCGGCCAGCATCCGCACCCGGGAGTCCGCCGGATGGATCCGCTCGGTCAGCGCGTCGAAGTCCAGATGCCCCTCCCGCGCGATCACGATCTCCCCGTCCACCACACACCGCTCGGGCAACCGCTCCCGAACGGCCGTCACCAGCTCGGGAAAGTACCTGGTCAGAGGCTTACCGGTGCGGCTGCCCAGCTCGACCTCGGCACCGTCGCGGAACACGATCGCCCGGAAACCGTCCCACTTCGCCTCGTACTGCATGCCCGTGGGAATCGCCGCCACCGACTTGGCGAGCATCGGCAGGACGGGGGGCATCACCGGCAGATCCATGGGTCGATTCTGCGCCGACATGCCACCGGGCGCCCGATGTGCGAGGTATGCGGGGTACGCCTACCGTGGCTCGCATGGGTGACGCGGTGGAACTGGAGGTCGGCGGCCGGACCGTACGGCTGTCCAGCCCGGACAGGATCTTCTTCCCGGAGCGTGGCTTCACCAAGCTGGACCTCGCCCGCTACTACATCGCCGTCGGCCCCGGCATCCTGCGCGCCCTGCGCGACCGGCCGACCACCCTGGAGCGCTACCCCGAGGGCATGAACGGGGAGAACTTCTTCCAGAAGCGGGCGCCGAAGAACATGCCCGACTGGATCCCGACCGCACACATCACCTTCCCCAGCGGCCGCAGCGCCGACGAGATGTGCCCGACCGAGGTGGGAGCGGTGGTGTGGGCCGCCCAGTTCGGCACGCTCACCTTCCACCCCTGGCCGGTACGCCGCGACGACGTCGACCACCCCGACGAACTGCGCATCGACCTCGACCCGCAGCCCGGCACGGACTACGACGACGCCGCCCGAGCCGCCCACGAACTGCGCGCGGTCCTGGACGAGTTCGGCGGGCTGCGCGGTTTCCCCAAGACCTCCGGCGGCCGGGGCCTGCACGTCTTCGTGCCCATCGAGCCGCGCTGGACCTTCACCCAGGTCCGCCGCGCCGCCATCGCGGTCGGCCGGGAGATGGAACGGCGGATGCCCGAGCGCGTGACCATCAAGTGGTGGAAGGAGGAGCGGGGCGAGCGGATCTTCATCGACTACAACCAGACGGCCCGCGACCGCACGATCGCCTCCGCCTACTCGGTACGCCCCCGCCCGCACGCCCCCGTCTCCGCGCCCCTGCGCTGGGACGAGGTGGGCATCGCCCACCCCCAGGACTTCGACCTCGCGACCATGCCCGCGCGCTTCACCGAACTCGGCGACGTGCACGCGGACATGGACGACCGCCGCTACTCCCTGGAAGCCCTGCTCGACCTCGCCCGCCGGGACGAACACGACCACGGTCTCGGCGACCTGCCGTACCCGCCCGAGTATCCGAAGATGCCGGGGGAGCCCAGACGGGTACAGCCGAGCAGGGCCCGCAAGGAGAAGCAGCCTCCTACAGGTCCTTGATCCGGATGTCCCGGAACGAGACCACATCCGTCGTGCCGTGCACCTGCAGCCCGATGTAGCCGGAGGCGAAGCGCCGCCCGTCCGTGCCCGGGTCGTCCGAGCGCGGTGGGCTGAACTCCTGACCGCCGGTGTTGTCGAACTCGTTGATCAGCACACCGTTGCGGAACACCGAGTAGTGCTGGCCCTCCACGCGGATCTCGTAGTCGTTCCAGGTGCCCTTCTGCGTCACGCCCGCCCCGGCCAGGCCCACGCGGTCGAAGCCGTAGAGGGAGCCCGTCTTGTACAGGTCGCCGTCGGGCCGGTCGAGCACCTGCACCTCGTGCCCGTACTTGATGGCGACCCACTCCGGGCGGGACTCCTCCGGGTGGCCGTGGACCCACGGGAAGCGCACGAACACACCGGAGTTGGCGTTGCCGGTGCCCGGGGCGCCGTCCCGCCACTGGAGCTTCAGCGAGAAGTCGCCGTACTTGCGCTGGGGGAACCACAGCATGCCCAGCCCGGGCGTCGTGGTGCCGGAGGTGATCGTCCCGTCCGGGTTCAGTCCGAACGAACCGCCGCCCACGTGCTGCCACTTGGCGAGGGACTCCGCGGTCCCGTCGAAGAGCGCGCGGTACCCCTCGGTCCGCCCCGGTGTGCCGATGCCGGATTGCCGGGCGGCCTTCCGGATCGCCTTGGACTCCCGCTGGTCGATGACCCCTTCCTCCAGCAGCGCGTCCAGGACCGCGGTCACGTGCTTGAGGAACAGCGCCTGGGACGTCCACTCCTTCTCGTCCTCGATCAGCTCGCCGATCCGGCACCGGTTGTCGGTGACGCGGTTGCGCACGCCGGAGTCGACCGTGCCGACGATCACCGTCGACCGCTCGTCGTACTCGGGGCAGTCCGGCGCCGGAACCTGCCCGGAGACGACCGTGAAGGTCACCGTGCGGGCCGCCGCCGTGTTGCCGGCCTTGTCCGTCGCCCGGTACGCCACGGTGTGCGCACCCGCCCGGTCGACCACCAACGGCGCCGAGTAGGCGAGGTAGGGCCCGCCGTCCAGCGAGTACTCGATCCTCTCGACGCCCGAGCCGTGCGCGTCGGTCGCCGAGACGGTCACCCGGGCGCTGTTGACGTACGCCCCGGCGGAGTTCTTCGTGCCCTCCACTGTCACCCCCGTCACCGGAGGGGTGGTGTCCTGCGGCGGCGCGGCGGCCACGGTGAACCGCACGCTCTTCTCCGCCGCCACGTTGCCCGCCTTGTCGGTGGCGCGGTAGCGGACGGTGTGCTCGCCCACCTGGTGCACCATCACGGGTGCGGTGTACGGCTGCCAGGCCCCCGAACCGACCGCGTACTCGATGGTGTTGACCCCGGAACCCGTGTCGGAGGCCGAGACCGTGACCGTCGCCATGTCGATGTACGCCCCGTCGGCGTCGCGCTCACCGCTCACCGTCGCCGAGGTCTCCGGCGCGGTGGTGTCGTCCGACTGCGGCGCCACGACCGTGAACTCGGCGCTCTTCTCGGCGGAGACGTTCCCCGCCTTGTCGAACGCCCGGTAGCGGACCTTGTGACCGCCGACCTGGTCGACGACGACCGGCGTGGTGTACGGCTGCCAGGCGCCCTCGTCGCCGATCGCGTACTCGATCCGCTCGACGCCGGAGCCGCCCTCGTCGGCGGCGTGCAGCGCCACGCTCGCCGAACCGACGTACGCGCCCTGCGTGTTCTGCGTGCCGCTGACGTGCGCCGACACCTCGGGCGCCGTGGTGTCCTCGCCGGTGCCCTCGGTCACCGTCAGGATGCCCTGCATCTGGCCGTGGCCGGGGATCGTGCAGTGGTAGAAGTACCGGCCGGGCGTGAGCGTGACCTGGGCGGTGTGCTTGCCGCCCTGGGCGTCGTTCGGGTTGGCCAGGACGTTGAGCTGCACATCGCCGTTGAACTCGGGATCGCTGGTCACGAACGTCAGCGTGTGCGGCATGCCCGTGGTGTTCCCGGTGGCCGTGCTGTTCTCGAACACGATCGTGGCCGTCCCGGCGACCGCGGTCTTCGGTGCGGAGAGGTACTTGTCGATGTCGTTGTCGGCCGTCCAGGTGAGCACCTGGTCGGCGGCTTCCTTCTCGGGCTGCCCGGCGGCGGGCAGCGCCTGCACGCCGAGCAGCATCAGCAGGGCGGCCAGCAGGGCGGCCCAGACTCTTCCGCGCCGGATCACTCGCTCCCCCTCGCCAGCCGACCGGCGGCCGGGGTGGGCCCGCCGCCCTTGTAGGTGACCCGCCACAGGGCCGACTTGGAGTCCGAGGTGAAGAAGCCGCGCCCGTAGTCGAGGACGTACAGCGCCCCGTCCGGACCGAACTTCCAGTCCATGAGGTTCTTGATGCCGTCGTTGCCGATCGGCACGATCTTCTTCAGCGACTCCGCGTGCACCGGCAGACCGCCGTCGCCCTGGGTCTTCGGGTCCATGAGCACCGCGTTGCGCGGCTGGTCGGCGTCGTAGAAGTCACCGACGAACCACTTGCCGTCCCAGTAGGCAGGCCACTTGACGGTGCTGTCGGCCGCGGCCGTGCCGTACCGGTAGACCGGACCGTTCATCGCGGCCTGCCCGCCGCCCTTCAGCCAGGGCAGCCGGTACGTGGCCTCCGACGGCCGGTACGACGGGACACCGTTCGCGTCCCGCGGGTAGTCCGGCGCGCCGCCCGAGGGCGAGTACCAGATGCTGTTGCCGGTCACCGGCGGCAGGTTGACCAGGCCGTCGTTGTTCGGCGACTCGTTCTTCGGGTGGTCGCAGTCGTACCAGCCCAGCGGCTTGGACGGGTCGGGCAGATTGCGGTCCCGGTAGGGCTGCTTGTTGCCCATGCAGTACGGCCAGCCGCGGTTGCCCGCCTCGGTGATGGCGGCGAACGTGTCGTACTTGGCAGGGCCCCAGGTCGTCGAGGGCGCGCTCGCGTCCGGGCCGACCCAGCCCGCGTAGAGCACATCGGTCGAGGTGTCGACGGAGATGCGCGCCGGGTTCCGTACGCCCATCACGTAGATCTCGCCGCGGGTCTTGCCGCCGCCCTCGTCGGTCTCCTTCCCGGTGAAGAGGTTGCCCTCGGGGAGCGTGTACGTCCCGTCCGGCTCCGGGTGGATGCGCAGAATCTTGCCGTTGAGGTTGTTGGTGTTGCCCGCGGTGCGGCGTGCGTCCGCGAAGGAGACGCCCTTGTAGTTCGGCTCCGGGTTGTTGCCCGAATAACCGGCGCTGAAGCCGCTGGAGTTGTTGTCACCCGTGGCGATGTACAGGTTTCCCTTGGAGTCCCAGGCCATCCCGCCGCCCGCGTGGCAGCAACTGTGGATCTGCACCGGCCACTTCAGCAGCACCTTCTCGCTGGACAGGTCCAGCTTGTTCGTGGCCCGGTCGAGCGTGAACCGGGAGACCCGCCGCTCCGCCATCCGCGTCTCGCGGTTGATCCGCTCGTGCGGCGTGTAGTGCAGGTACACCCAGCCGTTCTGCGCGAACCCGGGATCCAGCTCTATGCCGAGCAGGCCCTCCTCGACCTTGACCAGTTCGTCCCCGCCGCCCTTGTTGCCGAAGACGGTGAGCGCACCGGCGAGGCTGACCTGCTTGGTCTTCGGGTCGTAGACGTGGATCTCGCCCTTGCCCTTGCCGATGTCGGGATTGTTCCAGTCCGTGATCACGGGCTGTGAGGAGTCGGCGCCGCCCCGGCCGATGTAGAACACCCGGCCGTCGGGTGCGGTGACCATCCCGTGCGGCTCGCCGATCTGGTCGTTCTGCCCGGGCTGGTTGGGCTTGGTCAGCCGCTCCGCCGCGTAGTTGGCGTTGATGGTCGCCTTGCAGTCGGCCTGCTCCAGCCGGGTCGTCCACATCAGCGCGCCCCGCAGGTGGGCGCGGAAGTCGGTCTCGTCGTACGACGACACCGTCCCGCCCATCCCGGTGTAGAAGGACCGGCCGCCGTCGTAGTCACGGCACCAGCTGACCGGGTGGTCCCAGCCGTTGGAGCCCGTGCCCGGCTGGTACGTCGACTCGCGGACCCGGGCGACCGTGTGCACCTCGCCCGACGGGTTCTTCACCCAGTTGAGCCAACGGTCCGGGCGTTTCCACTGCACCGGCAGGTCCTTGGTGGCGGGGTGGCCGCGGTCTCCGACCTCCACCGTGGCGCGCTGGACGGCCGTCGGGCCGGAGGCGGCCGGACGGGCACCCACCAACCCGGTGAACCAGTCCGAGTACGGCTCCGCGCGCGCCGCGTCATGGATGCCGACGAACCCGCCGCCGGCCTCCATATAGGCCTCCAGGCCCGCCTCCTGCTCCGCGCCGAGGACATCGCCCCCACCGGTCAGGAACACGATCGCGTTGAAGCGGCCGAGTCGTGTCCCGTCGGTGAACACCGAGGCGTCGGCGGTGGCCTGGACCTTGAAGCGGCGGTTCTCCGGACCCGTTCGGCCGATGTCCTCGACGGCCTCGATCCCGGCGTTCACGACCGGCGACTCCTCCCCGGCCGCCGCCGAGCCGTGGAAGATCAGCACCCGTACGTCCGCGCCACCGGGCGGCGACTTGATCGACATCGTTGTCAGCGGGGGTTCGGGATAGGGACGCGCACTCGCGGCCGGGCCGGACAGCAGCCCGGCGGTCACGACCCCCGCGGCGACGGACGCCGCCCAGACGCGTCTTGATCTGCTCAACCCTCGTAAGTGCATGGGCACCTCCTCGGTCACGGCGACACCGTCAAGGAAGCTAAACCCCTTTACGTGCCTCGCCAATACCTATGACCGGGACGGCGCCAACTTTGTCTTGAGTGTGGATAAACGGGAGCACGGCCGGTACCGTCGCACCGGTTCATCACAGATACGCCTCCGTAAAAGCCTTACCGGGGTGGGGAGTTCCGCATGGACAGACGCAGCTTCAACCGGCGGGTCCTGCTGGGCGGCGCGGCCGTCGCGACATCGTTGTCCGTGGCGCCGGAGGCAGTGAGCGCCGCCGGACCGGCCAAGACGGCGCCCGCCGGGGGCGAGGTGAAACGCATCAAGCTGTACGCCGAGAAACTGCCCGACGGCCAGATGGGCTACGGGCTGGAGAAGGGCAAGGCGAGCATCCCGGGGCCGCTGATCGAACTCAACGAGGGCGACACGCTGCACGTCGAGTTCGAGAACACCATGGACGTGGACGTGAGTCTGCACGTCCACGGCCTGGACTACGAGATCACCAGCGACGGCACGAAACTGAACCGCAGTCATGTGGAGCCGGGAGGAACCCGCACCTACACCTGGCGCACCCACGCCCCCGGCCGCCGCAAGGACGGCACGTGGCGCTCGGGCAGCGCGGGCTACTGGCATTACCACGACCACGTCGTCGGCACGGAACACGGAACGCAGGGGCTGCAGAAGGGTCTGTTCGGCCCGGTCGTCGTCCGCCGCAAGGGCGACGTCCTGCCGGACCGGACGCACACGGTCGTCTTCAACGACATGCGCATCAACAACAAGCCGCCGCACTCCGGGCCGGACTTCGAGGCCACGGTGGGCGATCGCGTCGAGTTCGTCGTGATCACGCACGGCGAGTTCTACCACACGTTCCACCTGCACGGTCATCGCTGGGCGGACAACCGCACCGGCATGCTGACCGGCCCCGAGGATCCCAGCCAGGTCATCGACAACAAGATCACGGGGCCCGCCGACTCCTTCGGCTTCCAGGTGATCGCGGGGGAGGGCGTCGGCGCGGGCGCCTGGATGTACCACTGCCACGTCCAGAGCCACTCCGACATGGGGATGGTGGGGCTGTTCCTGGTGAAGAAGCCGGACGGGACGATTCCGGGGTACGAGCCGCACGAGCACGGGCAGCAGCCACCGGGAGGCGGGCACGAGCACTGAGGGGCCGTTGCCGCCCGCGCTGTGCGAGAGCGCTCTCACCACGCTGCGTCCCCGGGGCTATCCTGATCCGCAGCCGCAGGTGAGGAGCCCCGAAGTGACCGACACAGCGCCGCGTCCCACCCTGGAGGCCGTGGCCGCCCGGGCGGGTGTCTCGCGGGCCACCGTGTCCCGCGTGGTCAACGGCGGCGACGGAGTGCGCGACATCCTCGCGGAGCGGGTCCGCAAGGCCGTGGACGAGCTCGGGTACGTGCCCAACCAGGCCGCCCGCTCGCTGGTGACCCGGCGGCACGACGCGGTCGCGGTGGTCGTCGCCGAACCGGAGACCCGGGTGTTCGCCGACCCGTTCTTCGCGCTCCAGCTGCGCGGCATCAGCAAGGAGCTCACCGCCCACGACAACCAGCTCGTGCTGCTGCTGACCGAGGGCCGGGACGACCACGCCCGGGTCGGCCGGTACCTCGCCGGCGGGCATGTCGACGGGGCCCTCGTCTTCTCCCTGCACCTCGACGACCCGCTGCCGGAGCTGATCCAGCGGGCCGGCGTCCCCACCGTCTTCGGCGGCCGGCCCGGCTGGAGCGGCGACCGTCGGGACGTGGTCTACGTCGACAGCGACAACCGCGGCGGCGCCCGCGACGCCGTCCGCCACCTGGCCGGCCTCGGCCGCACCCGGATCGCGCACCTCACCGGCGCACTCGATCAGACCTCGGCCGCGGACCGCCTCGACGGCTACCGGGACGTCATGGTGGACGCCGACCCGCGGCTGATCGCCGAGGCCGACTTCACGCCCGCCGGAGGTGAGCGGGCGATGCGCGAGCTCCTGGAGCGCTGCCCGGACGTCGACGGGGTGTTCGCCGCCAACGACCTCATGGCCTCCGGGGCCCTGCGCGTCCTGCGTGAGTCCGGCCGCCGGGTCCCCGACGACGTCGCCGTGATCGGCTTCGACGACATGCGGCCCGTGGCCGAACAGACCGACCCGCCGCTGACCACGGTCCGTCAGGACATTGAGGAGATGGGCCGCCTGATGGCCCGCCTGCTGCTGCGCGGCCTCGACCGGGACGCCCCGAAGGACGGCGTCGGGGCGGCACCGTCGAGCGTGGTGCTGCCGACCACACTGGTACGGCGCCGGTCCGCGTAGGGGCCGGTCGCTGCCCGCCGTTCCCGCGATCCGCCCCGGGCCGCCTCAGTCCTGACGGGGCACGCTGCGGATCACCGCGAAGCGGGTCCCGCACGTCCATCGGCCGCACCGCCACCGAGCCCCGTGCCCGCTGGGCCGCCAGGGCCGTGGCGTCCGCGTCCGGCACCTGGAAGTACACCGTCCAGGACGGCGGGCCCTGCTCCGGTGTGGTCTGCCCGCCCCCGGCGGCCGTCCTGCCGCCCAGCGGGAAGAGGCCGTACCCGCCGACGTCCGGGCCGCCCGGCCGGAACCGCCGGTCGAACAGCCCTCCGTAGCAGGCGGCGGCGCCGTCAGGTCGGCGGTGCCTAGTAGTGCTTGGTCAGGTTCGTATCGGTGTGGGTATGTCGTGGTGGCAGGTGGGGCAGACGCCGGTCCAGAGGGCGAGGAGTGTCTGCAGCTC
>NZ_JBEOSZ010000046.1:0-66100 GCF_040303285.1 Streptomyces sp. NPDC096046 | reverse complement strand
CCCCAGCCGGGCGGGCGTTGCCGCGGGATGGGGATCAGCCGAGTGCCTTGCCCGGCAGTTCGACCTTCGCGCCCAGCTCCACCAGCTTCTCCATGCTGTGCCGTCCCGGGGGACGACCCCCGGACCCCCAGCCGGGCGGGCGTTGCCGCGGGATGGGGATCAGCCGAGTGCCTTGCCCGGCAGTTCGACCTTCGCGCCCAGCTCCACCAGCTTCTCCATGAAGTTCTCGTAGCCGCGGTTGATGAGGCCGATGCCGTGGACGCGGGACGTGCCCTGGGCCGCCAGCGCCGCGATCAGGTACGAGAAGCCGCCGCGGAGGTCGGGGATGACCAGATCCGCGCCCTGGAGCTTGGTCGGGCCCGAGACGACGGCCGAGTGCAGGAAGTTGCGCTGGCCGAAGCGGCAGTTCGAGCCGCCCAGGCACTCGCGGTAGAGCTGGATGTGCGCGCCCATCTGGTTCAGGGCGGACGTGAAGCCGAGGCGGGACTCGTAGACCGTCTCGTGGATGATGGACAGGCCCGTGGCCTGGGTCAGGGCGACCACCAGCGGCTGCTGCCAGTCGGTCTGGAAGCCCGGGTGGACGTCCGTCTCCAGCGCGATGGACTTCAGCTGACCGCCTTGGTGCCAGAAGCGGATGCCCTCGTCGTCGATCTCGAAGGCACCGCCCACCTTGCGGTAGGTGTTCAGGAACGTCATCATCGAGCGCTGCTGGGCGCCGTGGACGTAGATGTTGCCCTCGGTCGCCAGCGCCGCGGACGCCCAG
This sequence comes from Streptomyces sp. NPDC096046, assembly GCF_040303285.1. Lineage (NCBI taxonomy): Bacteria > Bacillati > Actinomycetota > Actinomycetes > Kitasatosporales > Streptomycetaceae > Streptomyces > Streptomyces sp. NPDC096046. The sequence goes on along the minus strand of NZ_JBEOSZ010000046.1, from coordinate 65,337 downwards.
GACGCCGCCTCCAGGCGGTCCGGGAGGGCGCGGTGGTTGTAGCCGCCGAGCTGGTCCACACCGGTGATGCGGATCGTCCGGTCGGTGTCCATCGCGATGATCGCGCCCATCTTCTGCAGCACGCAGATGAGGTCCTCGATCTCCGGCTCGACGGCCGCGTTGGCCAGCTCCGTGACGCCCTCCGCGAGGACGGCCGTCAGCAGCACCTGCTCGGTCGCGCCGACGGACGGGTACGGCAGCTGGATCTTCGTGCCGCGCAGCCGCCGGGGTGCCTCCAGGTACTGCCCGTCCGCCCGCTTCTCGATCTTCGCGCCGAACTGCCGCAGCACCTCGAAGTGGAAGTCGATGGGCCGGCCGCCGATGTCGCAGCCGCCGAGACCGGGGATGAAGGCGTGGCCGAGGCGGTGCAGCAGCGGTCCGCAGAACAGGATCGGAATACGGCTCGAACCCGCGTGGGCATCGATGTCAGCGACGTTCGCGCTCTCCACGCGCGTCGGATCCATCACCAGTTCGCCGGGTTCGTCACCCGGGCGGACCGTCACACCGTGCAGTTGCAGCAGACCCCGTACGACTCGGACGTCGCGGATGTCCGGAACATTGCGGAGCCGGCTCGGAGCGCTGCCCAGCAGCGCTGCGACCATGGCCTTCGGTACGAGGTTCTTCGCACCGCGGACACGGATCTCGCCCTCCAGCGGGGTTCCGCCGTGGACAAGCAGGACATCGTCGTTGACGGTCATGAATCTCGCGTTCCATGGAGTCGGGCAGGGGCCAGGAGGGAAAGGGTAATCGCCCACCACCCTCCTTCTGTATGCCTGAGTGAGCTCCAGTCACGTCATAGCTCTGTCACAACACGAACCGTTCCGTTCCGGGCACATGGGGTCACGGCCGGTTTGCGTGCGCCGGGGACGCTTCGGTGTGTCCTGAGCTGCGTTCCCCGCCGCTGCCCCATTGCCTCCCCATGCGAAGGCCAGATGCGGGATCATGTCTGCCATGACCGAGGTGTCCTCGCTCACAGGGCGGTTGCTCGTGGCCACCCCCGCCCTGGCGGACCCGAACTTCGACCGTGCGGTGGTGCTGCTCCTCGACCACGACGAGGAGGGCTCCCTCGGTGTCGTCCTGAACCGCCCCACCCCGGTGGACGTGGGCGACATCCTGGAGGGCTGGGGGGATCTCGCCGTGGAACCGGGTGTCGTGTTCCAGGGCGGCCCGGTGTCGCTGGACTCCGCCCTCGGCGTCGCGGTCGTCCCCGGCGGCGCGTCCGGCGAGGCCGCCCCGCTGGGCTGGCGCCGGGTGCACGGCGCGATCGGACTGGTCGATCTGGAGGCCCCGCCGGAGTTGCTGGCCTCCGCCCTCGGCTCGCTGCGCATCTTCGCCGGGTACGCCGGCTGGGGCCCCGGCCAGCTGGAGGACGAGCTGGTGGACGGCGCGTGGTACGTCGTGGAGTCGGAGCCCGGTGACGTCTCGTCCCCGTCTCCCGAGCGGCTCTGGCGCGAGGTGCTGCGACGCCAGCGCAGCGAGCTGGCGATGGTGGCGACGTACCCGGACGACCCGTCGCTCAACTGATGCGTGTGAGCTTCAGTACCCTTGGCCCTATGAGCACTCTCGAGCCCGAGCGCGGGACTGGTACGGGGACCCTCGTTGAGCCGACGCCGCAGACCTCGCACGGTGACGGTGACCACGAGCGCTTCGCCCATTACGTCCAGAAGGACAAGATCATGGCGAGCGCCCTCGACGGCACCCCCGTCGTGGCGCTGTGCGGCAAGGTCTGGGTACCGGGCCGCGACCCGAAGAAGTACCCCGTCTGTCCCATGTGCAAGGAGATCTACGAGTCCATGAGCTCCGGCGACGACGACAAGGGCAAGGGCGACAAGTAGCCCCTGTCCGCGGGGCGTGAAGCCTCCAGGGCGCGTTTTGCGCGCCCTGGAGGCTTTTGTGCTGTCCGGGCGTTGCGCGGGGTGCGTCTGCCGGTCACAGAGTGGTTGAGACCTCTTGTGGCCGTGTTCCCGTAGTCCCCAGCCTCCGTGGTGTTGTGCACAGCGAAACCTTCATTGCGCATGTTGCAACACCCCCTCGGAGGAGCACTCCATGAAGCTGTCCGTCCCCATCGCCGGGCTCACCGCGCTCGCCGCCCTCCTGGCCACCGCCTGCACCCCCCAGACCTCCTCGAACTCCTCCTCCGGCAAGGACGACAAGACCGGCACGCTGCGCGTGTGGCTCTTCCAGGAGGTCGGCAACGCCCCCAAGGAGAAGGTCGTCGACTCGGTCGTCGCCGACTTCGAGAAGGCCCACCAGGGCACCGAGGTGGCCGTCGAGTACATTCCCGTCGACACCCGCGCCCAGCGCGTCAAGGCCGCCTTCAGCGACCCCGCCTGTCGCGCAGCCGTGTGCGCCGACCGGGCCGGGCGGCCGCCGAGGCCGCCGCCCTGCTGATCGCGGTCGTCGTGGCCTTCCCTCTCTACTGGATGGTGCTCAGCGCCTTCAAACCGGCCGGGGAGATCGAGTCCGGCGAACCCAGGCCGTGGACGCTCACGCCCTCCCTGGATTCCTTCCGGCGCGTGTTCGGGCAACAGGAATTCGGCCGCTACTTCTTCAACAGCCTTGTCGTCGCGGGCAGTGTCGTGATCGCCTCCGCGCTGATCGCCTTTCTCGCCGCGACCGCCGTCACACGATTCCGCTTCCGCCTGCGGACCACCCTTCTGATCATGTTTCTGGTCGCCCGGACGGTGCCCGTGGAAGCCCTCACGATCCCCCTGTTCTTCCTCATGCGGGACGCCGGTCAGCTGAACACGCTGGGCTCGCTGATCCTGCCCCACATCGCCTTCTCCCTGCCCTTCGCGATCTGGATGCTGCGGGGCTTCGTGAAAGCCGTTCCCGAAGCACTGGAGGAGGCCGCCTGCATCGACGGGGCGAGCCGGGCCCGATTCCTCTGGCAGATCCTTTTCCCGCTCGTCCTGCCGGGGCTCGTGGCCACCAGCGTGTTCTCGTTCATCTCCGCCTGGAACGACTTCCTGTTCGCCAAGTCGTTCATCATCAGTGACACCGCGCAGTCGACGCTGCCGATGGCCCTGCTCGTCTTCTACAAGCCCGACGACCCGGACTGGGGCGGAGTCATGGCCGCCTCCACGGTGATGACCGTTCCCGTCCTGGTCTTCTTCGTACTCGTCCAGCGGCGCCTGGTCTCCGGACTGGGCGGAGCGGTGAAGGACTGACGTGACCGAACTGGTTCCACAACCCCGCAGTGTCGTCGCCGTTCCCGGTCAGGTGCGGTTGACGGCCCGCTCCCGGCTCGACGCGGGCGCCGGGACGGAGGGCGTCGGCCACTGGCTGCGCACCGTCCTGGGGCAGTCCACGGGCCTGCCCCTGCACGAGGGGAGGCGGCCCGGCGACGGCGACGGCGTCACCCTCCGGCTCGCCGCCCGGCTCGGCCCCGAGGAGTACCGCCTCGTCAGCGACCGGCACGGCGTCCTCATCGAGGGCGGCGGCGCGGCCGGTGTCTTCTGGGGTGCGCAGACCCTGCGGCAGCTCCTCGGCCCCGACGCCTTCCGCAGGGCGCCGCACGGCCCCGACCGGGCCTGGGCCGTGCCGTACCGCACGATCGAGGACGCCCCCCGGTTCCGCTGGCGCGGCACGATGCTCGACGTCGCCCGGCACTTCATGCCCAAGGAAGGCGTGCTCCGTCACCTCGATCTGCTGGCGGCGCACAAACTCAACGTCTTCCACTTCCATCTGACGGACGACCAGGGCTGGCGCATCGAGATCAGGCGGCATCCGCGGCTGGCCGGGATCGGCTCCTGGCGCGCCCGCACCAAAACCGGCCACCGGGCCTCGCCGTTGTGGGAGGACAAGCCGCACGGCGGCTACTACACCCAGGACGACATCCGGGAGATCGTCGCCTACGCCGCCGAGCGGCACATCACCGTCGTCCCCGAGATCGATGTGCCGGGGCACTCGCAGGCCGCCATCGCCGCGTACCCGGAACTCGGCAACACCGACGTCGTCGACACCACCGCCCTCACCGTCTGGGACACCTGGGGAATCAACCCGAACGTCCTCGCCCCAACGGACCACACCCTGCGCTTCTACGAGGGCGTCTTCGAGGAGGTGCTCGCGCTGTTCCCCTCGGAGTTCGTGCACGTCGGCGGCGACGAGTGCCCCAAGGAGCAGTGGCGGAGGTCGCCGACCGCGCAGGCGCGCATCAGGGAACTCGGCCTCGTGGACGAGGACGGACTCCAGTCCTGGTTCATCGGGCACTTCGACACCTGGCTCGCCGAGCGGGGCCGCCGGCTGATCGGCTGGGACGAGATCCTGGAGGGCGGTCTCGCCGAGGGCGCCGCCGTATCCTCCTGGCGCGGCTACGCCGGGGGCATCGCCGCCGCCCGGGCCGGCCACGACGTCGTCATGTGCCCCGAGCAGCAGGTGTACCTGGACCACCGTCAGGACGCGGGCCCCGAGGAGCCGGTACCGATCGGGTGGGTGCGCACCCTGGAGGACGTCTACCGGTTCGAGCCGGTGCCGCCGGAGCTGACGCCCGAGGAGGCCCGGCACGTGCTGGGCACCCAGGCCAACCTGTGGACGGAGGTGATGGAGGACCAGGCCCGCGTGGACTACCAGGCGTTCCCCCGCCTCGCGGCCTTCGCGGAGGTCGCCTGGAGCGCCCTGCCGTCCCCGCCGGAACGGGACTTCGCGGGCTTCGAGCGCCGTATGAGCGTCCACTACCGGCGGCTCGACGCCCTGGGTGTCGCCTACCGGCCGCCCACGGGCCCGCTGCCCTGGCAGCGGCGTCCCGGGGTCCTGGGCCGCCCGATCGAGGGTCCGCCGCCCCTCCGGTAGCGGCGGCCGACGCGACCGAACAGCTCGAACAGGCCACGGAAAAAGCGCACAAGGGTCACCGAAAGTGCCAATCGGCACGCAGCGGTGAACCTGTGCGAAAACGGATCATCTCGCCGGTGAGGTGGGCGAATGCCTCCTAGCGGACCCGTGTCCTCGGCTCTCGCCAAGATGTGCCAGAGTTGCCACGTCCGCCCTGTCAGCACGTACCGTACGGCAGCACAGGTGGGACCAGGTGGGGCAGCGGGAAGGGGCAGCCGGTTTGACCACGCACGCACCGCAGGCGGCGCAGGCCGTCACGCTGCCCACAACACTGGACGAGGCCGTGGCGGCACTCACCGCCGTGCCCGCCGCCGTGCCCGTCGCGGGCGGCACCGACCTGATGGCCGCCGTCAACTCCGGGCAGCTCAGGCCCGCCGCCCTGGTGGGCCTCGGGCGGATCAACGAGATCCGCGGCTGGCAGTACCTCGACGGTCACGCGCTGCTCGGCGCGGGCCTCACGCACGCGCGCATGGGCCGACCCGACTTCGCGGCCCTCATCCCGGCGCTCGCCGCCGCCGCGCGTGCGGCGGGCCCGCCGCACATCCGCAACGCGGGCACCCTGGGCGGCAACATCGCCTCGGCCGCCCCCACCGGGGACGCGCTGCCGGTGCTGGCCGCCCTGGAGGCGACACTGATCATCGCCGGCCAGGGCGGAGCCCGCCGGGAGATCCCCGTGTCGCACCTGCTCGCCGGGATGGACCTGCTCCGCGCCGGCGAACTCATCGGCTACGTGCGCGTGCCGCTGCTGCATGCCCCGCAGGTCTTCCTCAAGGCGACCGGCCGGACCGGGCCTGGGCGCGCGGTGGCGTCCGTGGCCCTGGTCCTGGACCCCGCGCGCCGGGGCGTGCGTTGCGCGGTGGGCGCCATAGCGCCGATGCCGCTGCGGCCGCTGGACGCCGAGCAGTGGGTCGCCGGCCTCATCGACTGGGACAACAACCGCGCGCTCGTGCCGGAGGCGCTGAGCGCGTTCGGGGAGTACGTCGCCGCGGCCTGCATCCCCGACGCGGCGCCGGCCGAGGACGGCTCGGTCGCGCAGCTTTCGCCCGCCGTACTGCACCTGCGGCGCACCGTCGCCGCGCTGGCCCGACGAGCACTGGGGAGGGCGCTGTCGTGACCGACGACCAGCACGGAGAGGGCACGCCCCGGGGCGGCAGCCGCTGGGACCCGCTGCCCCAGGGCGAGTACGACGACGGCGCCACGGCCTTCGTCGAGCTCCCCGAGGGAGGCGTCGACGCCCTGCTGGCCGCCGACAGCCCCCTCGCCGCGCCGGGCCACGGCTACGTGCCACCGCAGATAACGGTCACCCCCGCCACGACGGCCGGAACCGACCCGGCGGCCACGGGCGCGTGGCCGGTGCCGGGGGCGCCCGCCGACGGGGCGCAGTGGCACGACCCGAACGCCGGGCACCGGCAGCACGGTCGTGAACACGACGCGCACCAGCAGCAGGGCCACGACCTGCCCGAACGGCCGTACGACCCCGCCGCGCCGTACGGCCCCGCCGCGCCGTACGACCCCGGGACGCTCTACGGCTCCGACGCGGGCGCGCGGCAGCACGCCGGGGACGACCGGTTCACGTACAACCCGGCAGCGACCGGGCAGTGGAACTTCGAGGAGACCGCGGCCGCCGCCGCGCCCGGCCACGACGTGACGGGGCAGTGGTCCATTCCCGTCGCCGGGGGGGACCTCCCGGACGAATCGGGCGAGTTCACCACGTCCTCTCTGGTCGAGCAGTGGGGCGGCACCCCGCCGGCCACGCTGCCGGGCGGTGCGCCCGCGCCGTGGGCGACGCAGGCCGCGGGCCGGCCGTGGGGGCAGCAGGACCCGCAGGACACGGCGTCGCAGGAGCAGTCGGGCTACCCCCACGGGCACGAGCAGGGGCACGAGCACGAGCAGGGGCACGAGCACGAGCAGGGCCACGGACAAGGACAGCGGGCCGACGCCGGACCGGCCTCCGGATACGCCTCCGACCGGCAGGCCGCCGGGCCGTTGCCGCGGGAGGCGGGCCCGGGCGAGGCCGCGCACCCCCAGGACGTCCACGCACCGGGAGTCCACGAGGACACCGGCCCCGGGCACGGGACCGGGCGGTTCGGCCATGCGCCGGAGCCGTCCGGCGACACCGGGCACGGTCCGGAGACGCCCAGCGCCGGTCACCCGCCCCAGCCGTCGGAGTACGCGCCGGAGGACCCCGGGGCGCCCGGCCACACGGCGGAGCCGTCCCGCTACGCCGATCACGGCCAGGAGCCCACCGGCTTTGCCGACCGGGGCGAGGGGTCCTCCGGGTTCGCCGACCGGGGCGAGGGGTCCGCCGAGTTCGCCGATCACGGCCCGCAGGCCACCGGCTTCGCCGATCACGGCCCGGAGTCCGCCCGCGGCGCCGATCACGGCCAGGAGCCCACCGGCTTTGCCGACCGGGGCCAGGGGTCCTCCGGGTTCGCCGACCAGGGCGAGGCGCCCACCGGCTTTGCCGACCGGGGCGAGAGGTCCGCCGAGTTCGCCGACCAGGGGCCGGAGACCACCGGCTTCGCCGATCACGGCCGTGAGCCCACCGGCTTTGCCGACCGGGGCCAGGGGTCCGCCGAGTTCGCCGACCACGGCCCGGAGTCCGCCCGCGGCGCCGATCACGGCCGTGAGTCCGCAGGCTTTGCCGATCAGGGCGAGGGGTCCGCCGAGTTCGCCGACCACGGCCCGCAGGCCACCGGCTTCGTCGACCAGGGCCAGGAGACCGCCCGCTTCGTCGACCAGGGCGAGGGGTCCGCCGAGTTCGCCGACCACGGCCCGCAGGCCACCGGCTTCGTCGACCAGGGCCAGGAGACCGCCCGCTTCGCCGATCGGGGCCAGGGGTCCGCCGAGTTCGCCGATCACGGCCCGGAGATCACCGGCTCCCCCGGCCACGGACACGGCCCCGAGTCCACCGATGCCGCCGGCCAGGGGCCGGAGCCCACCGGCGTCGCCGGGCACCGGCCGGACCCGTCCCGTGCCTCCGGTCACCCGATGCCCGCCGCTCAGGCGCCCGAGCCGTACGCCGAGGCCCCCGGCGAGTTCCGCCCGGAGTCCGTGCCCGAGGCGTACCCGGAAGCCGCCGCGCTCCCGCAGGACGCCCAGGACGCTCAGCGCACTCAAGACGCCCAGGAGTCCTCACAGGCCGCTCCGGGGCCCGGTGAGCCCGCCGGTCACGCCGGTCACGCCGAAGACGCTCCAGAGGGCCAAGAGGCCGCTGACGGCCCCTCCGAGGTCGCTGCCGTGCCCCTGCGGGCCCCTGCGGAGGCGGACGCCGGCACCGGACCGGATGCCGCCGACGGCGAGACCCGGGACGACCAGGCTTCCGAGGAGGACCCGGCGACCGACCCGGCCGGCACCCCGGAAGCCCCGCCCGGTGTCGCCCCCCAGGAGGAACACCCCCTCGCCTCCTACGCCCTGCGCGTCAACGGCACCGACCGGCCCGTCACCGACGCGTGGATCGGCGAGTCCCTGCTGTACGTGCTGCGGGAGCGGCTCGGACTCGCGGGTGCCAAGGACGGCTGCTCGCAGGGCGAGTGCGGCGCGTGCAACGTCCAGGTCGACGGGCGGCTCGTGGCGTCCTGCCTCGTCCCGGCGGTGACCGCCGCCGGCAGCGAGGTCCGCACCGTCGAGGGTCTGGCCGAGGACGGGCAGCCGTCGGACGTGCAGCGGGCGCTCGCGCGCTGCGGCGCCGTGCAGTGCGGCTTCTGCGTCCCCGGCATGGCGATGACCCTGCACGACCTGCTGGAGGGAAACCCGGCCCCCACCGAGCTGGAGACCCGCCAGGCACTGTGCGGCAACCTGTGCCGCTGCTCCGGCTACCGGGGCGTGGTGGACGCCGTCAAGGAAGTCGTCGCCGAACGCGAGGCCCACTCCGCGCCCGCCGACGGCGACACCGACGGGGCCCGCATCCCGCACCAGGCGGGCCCGGGCGCCGGTGGCGTGAACGCGTCGGCCTTCGGAGCGCCCCCGCAACCGCACACCCCGCACTCCCCGGACCCGCACGACCAGCCCCACGGCCAGGACGGAGGCCCAGCGTGAGCAACGAAGCAGCCACCGCACAGGCCGCGGAGGCCGCCCCCGCCCCCGAACCCCTCCCGCACGGCATCGGCGCCTCGCTCCCGCCCGCCGACGCCCGCGCCAAGACGGAGGGCACCTTCCCGTACGCCGCCGACCTGTGGGCCGAGGGCCTGCTGTGGGCGGCCGTGCTGCGTTCACCGCACCCGCGCGCGCGCATCCTGTCCATCGACACCACCCACGCGCGCGAGATGCCCGGCGTCCGCGCCGTCGTCACCCACGAGGACATCCCGGGCAGCCCGTTGCACGGCCGCGGCAAGGCCGACCGCCCGGTCTTCGCCTCCGAGGTCGTGCGCCACCACGGCGAACCCATCGCCGCCGTCGCCGCGGACCACCCGGACACCGCGCGCATGGCGGCCGCCGCCGTCATCGTCGAGTACGAGGTGCTCGACCCGGTGACCGACCCGGAGCAGGCCTTCGAGGCCGAGCCGCTGCACCCCGACGGCAACCTGATCCGGCACATCCCGCTGCGCCACGGCGACCCGGAGGCGGCCGGCGAGATCGTCGTCGAGGGCCTGTACCGCATCGGCCGCCAGGACCCCGCGCCCATCGGCGCCGAGGCGGGCCTGGCCGTGCCGCGCCCGGACGGCGGGGTGGAGCTGTACCTCGCCTCCACCGACCCGCACGCCGACCGCGACGCGGCCGCCGCCGCGTTCGGCCTGGAGCCCGAGCGCGTCAAGGTCGTCGTCACCGGCGTCCCCGGCGCCACCGCCGACCGCGAGGACCAGGGCTTCCAGCTCCCGCTCGGCCTGCTGGCGCTGCGCACCGGCTGCCCGGTGAAACTCACCGCCACGCGCGAGGAGTCCTTCCTCGGCCACGTCCACCGGCACCCCACCCTGCTGCGCTACCGCCACCACGCCGACGCCGAGGGCAGACTCGTCAAGGTCGAGGCGCAGATCCTGCTCGACGCGGGCGCCTACGCCGACACCTCCTCCGAGGCCCTGGCCGCCGCCGTCGCGTTCGCCTGCGGCCCCTATGTCGTGCCGAACGCCTTCATCGAGGGCTGGGCCGTACGCACCAACAACCCCCCGTCCGGCCACGTGCGCGGCGAAGGCGCCATGCAGGTCTGCGCCGCCTACGAGGCGCAGATGGACAAGATCGCCAAGAAGCTCGGCATCGACCCCGCCGAGGTGCGGCTGCGCAACGCCCTGGCGACGGGCGACGTGCTGCCGACCGGCCAGACGGTGACCTGCCCCGCCCCCGTGGCCGAACTGCTCCAGGCCGTACGGGACTACCCGCTGCCGCCGCTGCCCAAGGACACGCCCGAGGACGAGTGGCTGCTGCCCGGCGGCCCCGAGGGCGCGGGCGAACCGGGTGCCGTGCGCCGGGGAGTGGGCTACGGCGTGGGTATGGTGCACATGCTCGGCGCGGAGGGCGCGGACGAGGTCTCCACGGCCACCGTGAAGGTCCACGACGGTGTCGCGACGGTCCTGTGCGCGGCCGTCGAGACCGGCCAGGGCTTCACCACCCTGGCCCGGCAGATCGTCCAGGAGACCCTCGGCATCGACGAGGTGCACGTGGCGCCGGTCGACACCGACCAGCCCCCGGCGGGCGCGGGCTGCCGCGGCCGGCACACCTGGGTCTCGGGCGGGGCGGTGGAGCGCGCGGCCAAGATGGTCCGCACCCAGCTCCTCCAGCCGCTCGCCCACAAGTTCGGCATGTCGACGGAGCTGCTCCAGATCACCGACGGCAAGATCACGTCGTACGACGGGGTGCTCTCCACGACCGTCACGGAGGCGCTGGACGGCAAGGAACTGTGGGCCACCGCCCAGTGCCGCCCGCACCCGACCGAGCCGCTGAACGAGACCGGCCAGGGCGACGCCTTCGTGGGCATGGCCTTCTGCGCGATCCGCGCGGTGGTGGACGTCGACATCGAGATCGGTTCCGTGCGGGTCGTGGAGCTGGCCGTCGCCCAGGACGTGGGCCGCGTCCTGAACCCGGCTCAGCTCACCGCCCGGATCGAGGGGGGCGTGACCCAGGGCGTGGGCATCGCGCTCACGGAGAACCTCCGCACGCCACGCGGTCTGATCCGGCACCCCGACCTGACCGGTTACGCCCTCCCGACCGCCCTCGACGCGCCCGACATCCGCATCGTCCGGCTGGTCGAGGAACGGGACGTGGTCGCTCCCTTCGGGGCGAAGGCGGTCAGCGCGGTGCCGGTGGTGACGTCCCCGGCGGCCGTGGCGTCCGCCGTCCGCGCCGCGACGGGCCGCCCGGTGAACCGCCTCCCGATCCGCCCCCAGGCCGCGGTGGTCACGGAACGGGTCTGAGGCCGCTTCGCCGCCGCCGGGCTGCCCGGAGCCGGACCGGCCGGGTTGCCCGGAGCCGGACCGGCCGGGTTGCCTGGAGCCGGACCGGCCGGGTTGCCCGGACCGGACCGTGCCCCGCCCCCCGGGGCGCCCGCAGGCCCACACCCCGCGCACCGGGCTCCGCTCCGCCCGCGTGGAACCGACGCGACGCCGGGGATGAAAGCGATTTCGGCGGAAAGGGAACGCGCGGGGGTGCTCTGAGCGTCTTGTGAGGTGACGCGGCGTGGTCGTCGGGCGCGCGTCGCTGTTCCGGGGCGTTGTCAGTGGTGGGGCGTACTGTTCTGGGCAGTGGGGAACGGCTGCCCAGGCTGGGCCGGGCGGTCTGCCGTGCTCCGTCAGGGGGCGGTGAGCAAGCACATGCGGGGGAGCCCATGAGTATGACCGACGCCGGTTGCGCGGTGATCACCCTGACCGAGTCCGAGCTGGACCCGTGGGTGACGCACGCGTCCACGCGGCACTGGCTGACCGGCCCCGGACTGCCCTGCGACAGCGGTGTGCTGAGCTTCGCGGAGCTGAGCCGCGAAGGCCTGCGCACGGTCGCCGACTCCACGGCCGGCCCGGACGACCGTCTCTCGGCGGAGTTGCGCGAGCAGTTGGTGATAGGCGGACTGCTCGGCCCCGGCGGCCTGGAGACGGAGTCGCTCCTGCTCGACGGCGCGACGGGCGAGATCTCGACGGCGTACGTCCTGCACGACCGCCCCGGTGTGATGGACCGCCGCCCCCTGGCCCCCTCCTTGCGGACGCTGGTCCGCTTCGCGGAGGCCACGGACGAACTGGCGGGCCTGCGTGGCCAGTTCGCCTCCTACGCGGGCCGCTACGGCCCCAAGGCGGTGGCGGAGGCCTCTCAGCACCTGCTGGCGGTGTTCCGCGACGGCGCGGACGGCGAACCGGCCCCGTTCTGGAAGATGGCCGCACTGATCCGCCCCCTGTCCCTGGTGGCGGGCCGTGGCGGCACGTCCGGCCTCTCCCTGGACCTCCCGCACCGCCTCCTGGGCCAGGAGTTCGGCCCCGGCAAGGTGGCGCGCTTCGAGGACGTCGACTTCCCCGCGACCCTCACGCACGAGCCGACCCGCCGGTTCCTGCGCGAGGTGGGCCTCCCGGAGGACGCCCACGTCTTCTCCCTGGACACGGACGTCCCCCTGGCGACCCTCGCCGAGTACTACGCCGACAGCGGGATCCCGGTCCGACTCCCCGCCGGAGCCCACCGCCTGATCCGCCTGGGTCACCTGGTCGAGGACAACAGCCTGGTCGTCGACGGCGCGACGGGCGCGGTCCTCAACTGGAGCGAACCCGAGGCGACGCTGTACCCGCTCAACACGGACGTGTCGACCCTCGCCTTCACGCTCTGGCTCCTGCACCGCGAGCGCGCGATAGACGCCCAGTCGTCCCACGAGCTGACGACCGACACCTACGACCAGCTCGCCATGACGATGCTTCAGGTCCTGTCGACGGTCGACCCGACGGGTGTGACCGCGGCCGGAACGGTCCGCCACTACTGGACGGTCGCGTTCCAGGACGAGGCAGGCGGGGTGCTCTGACGGCTCTGCCGTCAGGCGTCCTGGAGCAGGTCCGGGGCGGACGGCGGACGGCGGACGGCGTACGGCGTACGGCAGGCGGTGGACGGCACACGACGGCGGACGGGCCGTAGCCTCTGCGCAACGGCGTCGACCCGGCCGAGGTGGACCAGGAGGCGGCCTTCGCGCTGGTCGTCGACGTGGCCTCCGGGGCCGAGGCGGAGGTCGGGAGGATCGCGGGGCGCTTGCGGAGGCTGTGACGTCGGTCCCACACACCGGTGACCCGGCCCGGTCCGCGCATGGGTGGGCTCGGGGCGCCGGTAGGGTGGCCCGGTTGTCATACGTAGCCGAGCCGTCAGGCTCCCTCGAACGAGCCGCCCGACCCCCAACGGAGACCGTGACTACCACCGCCGGCACCAGCACTGCCTCGCACCACCTCTCCCCGGCGTTCCCCGGCCGCGCCCCCTGGGGTACCGCCGGCAAGCTCCGCGCCTGGCAGCAGGGTGCGATGGAGAGGTACATCCAGGAGCAGCCGCGGGACTTCCTGGCGGTCGCCACCCCCGGCGCCGGCAAGACGACCTTCGCGCTGACGCTGGCCTCCTGGCTGCTCCACCACCACGTCGTGCAGCAGGTGACCGTGGTGGCCCCGACCGAGCACCTGAAGAAGCAGTGGGCCGAGGCCGCCGCCCGGATAGGGATCAAGCTCGACCCGGAGTACAGCGCCGGGCCGCTCGGCCGGGAGTACCACGGGGTCGCCGTGACGTACGCCGGTGTCGGCGTCCGGCCCATGCTGCACCGCAACCGCGTCGAGCAGCGCAAGACCCTCGTCATCCTCGACGAGATCCACCACGCCGGTGACAGCAAGTCCTGGGGCGAAGCCTGCCTGGAGGCGTTCGAGCCCGCCACCCGCCGGCTCGCGCTGACCGGTACACCCTTCCGGTCCGACACCAACCCCATCCCCTTCGTCTCGTATGAGGAGGGCAACGACGGCATCCGGCGGTCGGCGGCCGACTACACCTACGGCTACGGCAACGCGCTCGCCGACAACGTCGTCCGGCCGGTCATCTTCCTGTCCTACAGCGGCAACATGCGCTGGCGCACCAAGGCCGGTGACGAGATCGCCGCCCGGCTCGGCGAACCCATGACCAAGGACGCCGTCAGCCAGGCCTGGCGGACCGCCCTCGACCCGCGCGGTGAGTGGATGCCCTCCGTGCTGCGGGCGGCCGACCAGCGGCTGACCGAGGTCAGGAAGGCCATCCCGGACGCCGGCGCCCTCGTCATCGCCTCCGACCAGGACTCGGCGCGCGCCTATGCCAAGCTCATCCGGGACATCACCGGCAGCAAGGCCACCCTCGTGCTGTCCGACGACTCCGGCGCCTCCGAGCGAATCGACGAATTCAGCGCGAACAACGACCGGTGGATGGTCGCGGTGCGGATGGTGTCCGAGGGCGTCGACGTACCGCGCCTGGCGGTGGGCGTGTACGCCACCACCATCTCCACACCGCTCTTCTTCGCGCAGGCCGTCGGGCGTTTCGTGCGGTCCCGGCGGCGCGGCGAGACCGCCTCGGTGTTCCTGCCGACCGTGCCCGACCTGCTCTCCTTCGCCAACGAGATGGAACGCGAGCGCGACCACGTCCTCGACAAGCCCAAGAAGGGGGGCGAGGAGGACCCGTACGCCGAGTCCGAGAAGGAGATGGACGAGGCGAACCGGGAGCAGGACGAGGACACCGGCGAGCAGGAGCAGTTCTCCTTCGAGGCCCTGGAGTCCGAGGCCGTCTTCGACCGGGTCATGTACAACGGCGCCGAGTTCGGCATGCAGGCCCACCCGGGCAGTGAGGAGGAGCAGGACTACCTCGGCATCCCGGGACTGCTGGAGCCCGACCAGGTGCAGCTGCTGCTGCAGAAGCGGCAGGCCCGGCAGATCGCGCACAGCCGCAAGAAGCCGGACGAGGAAGCCGACCTGCTCGAAGTGCCGGCCGAACGGCGACCGGTGGTCTCCCACAAGGAGATGATGGAGCTGCGGCGGCAGCTCAACACAATGGTCGGCGCGTACGTCCACCAGAGCGGCAAGCCGCACGGCGTGATCCACACCGAGCTGCGGCGCGTGTGCGGGGGGCCGCCGGCGGCGGAGGCGACGGCGGGGCAGTTGAAACAGCGGATCGCCAAGGTGCAGGAGTGGGCGACCCGGATGAAGTGACGCCCCTGTGGTGTCGTCCGCGGGTTGTGTGTGGCTGGTCGCGCAGTTCCCCGCGCCCCTTCGGGGCGCGCATACCGCCCCAAACAGAAGCACTCCACACCGGGCCGTGCCCGGATTCTGGACGGAGGCTTCCGCTGAGCGAACCTGCTTCGCTACTGTCCGGCTACGCACACGCCCCGTGGCAGCGCCGCCGCGGAGCGCAGCCGTGAAGCGACGGGGTCCGGACAGGCCGGGCCGCCGGCCGATCGGCGGCCTCTGAAGCGCGTGACCGACGGGACTCGGTGACGCATCCGCTGACCGAGGGGCTGCCGACCTCACCACTAAGGAGTGGGCGTCGTGACCGCGGAGACCTCTCAGACGCTCGACCGGGGACTGCGTGTCCTCAAGCTGCTCGCCGACACGGATCACGGGCTCACCGTGACCGAGCTCTCGCTCCGGCTCGGGGTGAACCGGACCGTCGTGTACCGGTTGCTCGCCACGCTGGAACAGCACGCCCTCATACGCCGTGACCTCGGAGGACGTGCCCGGGTCGGCCTCGGGGTGCTGCGGCTGGGGCGGCAGGTTCATCCGCTGGTGCGCGAAGCCGCGATGCCGGCGCTGCGATCGCTGGCCGAGGACATCGGCGCGACGGCGCATCTGACCCTGGTCGACGGCGCGGACGCGCTCGCGGTGGCCGTCGTGGAACCGACCTGGACGGACTATCACGTCGCCTACCGGGCCGGGTTCCGCCACCCGCTGGACCGGGGCGCCGCCGGCAAGGCGATCCTCGGGGCCCGGCAGCACCCGATGGCCGGCCCCGGTTACACCCTGACCCACGGGGAGCTGGAGGCGGGCGCGTGCGGGGCGGCGGCGCCGCTGCTGGGCGTGACGGGCGTCGAGGGCAGTGTGGGCGTGGTGATGCTGGCGGAGGCGGTGCCGGAGCGGGTGGGACCGCGGGTCGTCGACGCGGCCCGGGAGGTCGCGGAGGCGCTGCGCTGACGGACGCCGCTCGGCCGCCTGGCCGGGTCGCGGAAGAGGGCCTCCGACGCCCTGACCCCGGGCGTACCGCACGCCCGCGTTAGATTGATCCTGTGTTCTCTCGCCTCACGCGCCCCCGGGCCGTCGCCGTCTGCGCCCTGCCCGTCGTGGCCCTGTTCGCCACGGCGGTGTTGGCGCCGCTGCCGTTCTCGGTGGCGCAGCCGGGGCTGACGGCGAACGTGCTGGGCGAGAACAAGGGCACGGAGGTGATCACCATCTCCGGGGCGCCGGTCCGGGACACCCGGGGCCAGCTGCGGATGACCACCATCGAGGCGACCTCCCCGGGCACCCGCGTCTCGCTCCTCGACGTCGTCGACGGCTGGTTCCGCACCGACCAGGCGGTCATGCCGCGCGACTCCGTCTACCCGAGCGGGAACAGCGTCAAGGAGATCGAGCGGTACAACGAGAAGCAGATGAAGGAGTCCCAGGACGCGGCGACGCGGGCCGCGCTGGGGTACCTCGGTCTCGACGGCAAGGACATCGAGGTCAGCCTGAAGCTCGCGGACGTGGGCGGGCCCAGTGCGGGGTTGCTGTTCTCCCTCGGGATCATCGACAAGCTCGACGGCGACGGCACGGGCGGCGATCTCACGGGCGGCCGGGTCATCGCCGGTACGGGCACGATCGACGCGACCGGCCGGGTCGGTGCGGTGGGGGGCGTCGCCCTCAAGACGCAGGCCGCGAAGCGGGACGGTGCGACGGTGTTCCTGGTGCCGAAGGCGGAGTGCGGGGACGCGCGCGCCGAGCTGCCGAAGGGCCTGCGGCTGATTCCGGTGACCACCCTCAAGGGCACGGTGAGTTCCCTGGTGGCCCTGGAGACGGGCAAGGGTTCCGTGCCGAGTTGTTAGTGGGCGGTGGCCGTTCCGGGCCGGGCGGCGAGTCTTAACCCCATTTCCACGAGGGTCCAGCCCAGACGCGTACGAAGATCGGGACGGCGCGCCGGACGGGGTCCGGCCTCGGCGCGGAGTTCGGCGGCGCGGGCGTGGTGCAGGGTGAGGTGGATGTCCGGGTGCATGGGTGATGGCCTTTCACAACGTCGTCTGACTGGGGAAGACGTGCGTGTGGACGCGTACCGTTTCGGCGTCCGGTGTGCCTTCGGGCAGAGGGCGGTAGCTCTGGATGAGGTCGTGCATCTTGCCGACCAGCTCACGTGCGAGTTCGGGAGTGAGCCGCAGACTGAAGTCGCTGAGGTCCGTGGCGCCGTCCCATTCCTCGCCCCAGTCACTCGTGTTGCCGAGCCAGGTTGCGACCTCCCGGGTGTGCACGTTGGCGAGCTCGTACCGGAACAGGGCGACGGCTCCCCGCACGGCCGGGTCCGGGTCCTTGATCAGGGTCTCGTCGAGTTGCACGCCCTGGTCGACCGCCTTCCACCATCGCTCCCGCCCCTTGCCCCGCTCCGGGTCGTCGGCGACGAAACCGTGCGCGGCGAGTTGCCGTAGGTGGTAGCTGGTCGCACCGCTCGACTCGCCGAGTTTCTCCGCCAGGCCGGAGGCCGTGGCGGGACCGCCACGGCGCAGTGCGATCAGCAGCTGCATCCGCAGGGGATGAGCCAGGCCGCGCAGGGAGCGGGCGTCGAGGAGGCGGGGAGCCGGTTCGTCGGGCATGCATGCAAAGGTAGCGTTGCAAAGCTCTCTTTGCAACTACTTCTTTGTAACTCACCCCTCCCTGACGAACCCCTCCTCCACCAGCCAGTCCAGTGCCACCTGATGGGGGTCCTCCCCGTCCACGTCCACCTTCGCGTTCAGCGTCCGCGCCACGGAGTTGTTCAGCCTCGCCGTCACCGGGTTCAGCACGTCCGCGATCGCCGGCCACTCCTTCAGCGACTTGGCGTTGATCATCGGGGCGGCGTTGTAGTTGGGGAAGAACTTCTCGTCGTCGTCCATCACCACCAGGTTCATGGACTTGATCCGCCCGTCGGTGGTGAACACCTCCCCGAACGTGCAGTTGCCCTTCGCGGTCTGGGTGTAGATGATCCCGGTGTCCATCTGCGTGATGTTCCGGGCCGGCACGTTCATGCCGTAGGCCTTCTGCATGCCCGGCAACCCGTCCGCCCGGTTCGCGAACTCGACCTCCACGCACAGCTTCACGGCCTCCGGGTCGGACTTCGCCAGCTTCGCCACGTCGGACATGGTCTTCACGTCGTACTTCTTCGCGTTCCGCTGGTTCGTCGCCAGCGCGTACGTGTTGTCCAGTTCCGAGGGCGGCAGCCAGACCAGCCCGTTGCCCGCGTCCTCCTTCTTCACGGCCTCCCACTGCGCCTGCGGGTCGGCGATCGGCTCGCTGTGCCCGAGGTAGGTGATCCAGGCCGTGCCCGTGTACTCGTATCCGGCGTCCGCGTCGCCCTTGCGCACCGCCTCGCGACTGCCGAGGGAACCCTGGATACCGGTGCGGTCGATCACGTCGGCGCCGGCCGCCTCGAACGCGATGCCCATGATCGAGCCGAGGATGAGCTGCTCGGTGAACGACTTCGACGTCACCGTCAGCTGTGCGCCCTTCAGCGGCTCACCCCGGCCGATCGAGCCCGGCTCCACGTCGTCGGTCAGCGGAGACCCGCTGGTCAGGCCGCAGCCGGCCGCCGCCAGCAGCAGACCGGCCGCCGCCAGGCACGTACGCCACCTCATGGCCGCAGCCCGCGCGGCCGCAGCAACAGTTCGGCGATCGACGCCAGCCAGTCCACCAGCAGTGCCAGCACCACCGTGAGGACCGATCCCAGCACGAGCACCGGCATCCGCTGGTTGGTGATGCCGGTCGTGATCAGGACGCCGAGGCCGCCGCCCCCGCCGAAGACCGCCAGGGTCGCCGTACCGACGTTCAGGACGAGGGCCGTGCGCACACCCGCGAGGATCAGCGGGACGGCCAGGGGGAGTTCCACCCGTGCCAGCACGCCCAGCGGGGACATGCCGATGCCCCGGGCCGCCTCCAGCAGGGTCGGGTCGTTCGCCTTCAGGCCGGTGATCGTGTTGGAGAGCACGGGCAGGATGGCGTAGGCGATGATGCCGATCAGGGCGGCCCTGCGGCCGATGCCCAGCCAGATCACCAGGAGGGCCAGCAGGCCGATCGCCGGGGTCGCCTGACCCGTGTTGGCGAAGGCCATCGCCACCGGGGTGGCCCTGCTCACCGCCGCGCGGGTCAGCAGGATGCCCAGCGGGATCGCGATGACCAGCACGAAGAACGTGGAGATCACGGTCAGTTGAACGTGCTGCCAGAGCGCCTTGCTCACCTGGCCGCCCGACAGGGCGTTGCGGGTGAGCGCGTCCAGGTCGGCCTGCTGGAACCACAGCCAGGTGGCGAGCAGCACGGCGATCAGCACGACCGGCAGGAACGTCAGCTTCTGCCAGGTGAGGCGGGCGGGCCGGCGCTCCGGTGGGGGCGCCTCAGCCTCCTTTGGAGGCTCGGAGGTCTCCACGACCTCCGTGGCGGTCACCGTTCTCCTCCCGGGCCGCTCAAGGCCGCCGGGCCCGGGGCCCCCTCCTGCTCCGCGTGCGTCTGCGAGGCCCGCAGCGACTCCAGCTCGTGCTGGTGCTCCATCGCGTCGAGCCGGTCGGCCTCCAGCATCTCGTGCACGGAGTTCATGAGGGTCTCCATGTCGACGACGCCCGTGTACTCGCCGCGCCGCCCGGTCACCGCCACCCGCCCGGCGTTGTCGGTGAGCACGGCCTCCAGGGCGTCCCGCAGGGTCGCGTCCCGGGTGACGGTGTCGTGCACCAGGGTCCCGGCGCGGGCCAGCGAGCCCCGGGCCCGCACCAGATCCCCGCGCCGCAGCCACTTGTAGGGGCGTCCGCGCCGGTCGAGCAGCAGGATCTCGTTGGTGCCGCTGGTGCGCAGCCGGTTGAAGATCTGCTGCAACGGGTCGTCGACCGTGACCGTCGGATAGTCGGTGATCTCCACGTCCCGTACCCGGGTCAGGTTCAGCCGCTTCAGCGCCGCCCCGGCCCCCACGAACCCGGACACGAAGTCGTCCGCCGGGTTGGTCAGGATCGCCTCGGGGGTGTCGAACTGCGCGATGTGCGACCGCTCGCGCAGTACGGCGATCCGGTCGCCGATCTTGATCGCCTCGTCGAAGTCGTGGGTGACGAAGACGATCGTCTTGTGCAGCTCGTGCTGCAGCCGGATCAGCTCGTCCTGGAGGTGCTCCCGGGTGATGGGGTCCACCGCCCCGAACGGCTCGTCCATCAGCAGCACCGGGGGATCGGCGGCCAGCGCCCGGGCCACGCCCACGCGCTGCTGCTGCCCGCCGGACAGCTGGCGCGGGTAGCGGCCGCGGAACTCCCCGGGGTCCAGGCCCACGAGGTCGAGCAGCTCCTCCGTCCGCTGCTTGATCCGTGCCGTGGGCCAGCCGATCATCTTCGGGACGATCCCGATGTTCTGGGAGACCGTCATGTGCGGGAAGAGCCCGGCGGACTGGATGGCGTAGCCGACCTTGCGGCGCAGCTTGACGGGGTCCATGTCGGTGACGTCCTCGCCGCCGATGCGGATGCGGCCGCCGGTCGGCTCGATCAGGCGGTTGATCATCTTGAGGGTGGTCGACTTGCCGCAGCCCGAGGGGCCGACGAACACGACGACCTCGCCCGCTTTGATCTCCATGCTCACGTTGTCCACGGCCGGCCACGCACTGCCGGGGTAGCGCTTGGTCAGGCCCTCCAGCGCGATGGACGCGCCGTGGTCACCGGTCTCAGGCACGGATCCCCCTGGGAATGGTCAGCCGTCCGAGCAGGACGTACGCGGCGTCGAACAGCAGGGCCAGGACGATGATGCCGAGCGTGCCCGCGAGGACCTGGTTGAGCGCGTTGGCGCTGCCCAGCGAGGCCAGGCCGCGGAAGATGACGTTGCCGAGACCGGGCCCGGAGGCGTACGCCGCGATGGCGGCGATGCCCATCAGCATCTGGGTGGAGACCCGGATCCCGGTCAGGATCGGCGGCCAGGCCAGCGGCAGCTCGACCCGCAGCAGCCGGGCGGGCCGGGACATGCCGATGCCCGTGGCGGCGTCCACCAGTGTCGGGTCGACGCCGCGCAGCCCGACGATCGCGTTGCGCACGACCGGCAGCAGCCCGTACAGCGTCAGCGCGATCACGGTGGGCGGCACGCCGAGGCCCACGACGGGGATGAGCAGACCGATCAGGGCGAGCGCGGGCACGGTCAGGATGGTGGCGGTCGTCGTGGTCGCGAGGTTCCCGGCCCACTCGCTGCGGTAGCCGGCGATGCCGATCAGCACCCCGAGCACGGTCGCCACGACCATGCACTGGAAGACGGCGCTCGCATGCTGGTAGGCGTCCGTGAGCAGCTGCTGGTGCCGGTTGACCAGGTACTCCCAGAAGTTCACACGCGCTCACCCCACGACTCAGGTCTCCTCCGCGGCCTGCTCCACGAGCGGGATGATCCGCAGCGGAACGGGGTTCTCCATGACGATCGCCGTGGAGGCCCGGACGATGCCATCAAAACCGACGACCCGGTCGATCACACGCTGGAGATCGGCGTTCGAGCGGGCCACGAGCCGGCAGAGCATGTCCCCGGTGCCGGTGGTGGTGTGCAGCTCCAGCACCTCCGGCACGGTCGCCAAGTGGGCCCGTACGTCGGCCCCTTGCCCCTGCCGGATCTGCAGCGTCGCGAACGCCGTGACCGGGTAGCCGAGCGCGGCCGGATCCACCTGCGGACCGAACCCCCGGATGACTCCGTTCGACTGAAGCCGGTCCAGCCGGGCCTGCGCGGTGCCGCGGGCCACACCCAGCCGCCGGGACATCTCCAGCACCCCGATCCGCGGCTCCCTGGCCAGCAGCAGGATGATCCGGCCGTCCAGTTGATCGATCGCCACAGCAGCCTCCCGGCATGGTCATCGTGTACAGAAGGGTCGCCGATACGGCCGTCCTGCTGAACAGATTGCCCAGCCAAGACGCAAACTATTGCGCACCTTGCCGGTCGGGGAGACCCTGCGGCTATGACGCAGACCACACACCACACTCCCGACACCGCCCGGCAGGCCGACCCCTTCCCGGTCAAGGGAATGGACGCGGTCGTCTTCGCCGTGGGCAACGCCAAGCAGGCGGCGCACTACTACTCCACCGCCTTCGGCATGAAGCTGGTCGCCTACTCCGGACCGGAGAACGGCAGCCGCGAGACCGCGAGCTACGTGCTGGAGAACGGCTCCGCCCGCTTCGTCCTCACCTCGGTCATCAAGCCCTCCACCGAGTGGGGCCACTTCCTCGCCAAGCACGTGGCCGAGCACGGCGACGGCGTCGTCGACCTCGCCATCGAGGTCCCGGACGCGCGCGCCGCCTACGCCTACGCCCTGGAGCACGGCGCCCGCTCGGTCGCCGAGCCGTACGAGCGGAAGGACGAGCACGGCACGGTCGTCCTGGCCGCCATCGCCACCTACGGCGAGACCCGCCACACCCTCGTCGAGCGCTCCGGTTACGACGGCCCCTACCTGCCCGGCTACGTCGCGGCCCAGCCGATGGTCGAGCCGCCCGCCCAGCGCACCTTCCAGGCCATCGACCACTGCGTCGGCAACGTCGAACTCGGCCGCATGAACGAGTGGGTCGGCTTCTACAACAAGGTCATGGGCTTCACGAACATGAAGGAGTTCGTGGGCGACGACATCGCCACCGAGTACAGCGCGCTGATGTCCAAGGTCGTCGCCGACGGCACGCTCAAGGTCAAGTTCCCGATCAACGAGCCGGCCATCGCCAAGAAGAAGTCCCAGATCGACGAGTACCTGGAGTTCTACGGCGGCGCCGGTGTGCAGCACATCGCGCTCAACACCAACGACATCGTGCAGACGGTCCGCACCATGCGCGCGGCCGGCGTCGAGTTCCTCAACACGCCCGACTCCTACTACGACACGCTCGGGGAGTGGGTCGGCGAGACCCGCGTCCCCATCGACACCCTGCGCGAACTGAAGATCCTCGCCGACCGCGACGAGGACGGCTACCTGCTGCAGATCTTCACCAAGCCGGTCCAGGACCGTCCGACCGTCTTCTTCGAGATCATCGAGCGCCACGGCTCGATGGGCTTCGGCAAGGGCAACTTCAAGGCCCTGTTCGAGGCGATCGAGCGCGAGCAGGACCGCCGCGGCAACCTGTGACCCGATCGCCCCACCGAGCTCGTGCGGGTGTCACGGGGCACCCGCACGAACTCATGGCCCGGCCATCTCCGGAACGTCCTCGTCCGGCGGCTCCCCCAGCTCCCGCGCCGCCTCCCCGGCCGCACGCGCGTGCAGGGGAGAGAAGTGCGGGTTGATCCGCAGAGCCTCCGCGAGGTGCCGGCGGGCCGCGCCATAGCGCTCCAGCTCCCGCTCGATCACGCCCCGGTGGTACATGGACACCGCGTCGCGCACCCCGCCCCCGCGTTCGGAGTCCGTCGCCGCCAGCGCGAACCACAAGGCCTCCTCCGGCTTCCCGGCCCGGTACAGCGCCCAGCCCAGCGCGTCGGCGACCTCCGTCCCGGGCTGGCGCCGCCACTCCGCCCGCAACCGCCGCACCGCCGCCCGCGGATCGCCGTGGTCGGCCTCGAACCGCCCCAGCACCAGCTCCTCGTCCGCCCCACCCGCGGCGGCGGCCCGCACCCACTGCCGCAGCAGGTCGTACTGCGCCCGGGCCGCTTCCGGCATGCCCAGCGACTCGTACAACTCGCCGAGTTCCAGGGCGTACCGCGGGCACGGCTGCCGGGCGAGGGCCACCCGGTAGGCGTTCAGGGCCTCCGCAGTCCGGCCGAGGGCCGCCAGCGCCCGGCCCTGACCCGCCTGCGCGGCCCGCTGGTCGGGGTCGAGCCGGACCGCCTCCCGGAAATGCCGCAGCGCGACCTCGAGGTCCCCGCGCTCCCAGGCCAGCTGCCCGGCCCGCTCCAGATAGGCCGCCCGCTCGGCGGGGGCCCGCGCGCCCGCCGCCGCGTCCGCCAGCGAGGCCGCCGCGTCCTCCCGCCGGCCCCGGTCCCGGTACACGGCCGCGGCCCGCGCGAGTACGGCGGGGCCGGAGCGCAGCTCGGTCAGCCGGTCCAGCGTCCGCTTGACCGCCTCGTGCTCGCCGAGCCCGGTGTAGGCGTCGATGAGCAGCGGATACGTCGTCCACCGGCGCGGCTCCAGCTTCAGCGCCGCCTCGCCCCACCGGCGCGCGGCGCGGAAGTCCCGGCGGGCGTTCGACAGCGCGGCCAGCCCGGCCAGGGCCCGGGTGTTGCGCTGCGGGCGCACGGTCAGCGACCTCCGCAGCGCGTGCTCCGCGCGCGGGTAGTACGCCGGGTCGGCCACGCGCCGCCCCTGCTCCACGTAGGCCGCCCCGAGCACCGCCCAGGACGTCGCGTCGCGCGGACGTGCCCGCACGGCCTTCTCCTGCTCGTCGATCAGCTCCGCCAGGCCGGGCAGCGCGGCCGGCACCCCGTCGGCCACCGCGGCCATGGCCAGGGCCCCGGGCGACGGCGGGGCGGGCTCGGTCGCCCGCTCCCACGGCAGCGGCACCAGCACCCCGCCCAGCACGGCACACCCCGCGACGGAGGCGATCAGCACCGGGCGGGTGAGCACACGGCGCTTCGAGTCGCTCTTCCGCCGCACCGGACCCTGCTGCCGCTTCTCCATGCCGCTCACTGTGCGTCAGTACGACGACCCCACCCGGGCAGGTGAAGGGTGCCGCCGACGGGGTTCACACCGATGGCCCCGGATGCCAACCTGTGATCATGAGCCGTATCGAAGCGCCCGGCGACGAAACGACCTCCCACCTGGCCGACCTCCTGCTCGACGGCCTCCCCGCCGAGGCGGTCCTCACCGATCCCGACGTCACGGCCTCCTACGCCCACGACATGGCGAGCTTCTGCCCGGCCGGCACCCCGGCCGTCGTCGTACTGCCCCGCACCACCGAGCAGGTGCAGCACGTGATGCGCACCGCCACCGCCCTGCGCGTCCCGGTCGTCCCGCAGGGTGCCCGCACCGGCCTGTCCGGCGCCGCCAACGCCTCCGACGGCTGCATCGTGCTCTCCCTGACGAAGATGGACCGGATCCTGGAGATCAACCCGGTCGACCGCGTCGCCGTCGTCGAACCCGGCGTGATCAACGCCGCCCTGTCCCGGGCCGTCGGCGAACACGGCCTGTACTACCCGCCGGACCCCTCCAGCTGGGAGATGTGCACCATCGGCGGCAACATCGGCACCGCCTCCGGCGGCCTGTGCTGCGTGAAGTACGGGGTGACCGCCGAGTACGTCCTCGGCCTCGACGTCGTCCTCGCCGACGGCCGCCTGATGTCCACCGGCCGCCGCACCGCCAAGGGCGTCGCCGGGTACGACCTGACCCGCCTGTTCGTCGGCTCCGAGGGCTCGCTCGGCATCGTCGTCCGGGCCGTCCTCGGGCTGCGCCCCAAGCCGCCCGCGCAGCTGGTGCTGGCCGCCGAGTTCGCCTCCGCGGCAGCCGCGTGCGACGCCGTGTGCCGCGTCATGGAGGGCGGCCACGTCCCGTCACTCCTCGAACTCATGGACCGTACGACGGTCAAGGCCGTCAACGCCATGGCGCGGATGGGCCTCCCCGAGACCACCGAGGCCCTGCTGCTGGCCGCGTTCGACACCACCGCCCCGGCCGCCGACCTGGCCGCCGTCGGCGCGCTGTGCGAGGCGGCCGGCGCCACCCGGGTCGTCCCCGCAGACGACGTGGCCGAGTCCGAACTGCTCCTCCAGGCCCGGCGGTTGTCGCTCACCGCGCTGGAGGCGGTCAAGGGCGTGACGATGATCGACGACGTGTGCGTGCCGCGCTCCCGGCTCGCCGAGATGCTCGAAGGCGTCGACCGGATCGCCGAGAAGCACCAGCTCACCATCGGTGTCGTCGCCCACGCGGGCGACGGCAACACCCATCCGACGGTCTGCTTCGACCCCGCGGACCCCGACGAGTCCCGGCGCGCCCGTGAGTCCTTCGACGAGATCATGGCGCTCGGCCTGGAACTGGGCGGCACCATCACCGGCGAGCACGGTGTCGGCGTGCTGAAGAAGGAGTGGCTGGCGCGCGAGATCGGCCCCGTGGGCATGGAGATGCAGCGGGCCGTCAAGCAGGCCTTCGACCCGCTGAACATCCTGAACCCGGGCAAGCTCTTCTGAGGCCCGGGCCCTCACTGGGCGAGCAGCTGGGCCAGCTCGTCGTCGAGGCCGAGCTGCTCACCCTCCGTCCCCGGCGGGACCACCCGCAGCGTCCTTTCCAGCCAGGCCGACACCGCCGCCGCCGGGGCCTCCAGCAGGGCGTCCCCGTCGGGTGAGCTCAGCGCCATCAGCACGACGCCGCGCCCTTCGGTCTTCGTCGGCCACACCCGCACGTCCCCCTGCCCGCAGGGCCGGAAGACGCCCTCCACCAGCAGGTCCCGGGCGAACGTCCAGTACACGGGGTGCTCGGAGTCGACGTGGAAGGTGACGTGGACGGCGTAGGGGTCGTCGGTGAGATACCCGAGCCGGGCCGGCACCGGGATCCTGTGCTCCGGCGACAGGACGAGGTTCAGCTCCAGATCCCGCTCCACCACGGTGTGCATGGCGGTGTTCCCTTCTCCTGACGGCTGCCCGTGAGGGCCGGTCAGGGGGAGAGAGCGGGCAGGGGCCGCGGCATTACGCGTCTTGCCGGAAGTTTTTTCGCAGGGGACCCCCGGAGCGGTGCCGTGCGTAGCACATCGGTGCTCGAAAGGGGCGGGTCCCGTGGGAGCGGCGCTGGGGCTTGCGCTCGTCTGGTAGATGTGGAGGCCCCCATTTGGCCCCCGAGCAGATACGGGACGACGGACATGAGCGCCCCAACCCCGGCCCCCGGTGACGACAGGCCCCGCGAAGGGTATTACCCGGACCCGTCCATTCCTGGATATGTCCGGTACTGGAACGGCGCCTCCTGGGTGCCGGGCACCAGCCGTCCGGCGCCCAAGGACGGCGAGTCGTTCGCGCCGCCGCCCGGGGCGGGCGCGGCGCGGCCCGCCCCGGTGGAGGAGACCGGCCCGCACTTCTTCGACGAGGACCCGGTCGCGGAGCCGTCCGCCGCCGACGCCCAGCACGGCAGCCGTCCCGAGCCCGCGTCCGCCTGGGGCGCCGACCGCTCCCGCCAGTCCGGCTTCGGGAGCGACCAGGACCGCCGTGTGTCGTGGGGCGCACCGCAGGGGGCACAGGGGGGCCAGGGCGGGGCCCAGCAGGGGACGGACCCGAGGGTGCCGCACGCCGACCGGCAGCCGGACGGGGAGTCGGTCCGCGCCGACGGCAAGGTCCCGGCTTCGCCCGCGCAGGGGGGATCCCCGTCGCGGGCCGGTCAGGAGCCGAACGCGGCGGCCGACGGCACGTTCGTGTTCCGCCGCCCGACGGGGAAGTCCGGGGGAGGGGCCGCCGCGGACGCCCCCGACGAGGGCACGATGACGTTCCGGGCGGTGTCTCCGCGCGCGGGAGGCTCCGGCGGTGGCGCGAAGCCGCCGGGGTCCCCGGGTGGCGGGGCCGGCGGTTCCGGGGTCAACTCCGGGGCCGCGGGCTTCGGTTCCGTGGACCCGGGCATCGGCGCGCCCGCGGGGCCGTCCGGCCCCGCCGGCCACTCCGGTGCTTCGGGCTTCGGCCCGGCGGGACCCGCCTTCGGCGGCCAGGCCGGATCGGCGGCCTCCGGTGCCACCCCGTCGGGACCCGCCTTCGGCGCGCAGGGCGGCGCGGCGGGCTCCGGCGGCAACTCCGGGAGCCCGGGCTTCGGCTCGGACGGTCCGGCCGTGCCGGGTACCGGCCAGGCGGGGCCCGCCTTCGGCGCACAGCCCGGGGCGGCCGGTTCCGGCAGCGGTCCGGCCGGGCCCGGCTTCGGCGCCGGCAAGGCCGCCGCCCAGGCCGCCGCGCAGGGAGGTGCCCAGGCCCCGGCAGCGCTGTCGGGCCCCCAGGCGGCCCCCGTCCCCCCGCAGTCCGCCGGACCCGGCAGCCCCCAGCCCGCCGCCGCCTCCCCGGCCACGCCTCTGAGCGCCGGCCTTGGCGGCGGTCAGTCCTCCTGGGCGCAGCAGGTGCACCGGCTCGCCGGAGGCGGTGGCGGGGACGAGCAGCCCGTCGCGCCCTGGAAGCCGCCGGTCGAGGACGTGTTCCAGGCGGTCGCCCGGCGCCAGGCGTCGGCCCGCCCCGCAGGACTCGGCAAGCGGCTCGCCGCCCGTCTGCTGGACACCGTCGTCCTGGCCTGCCTCACCGCCGCGGCCGCCGTCCCGCTCGGCATGAAGGCCGTGGACCACGTCAACGAGAAGATCGACGAGGCCCGGCTCTCCGGCGAGACCGTCACGGTCTGGCTGCTCGACGGCACCACGTCGGTGTACCTCGGCATCATCGTGGCCGTCCTGCTGCTCGCCGGTGTCCTCTCCGAGGTGCTGCCCACCGCCAAGTGGGGCCGCACCCTCGGCAAGAAGCTGATGGGTCTCGACGTGCGGGACATCGAGGGCCACGACGTCCCGGGCTTCGGCGCGTCCCTGCGCCGCTGGATGGTCTACAGCGTGCCCGGGCTCCTCGTCATCGGGATCGTGGGCGTCGCCTGGTGCCTCTTCGACCGGCCGTGGCGCCAGTGCTGGCACGACAAGGTCGCGCACACGTTCGTGGCGGGCTGAGCGACGCCACCATCGGACAGGCGTGACGGTGGCCGTAAGGGCGTGTGCCCCGAAGCCGTACGCCGACTCCGGGAGGGCGGTGCGGCGCGGCGGCACCAGAAAATTTCGTACCTCGGACGGCCGTCTGCCGGATGCGGAGCCGGGAGGTTCGCGGTCGACTCGGGCCATGAGCAGTGAACCGCCCCCCGGCTCCGGTCAGCGACCCCCGGAAGACGACCCGTTCAGGAAGCGGCCCCCGAGCGAGCAGCCCGGCGAGGGCGCGGGTTCGCCGTACGGCAGCGAACCCCCGCCGTCGTACCCGGGCGGTGGTCCGGGCGGCCCGGGCGGTGACCCGTACGGCGGCGGTGCGGGCGGCTTCGGAGGCGGCCCCCCCGGCGGCGGCCCCTACGGCGGCGGTCCCTCCTCCTCCGACCCCCTCGCCGGAATGCCCCCGCTCGCCGACAGTGGCAAGCGCACGCTCGCCCGCATCATCGACATGATCCTGGTGGGCGTCGTCGTCTGGCTGCTCACCTGGGGCTTCGGCGTCAACGAGTACGACGTGGACAGCGACCGCATCGAGGTCGGCAAGTCCTTCGGGCAGTCGGCGGTCGCCGCCGTCCTCTACATCGCCTACGACACCGTCATGACCACCCGGACCGGTCAGACCCTGGGCAAGAGGCTGCTGAACCTGCGAGTGGCCAACCTCGACAACGGCGCGACGCCCTCCGTGCAGACCGCGCTGATGCGCGCGGCGGTGCTGTGGATCCCCTTCGCCTTCTGCTGCGCCTGCGTCTGGACCGCGATCTCGGGTGGCTGGAGCTTCTTCGACCGCCCCTACAAGCAGGGCCTGCACGACAAGGCAGCCAAAACGGTCGTGGTCAGCACCGTGTGAGGCAGGGTGGGATCACCGCATGGTGAGGCGGGCGGGTGGTCAGGAGACCGCCCGCTCGCGCACCGGTTCCGGGGCCGGCGCGGGAACCGTGGCCCGGACCGGCTCCCGCGGCGCGGGCTGTTCCACCGCCACCGGACGCTTCCGGGGCACCGGCACCGTCAGGGCGACCAGGAGCCCGAGGACGAGTGCCGCGACGGCGATGACCGCGATCCCCGCGGCTGAACTCGTCTGTGACAGCAGCAGCATGGCGAGGGTCGAGAAGATCACGGTGCACGAACCGTAGGCGAGCTGTGCGGCAGTCGGACGGGGCATGGCCATCATGTCCTCGAAAGTGGGGGTCCACGGGGGCGTCGGCCTGGCATTACGCGGGCTTCCGGCGTTCCGCCAAGCGACATTCTCACGGGCAGGCTGCCCGACCGGAACGGACGGTAAGCGTGACCTAATCAACAGGACCGGAGCACAGGGGGCGCACGGAGTCATGGCGTCCACGTAGTGGACATATGCACGCGCCCACTGCCGGATGGGCGTCCCGTTGGCTGTCCGTAAAGCGAACGCCGGCTCCGCATAGTGCACTTGACCTGTCCAAGTCAAGGTCTGTCTTTTCTGCTGAACCTCTAGTCAAATGTCGTCACTTGACTACACGCGTTGATCACGCGCGCGCGGAACCTTACCTGACCAGGACCCTTCCCTCCGCGCGCCCGAACGCGGGGGAGGAACTCAAGTGACCAGTAGATCCTGGACGTTCAGGGCGGCCGCCGTCGGCGTGACACTCGCAGCGGCCACTGCGACCGTCTCGGCGTACGGTGTGGCACAGGCCGACGCCAACACCTCCACCCCCAGGCCCACCACCGTGGACCGACACGACCCGGCGGAGCGCGACCACGCCGAGCATGACCTCGAAGGCCCGCTGAGCAAGACTCAGGAGGCCCAGCGCGAGGAAGCCCTGAAGCAGGTCATATCGGGCGATGCCACGGTCAAGAACCGTGACGGCTCGAAGGTCGTGCAGCTGAAGAGTAAGAAGGGCAAGAGTAAGTACGTCGAGCTCGGCCGCGAGAAGACCGACAAGATCTTCACGATCCTGGTGGAGTTCGGCGACCGGATCGACAGCCGCTACGGCGGCACCCCCGGTCCGCTGCACAACCGGATAGCCAAGCCGGACCGCACCAAGGACAACTCGACGGCCTGGCAGGCGGACTACAACCAGCAGCATTTCCAGGACCTGTACTTCGGCACCGGCAAGGGTGTCGAGTCGATGAAGAAGTACTACGAGAAGCAGTCCTCGGGCCGCTACTCGATCGAGGGCGAGGTCTCGGACTGGGTCAAGGTTCCCTACAACGAGGCCCGTTACGGCTCCAACAAGTGCGAGCCCGACAACTGCGCCTGGTATGCGGTCGCCGACGGCGTGAGCGCCTGGGTCTCCCAGCAGAAGGCGGCTGGGAAGACCGACGCCGAGATCAAGGCCAAGCTCGCCGAGTACGACCAGTGGGACCGCTACGACTACGACAGTGACGGCGACTTCAACGAGCGCGACGGCTACATCGACCACTTCCAGGTCGTGCACGCCGGCGAGGACGAGTCCGCCGGTGGCGGCGCCCAGGGCGAGGACGCGATCTGGGCCCACCGCTGGTACGCGTTCGGCACCGACGCCGGTGCCACCGGCCCTGACGACAACAAGCTCGGCGGCACCCCGATCGGCGACACCGGCATCTGGGTCGGCGACTACACCATCCAGCCGGAGAACGGCGGACTCGGCGTCTTCGCCCACGAGTACGGCCACGACCTCGGCCTGCCGGATCACTACGACACCAACGGCGGCGAGAACTCCACCGGCTTCTGGACCCTGATGTCCTCAGGCTCCTGGCTCGGCACCGGCGAGGACACCATCGGTGACCTGCCCGGCGACATGACCGCCTGGGACAAGCTGCAGCTGGGCTGGCTCGACTACGCCACCGCCAAGGCCGCGGCGAAGTCGAAGCACAAGCTGGGCGTCGCCGAGTACAACACGAAGAACAAGCAGGCCCTCGTGGTCGAGCTGCCCAACAAGCGGGTCACCACCGAGATCGTGGCGCCCGCGCAGGGCGCGAACCAGTGGTGGAGCGGTAGCGGCAACGATCTGGCCAACACGCTGACCCGCTCCGTCGACCTCACCGGCAAGGCGTCGGCCGCCCTCACCCTCGACGGCTGGTACGACATCGAGGCCGACTACGACTACCTCTATGCCGAGGTCTCGACCGACGGCGGCGCCAACTGGACGGCCCTCGACGGCACCGTGGACGGGCAGCCGCTCCCGCGCGACGGCAGTGACAAGCCCGCCCTGACCGGCTCGGCGGACGCCCACAAGAAGCTGGCATACCCCCTCGACGCCTACGCCGGCAAGAAGGTCGACCTGCGCTTCCGCTACCAGACCGACGGCGGTCTGGCGCTGAAGGGCTTCACGGCCGACCGGATCTCCGTCACTGCCGACGGCACCGCCCTCTTCTTGGACGACGCCGAGAGCGCGGACGCGGCCTGGACAGCGAAGGGCTTCTCCCGTATCGGCGCGGCGATCACGGGTGACTACGCCCAGTACTACATCGCCGAGAACCGCCAGTACGTGTCGTACGACAAGACCCTCAAGGTCGGCCCGTACAACTACGGTTTCCTGACCACGCGTCCGTCCTGGGTGGAGCACTTCCCGTACCAGAACGGCCTGCTGATCTGGAAGTGGGACACCTCCCAGAAGGACAACAACACCAGCCAGCACCCGGGTCAGGGGCTGCTCCTCCCGATCGACTCCCACCCGACGGCGCTGAAGTGGTCCGACGGCACGCTCATGCGCAACCGCATCCAGTCCTACGACTCGCCGTTCAGCCGGTACCGCACGGACGGGATCACGCTGCACAACGCGGACGTCGCGACGAAGATCCCATCCTCCAAGGGGGTCCCGGTCTTCAACGACCGCACGAGCACGTACTACGACGAGTCCAACCCCCGCGCCGGCGTCAAGATCACTGACACCAACACCAAGATCAAGATCGTCAAGGAGGCCAAGAACGGCTCGACGATCGAGCTGGAGGTCGGCCCCGCGGGTAGGTAATTCGCATCCTTGCAGGTCAGAGCGTGATCGACGGTGACCCACTGGCGGGTCACCGTCGATCCGTGTTTAGGTGCGTCCTGTGGCTCTCTTATTGACACCGACTGACACGGGGGAATGAACGCATGGCCGCAGGAGGCTTCTGCAAGCTACCGAACGGCACGGTGGTGGTGGCACTGAACCTGCCCAGCCCCGCTGCCGACGGCCCCGGCGCCGTCCGTGTCCTCGTCCACTCCGTGAACCGCGCCCGGGCCCTGACCAGGCTCCGCAACCTGGGCCTGCGCTCGGTCTACCTGCGCGGCAACGCGGCCCCGCCGACCCCGGACGAGATCACTGCGGTCCTCCACCACCCGGACGGGCTGATATGGCGCACGGCACCCGACAACGGTGTCGTGGGCAGCCCCGAGCTGGTCCTGGAGCTGTGGCGCCCGATCAGGGCACTGCTGAGGCGCCCGGCGGCGCAGACGTAGCGACGCCGGCGCGGGCCACCGCGACTGTGGCGGTGACCCGCGTCCGGGTTGCTCCCAGGCCGGCCGATGCCGACGCTCTCGCCGACGCCGCGCCCGCGCTACTTCTTGCGCTCCTTGGCGGCGGCCACCGCGGCCGCCTTCTTCAGGTCGGTGACGGTCGTGGTGAACTTGCCCGGGCGGGGCCCGCCCGAGTTCTTGCGCACCTTCTCGGCCTCTGCGGCGGTCAGTGCCACGATGTTGGAAGAGGCTGGCTGGACGGTGCCCTTGCCGAGGACGAACACGCCCTGGTTCCCACCGACGGGGATCCAGAACGTGGGCACCGAGGTGATGCCCGGGTGGTCCCCCGCGGTGAGCTGCGTCAGGTAGAGGGCGTACTGCTTGCCCACGCTGATCGGCGTGGTGCCCTCCATCGACACGGCGTCGGTGTCGATGTTGCCGACGACGATCTCGTCACCCTCACTGACGCCGAAGCCGCGCTTCATCATTCCCGAGACTCGCACCTTCAGGAACACCATCGGCATGCACTGCGCGTCGTCCGGAGGGTCGCCCGCGATCCCGGACGGAGTCGCCGTGGGGTCGGGCACACTGCTGGCCGACGGGTCGGGGTTGGTGTCGACATTGTCCGCCGCGGTCGGGTCGATGGCCGGCTCGGTGGTGGTCTCGCCGCCCTCGTCGCACTCCTTGGTCTGCACGCTCAGCACGGCGCCCGTGATGGCGATGTCCGAGACGGTGGTGACCTCCTCGGCGCTGGCATACTGGGCGTAGTCCGCCTCCACGTGGTCCCGGCCGGCGCCCTGGGACGACGACGACCCGGGACCCGAGCAGGCGGTGAGGCAGGCGAGGGTCAGGCCGACGGCTGCGGCGGGCACGCGCATGGTCTTCTTCATGGTTTTCCTCGCTCGCCGTCAGTACTTCGCCTTGACGCCCTGGACATCGTCGTACCAGGGCCCGTCGCCGCCGCAGCCGAACTTCCCGGTGCCCTGACGCATGACGGCGGGACCGGGGTTGGAACAGGTGAGAGAGACGTGGTTGAGGCCGTAGGCGTGGCCCAGTTCGTGCTCGGCCACGATCTTCTTCTCGCGGGCGGACAGGCCCCCCATGGTGCGGGTGTTGAAGGAGATCTGGATCTCGTCGTAGAGCCAGTAGCCGGCGGTGCAGCCCTTCCATGTGGCGCGCGCCCAGTCGCTCCAGGCGTAGGACTTGTCGCGTACCTCGATCTGGGGGTCGCCGTTGCTCTTCTCGTACCGGAAGAAGCCGGGGGCGCTGGTGTTGTCCCAGCGTCCCTGGGCGCTGTTGAAGGCGTTGTAATAAGTGCTGCTTATGTTGTAGTAGCGGTATGAGATCGGGTCGTTCCCGCCCACGCCCCAGAATGAGCCGCACAGGTGGGTGTACGCCTGCGCGGGAGCGGCTGTGGTGAAGTGCGCGGCGAGAAAGCCGGTGCACAGCAGGAAGACCTGCAGCGGGCGTATGTATGCCGATCGTCTGCGCTTCCCGCGCGTCCGTAGAGCTGTCGCCATCGATGTGACTCCTGAACAGTCCTCGAAGGAACCGGTGTGTTGCGGATGTGAATGCTCGAGGAACGGCGCCTTTTCGGGCGCGCCTGTAGAAGCCGGATTTCTCGTATGGCTGACGATCTTCCCCCGTCCCCCTGGCTGCGCAGATAGTACACAGCTCTTTCAGCCTACGGCCATGGATCATTCAGGAAGAAGTCACGATGGTCCGGGATCGAGAGTGATACGGAATGCAACTTGTCCACTTGTAAAGATGGGGCAATAAGGCTTCGCGAAAGTGGGTGAAAGTCCAGAACAATGCATAAAAAAGCCCGGGCAAGGCGCACTGAGACGCCTTGCCTGGTCGGCCGGTGAACGGCCTGGAAGGCTTGCTGAAAATCTCGGGTTCTGGCCCCGACTCGGTGGGGTTTGGGGCCAGTCTTGTAGGGATGCAGGGGGAATGGGCCGGGGAGCCGGTTGGGCCGGATGTGTGGGAGACCTGCTGGGAGTGTGTTCGCGTTTCTTGCCGAGCATCGCGAGGTGCTGTCTCCATCAGGGATGTTCACCGACATGTACCCCTCGTCCAACGGCCGTCCGAGTCTGCCGTCGCAGGTCCTGGCCGCGGCGGTGGTGCTGCAGAGCCTGCACGGGCTGTCGGATTTTGAGACCGTGCAGGAACTGCGGTGTGACCTGCGCTGGAAGGCCGCCTGCGGGCTCGGCCTGTACGACACCGCTTTCGATCCCTCGCTGCTGACGTACTTCCGGCGCCGTTTGCGTCACTCGGCAGATGCGACGCGGATCTTCACCAAGGTCAAGGAGGTCGTGGCCGCGACCGGGGTACTCGAAGGCGAGCAGCGGCGAGCGCTGGATTCGACTGTGCTGGACGACGCGGTGGCCACCCGGGACACCGTCACCCAGATCATCTCCGCGATCCGCCGGGTTGTCCGCGAGGTCCCCGCAGGCGAGGAGAGCGCGGCGCGGTGGTGCCACGCGCACGACTACACCGACCCGGGCAAGCCGAGAATCGCCTGGGACGACGAGGCCGCCCGCGCCACGCTGGTCGACGCGCTGGTCACCGACGCGGTCAACCTGCTCGGGCACTTGCCCGAGCAGCAGCCTTCTAGACGGCGGGCTTGCCGGAAAGTTCGACCCCGGCCTTGCGCATCTCCTCGACAGCCCGCTCGGTGCTCTCCGGGGCCACCCCGGCCGTCAGGTCCAGCAGGACCTGCGTACGGAAGCCCTCCCGGGCGGCGTCCAGGGCCGTGGCGCGCACGCAGTGGTCGGTGGCGATGCCGACCACGTCCACCTCGGTGACATCGCGGGAGCGCAGCCAGTCGGCCAGCGGCGTGCCGCTCTCGTCGATGCCCTCGAAACCGCTGTACGCCGCCGAGTACGCCCCCTTGTCGAAGACGGCGTCGACCGAGCCGGAGGCGACCGCCGGGGCGAAGTTCGGGTGGAAGCCGACGCCCTCCGTGCCGGCCACGCAGTGCGCGGGCCAGGAGCGCGCGTAGTCCGGGTTGGTGGAGAAGTGGCCGCCGGGGGCGATGTGGTGGTCGCGGGTGGCCACCACGTGCTGGTAGCCGGACCCGGCCGCCTGCCCGATCAGCTCCGTGACGGCGGCGGCCACATCGGCACCGCCGGCCACCGCGAGGCTGCCTCCCTCGCAGAAGTCGTTCTGCACATCGACGACGATCAAGGCGCGGCGCATGGTCGGTGTCCTTCGGCTATGAGGTGGGCAAGCCCGGCCGGTGCACTTCCGAGCCTATGACCGGAGGAGAGCGGACGGGAGGGGGCACGGGTCGGCGCGTCACGGCACACCGCAATTAGCTACCCGGGGTCTCGTGCAGGTACTCCGTGGGCAGGACGGGCTCCCCGCGCGAGAGCTGCGTGGCCGACATCGGGAGACCCGCGCGCGCCCTCGTGTGCCGCTCGCGCGCCGCGTCCAGCGGCTCGCGCGCCACGACCTCGCCGCCCTTGACCAACTCCACCAGCAACTGCCGGTCCACGAGCTCGGCCGGCACCGGACCGGTGCCGATCACCTCGGCCTCGGCGACCCCATGGGCGTCCACCCGCCGCGCGGCCCACTTGCGTCCGCCGACGGACGTCTTGCCGCCGGTGGACTTCTTGGCGACCGGCACCAGCGGCGCCTTCGGGGCGGCGGACTCGGCCCGCGCGACCAGCTTGTAGACCATCGAGGAGGTGGGATGCCCGGAGCCGGTCACCAGCTGCGTCCCGACGCCGTAGGCGTCCACCGGCGCCGCGGCAAGCGAGGCGATCGCGTATTCGTCCAGGTCCGAGGTCACGACGATCTTCGTTCCCGTCGCGCCCAGCTCGTCCAGCTGCTGCCGCACCCGGTGCGCCACCAGCAGCAGGTCGCCGGAGTCGATCCGCACCGCGCCCAGCTCTGTCCCGGCGACCTCGACGGCCGTACGGACCGCCTCGGCGACGTCGTAGGTGTCCACCAGCAGCGTCGTGCCCCGCCCCAGCGTGTGCACCTGGGCCTGGAAGGCGTCCCGCTCGCTGTCGTGCAGCAGGGTGAAGGCGTGCGCGGAGGTGCCGACGGTGGGGATGCCGTAGCGGAAGCCGGCCGCCAGGTCGGAGGTGGTCGCGAAGCCGCCGACGTAGGCGGCCCGGGAGGCCGCCACCGCCGCGAGCTCGTGCGTGCGCCGGGCGCCCATCTCGATCAGCGGCCGGTCACCCGCGGCCGCCGCCATGCGCGAGGCGGCCGCGGCGATCGCCGAGTCGTGGTTGAGGATCGACAGGATCACGGTCTCCAGCAGCACGCACTCGGCGAAGGTGCCCTCGACCCGCATGATCGGCGAGCCCGGGAAGTACACCTCGCCCTCGGGATAGCCCCAGATGTCCCCGCTGAAGCGGTAGCCGGACAGCCACTCCAGCGTCTCCTCGTCGACGATCCCCCGCTCGCGCAGGAAGCCCAGGACGCCCGCCTCGAAACGGAAGTTCTCCACCGCGTCCAGCACCCGCCCGGTGCCCGCCACGACGCCGTAGCGGCGCCCCTCCGGCAGCCGCCGGGTGAAGACCTCGAACACGCTCCGCCGCTCGGCCGTGCCCGAGGAGAGGGCGGCCCGCAGCATCGTCAGCTCGTACTGGTCCGTGAAGAGCGCCGTCGAGGGAACCTCCACCGGCAGCCCAAGGTCCGCTACGTCCACTGAAGCTCTCCTTTGATGTCTCGCCGGGCCCCATGTCGGCCGGGGTCCGGGGGATCGCCCCCGGCGGTGCCGCATGGCGTGGATCGTACCCCCATTTCGTCAGTCTGACGATTGCAGTTCCCGGGCGACGGTCGGGCGACGCGATCCCCGTATACCCAGGCCCATTTGTGCGTCCACCCCCCTCGGGTGGCAGCATGGGCTGTGTGACGTCACCCGCGCCCCTGGAGATCGAACGCACCGAGTCGGCGGAGGAGGTCTTCGCCGTACCCGAGCCGGACCTGCCGTGGGTCACGATCGTCCACAACGACCCGGTCAACCTCATGAGCTACGTGACGTACGTCTTCCAGTCGTACTTCGGCTACTCCAAGGACAAGGCCACCAAGCTCATGCTCGACGTCCACCACAAGGGCCGGGCGGTCGTCTCCAGCGGCAGCCGCGAGGAGATGGAACGCGACGTGCAGGCCATGCACGGCTACGGCCTGTGGGCCACCCTCCAGCAGGACCGCAAGTAGCCAGCTCCCCGCCCAGCAGTGAAAAGGCGTTCATGCCCGGAACCTTCGAACCGCTCCCCGGCGGCGGCGCGGCCGTCGCGCTCGACGACGTCGAGATCTCCATCATCCGGTCGCTGGCCGTCCAGCTCCTGGAGCTCATCGGCCCCGGCCCCGCCGAGGACGCCTCCGGCGACCCGCTCGCCGAGTTGTTCGCCGAGGGCCCGAGCGAGCCGCCCGGCGACCCGGTGCTCAGGCGGCTCTTCCCGGACGCCTACAGCGACCCCGAGCAGCCCGCCTCGTCGCGCGACGCCGAGGAGCAGCGGGCGCATTCCGCGGAGTTCCGCCGCTACACGGAGAACGACCTGCGGGCCGGCAAGCGGGACAACGCGCTCGCGGTGATCCGCTCCCTCGACGCGCTCTCCTCGGCGTCGGCCGGTGAAGGCGGCGCGGTGCTGAAGCTGTCGCCGGCGGAGTCGCAGCAGTGGCTGGGGGCCCTGAACGACCTGCGGCTCGCGATCGGCTCGCGGCTGGAGATCACCGCCGACGAGGACACCGACCTCCTCTACCGCCTTCCGGACGACGATCCGCGCAAGCCGATGGTGATGGCCTACCTGTGGCTGGGGGGCCTCCAGGAGACGCTGGTCGAAACCCTTATGGCCTGATCGGTGCGGGTTCGCGCCATCGCCGGGTGAGCGGTCGGTGTTCGCTCAGAGGACACTCAAATCCGGATAACGATCCCGTCACCGCGCCCGGCGCCTATGGCCTCTTCGAAAGCATTTTGTCCGCTTTTCCCGTGCGGTGCGCCACATTTCCATGCCTGTGATCGGTGTTGCGGCGTGATAAATCTTCACGTCCGCCCGGTCAGAACACCACCCGAATGTTCGGCCGGGTGCGCCACCGAGCCGGTGACCGCCGGCCAGGCACGAGCGGGCTTGCGGGCCCGCTCAGCTCCATCATTCCGGGGGGATCGAAACCCGATCCGAGGCCGACGAGAGGGCCCGGGTCGGCATGGAGAAAGGCGCACCACACATGACCTCTGCGCAGCCGCGACCCGCGGCTCACCGAGCGCCCCGACGCGGAGTTCGAGAAGGTCGGCTGACCACCCCACAGGACGTCCAGCCGCAGGGAGTACTCGTGGCACCCTCTGCGGCTGCCGCTCAGGGCGTCCGGCATATGGGCCGTTCCGTACCAGTCCTCGGTACGGAACGGCCCTTCTGCTTATCCTTGCCGGCATGCTGACCATCACCCAGGCCCTCGTCGACCAGATCGTCGCCCACGCGCGCAAGGACCACCCCGACGAGGCGTGCGGCGTCGTCGCAGGACCGGAGGGCTCGGACCGCCCCGAGCGCTTCATCCCCATGCTCAACGCGGCCATGTCGCCCACGTTCTACGAGTTCGACTCCGGCGACCTGCTCAAGCTCTACCGTGAGATGGACGACCGCGACGAGGAGCCGGTCGTCATCTACCACTCCCACACCGCGACCGAGGCCTACCCCTCACGCACCGACATCTCCTACGCCAACGAGCCCGGCGCGCACTACGTCCTCGTCTCCACCGCCGACACCGACGGGGCCGGTGAGTTCCAGTTCCGCTCCTTCCGGATCGTCGAGGGCGAGGTCACGGAGGAAGAGGTCCAGGTCGTCGAGGCCTACTGAGGCCACCTGAACAGCACGGTCTCACTCCCTGGCCCGAAAGCGTCCGCCATGTGGGATCACATTCCAGGACCCGGACCGGGAATCGATACGATGAGCCCATGGTTTTCCACGACGTGAGCGAAAAGACGCCGGGCGATCTGCTCGTGGCGCGGCTGCACGTCGACCTGTGCAGGCTCGCCAGCGCCATCTGTTGACGCCGGACCCTGCCGCCGTACGGCCGTCAGCCGCGGCGCCGCACACACGCACCACCCCGCTGTTCCTGCGCTGCCGCGCGCCCCGACCGACTACTCCCGACAGGAGCCCTGAAGCCATGGCCATCGAGGTCCGCATCCCGACCATCCTCCGCACCTACACCGACGGTCAGAAGGCGGTGGAGGGCAAGGGAGACACCCTCGCCGAGCTGTTCGCCGACCTCGAGACCCGGCACGCCGGCATCCAGGCCCGCATCGTGGACGACGGTCAGCTGCGCCGCTTCGTCAACGTGTACCTGAACGACGAGGACGTCCGCTTCCTCGACGGCATCAACACCAAGCTGTCGGACGGCGACAACGTCACGATCCTGCCGGCCGTGGCAGGAGGTTCTGCCGCGGCGAAGCCGCGTCCGGCTGGGGTGGCGGCCGGGCGGCGGGCGGGAATGGTCTGATCACCCATGCGTTACGACTCCCCCCTGGCCGCGGTCGGCAACACCCCCCTGGTGCGCCTGCCGCGGCTGTCGCCGTCCGCCGACGTCCGCATCTGGGCGAAGCTGGAGGACCGCAACCCGACGGGGTCGGTCAAGGACCGTCCGGCCCTGCACATGATCGAGCAGGCGGAGAAGGACGGCCGCCTGACCCCGGGCTGCACCATCCTCGAGCCGACGTCGGGCAACACCGGCATCTCCCTGGCCATGGCGGCGAAGCTCAAGGGCTACCGCATCGTCTGCGTGATGCCGGAGAACACCTCGCAGGAACGCCGGGACCTGCTGGGCATGTGGGGCGCGGAGATCATCTCCTCCCCGGCGGCGGGCGGCTCCAACACCGCCGTGCGCGTCGCCAAGGAGCTCTCGGCCGAGCACCCGGACTGGGTGATGCTCTACCAGTACGGCAACCCGGACAACGCGGGCGCCCACTACGCCACGACCGGCCCCGAGATCCTCGCCGACCTGCCGTCGATCACGCACTTCGTGGCCGGTCTCGGCACCACCGGCACCCTCATGGGCGTGGGCCGCTTCCTGCGCGAGCACAAGCCGGACGTCCAGATCGTCGCGGCCGAACCGCGCTACGACGACCTGGTCTACGGCCTGCGCAACCTGGACGAGGGCTTCGTGCCCGAGCTGTACGACGCGTCCGTCCTCACCACCCGCTTCTCGGTCGGCTCGGCGGACGCGGTCACCCGCACCCGCGAGCTGCTCCAGCAGGAGGGCATCTTCGCCGGCGTCTCCACGGGCGCCGCGCTGCACGCCGCGATCGGTGTCGGCAAGAAGGCCGTCAAGGCCGGGGAGCCGGCCGACATCGCCTTCGTCGTCGCCGACGGCGGCTGGAAGTACCTCTCCACGGGCGTCTACACGGCGGCCACCACGGAGGAGGCCATCGACACGCTCCAGGGCCAGCTCTGGGCGTAGCCGACGCGACGAACCAGCGCGAAGGGGGCCGGAGTCCGCGACTCCGGTCCCTTCGCGCTGTTCAGCCCGCCAGGTACCGCACCTGGTCCCACAACGCCGGATCCACCACGCCGACCCGCCGCCGGAAGCCCCACACCGGGACCTCGCGCAGCTCGCCCGTCTCCAGGAAGCTCGGGCGGCCCCGGGCGTCGTCGACCGACCCCGGGGGCAGCGGGATCACCCCGGCGCGTTCGTCACGGACCCGGGTGGTGATCTTCGCGACCGTCGCCCGCTCCCCGCGCACCGCCAGCACCAGGCAGGGCCGGTCCTTCGCCCGCCCGTCGTCCGTCACCGCCCTGCCTGACGCACTGCGCCGCGCGGCCCCCTCTGATTCCGCTTCGTCCTCGTAGGGCACCAGCGCCCACCAGATCTCCGCCGGCTGCGGCCGGCCCTCCGGCGCGAGCACCGGCGCCGCCGTCCGGCCCCGTGGGACCGACGGGCGCCGTCCCCGGCCCCAGCCGTCTACGAGCGTGGCGACGAGCGCGAGGAGCACCACCGCGGCGAGCGCCAGCCACCAGGACGTGTCCATACTGAGACGTTACCGGCGCCACCCGCGCCACGCGCCCCCCTCGCGAGGATCACCCGCGGGCCTGCCAGCCGAACCGGTGACAGCACAGGTGAGTTCGCCCACAACAGGCCTTTGTGGAGGAGCTACCGGAGGTTTCGCGCCTTACGCTCGACGGACCGCACGACCCCCCGACGCCCCTCTCA
Organism: Streptomyces sp. NPDC096046; assembly: GCF_040303285.1. Taxonomy (NCBI): domain Bacteria; kingdom Bacillati; phylum Actinomycetota; class Actinomycetes; order Kitasatosporales; family Streptomycetaceae; genus Streptomyces; species Streptomyces sp. NPDC096046. The sequence goes on along the minus strand of NZ_JBEOSZ010000046.1, from coordinate 23,254 downwards.
GACATTCCCGCCAGCGGAGGTTTCTGCTTCATGAAGCTCACCGTCGTCGGCTGCTCGGGGTCGTTCCCGTCCGCGGAATCGGCCTGCTCGAGCTACCTCGTCGAGGCCGACGGCTTCCGGCTGCTTCTCGACCTGGGCAACGGTGCCCTGGGCGAGCTGCAGCGCCACTGCGGTCTCTACGACCTCGACGCGATCTTCCTCAGCCACCTGCACGCCGACCACTGCATCGACATGTGCGCGTACTTCGTCGCGCGCTACTACCGCCACGACGGCGGCCGCTGCGATCCCCTGCCCGTCTTCGGCCCCGAAGGCACGGAACACCGGCTGACCACCGCCTACGCGGACACCCCCTCCGCCTCCTCCATGAGCGAGGTCTTCGACTTCCACACGGTCAAGCCGTCCACCTTCGACATCGGCCCGTTCACCGTGCACACCGAGCGGGTGGCCCACCCCGTGGAGGCGTACGGCATCCGCATCGAGCACGGCGGCCGGACGCTGGCGTACTCCGGCGACACCGGCGTGAGCCCCGCGCTGGACGAACTCGCCCGGGACGCCGACCTGTTCCTGTGCGAGGCGGCGTTCACGCACGGCAAGGAGAACATCCCCGACCTGCACCTCAACGGCCGCGAGGCGGGTGAGACGGCGGCCCGGGCCGGTGCCCGCCGCCTGGTCCTCACCCACATCCCGCCGTGGACGGACCCCCAGGTCAACCTCGCCGACGCCCGCGAGGTCTACGACGGCCGGGTGGACCTGGCCGCGCCGCGGCAGACGTACGAGATATAGCGTCCCCCGCGTCCGGACCCCGGAACACGCGCGTAGGCCCCGGAACCGCTCTGGCGGTTCCGGGGCCTACGCGCGTGAGGCGGGTTCCCTACTTCGCCTCGGCCTTCTGCAGCTCGGCGAGTTCCTCGTCGGACTCGCGGCCCGGCGTCGGCAGGTTGAACTTGGTGATCGCGAAGCGGAAGACCGCGTAGTAGACCGCCGCGAAGCACAGACCGACCAGGGCCAGGCCCCACGGGTTGGTCGCGATGCCCAGGTTGAGGAAGAAGTCCACCGCGCCGGCCGAGAAGCCGAAGCCGTCCTTCATGCCCAGCGCCCAGGTCAGCGCCATCGAGACACCGGTGAGCACGGCGTGGATCGCGTACAGCACCGGGGCGATGAACATGAAGGTGAACTCGATCGGCTCGGTGACGCCCGTGACGAACGAGGTCAGCGCGAGCGACAGCATCATGCCGCCGACTATCTTGCGGCGCTCGGGCCGGGCGCAGTGCACGATCGCGAGGCAGGCGGCCGGCAGGGCGAACATCATGATCGGGAAGAAGCCGGTCATGAACTGCCCGGCACTCGGGTCACCCGCCAGGAACCGGGCGATGTCGCCGCTCTTGCCCTCGTAGGTGCCGGCCTGGAACCAGGGGAAGGAGTTCAGCAGGTGGTGCATGCCGATCGGGATCAGCGCACGGTTGGCGACACCGAAGATGCCCGCGCCGACCGCCCCGGAGCCGACCAGCCACTCGCCGAAGTTGTGCAGAGCCGTGCCGAGGACGGGCCAGATGTATCCGAAGACGATGCCGATGACCAGGCCCGCGAAGGCCGACAGGATCGGCACCAGACGGCGTCCGCCGAAGAAGCCCGCCCAGTCGGGCAGCTTGGTCCGGTAGAACTTCTGGTAGAGCAGGGCCACGACGATGCCCATGACCACACCGCCGAGGACCTTGGCGTCCACGGGAGCGTCGACCATGACGACCTTGCCGTCGACCGCCGTGGCGACCTTCGGCAGGTTCTTGTCGGTGAACGTGGCCAGCACGTTCTTGAAGACGAGGTAGCCGACGACGGCCGCCAGCGCGGTGGAGCCGTCCGACTTCTTGGCGAAGCCGATCGCGATGCCCACGGCGAACAGCAGCGCCATGTTGTCGAGGATCGCGTTGCCGCCGGCCGCCATGAAGCCGGCGATCTTGGTGATGAAGGCGGGGAACGACTCGCGCCCGAGCATGTCGGTGTTGCCGAGTCGGACGAGCAGGGCGGCGGCGGGCAGGACGGCGACGGGGAGCATCAGGCTGCGGCCGATGCGCTGCATCACCGCCATCACCGCCGACCCCCTCTTCGGGCTCGCGGGCGCGGCTGTGGCTGTGGACATGAACTTCCTCCAGGGGGCACGGCGCCGCCCAGGAAGAGTTCGACGGGGGCCGGCGGCGTCTCAAAGAAAGGGGAACGCGGTCATCACCGCGTGACCTCCACCACTGAGTGGTGTAGACCAGTTGTAGCACGGTAGGCCGAACGAGTGGAACCCGCCAATTCCGCCCGTCCATGACGGTCACGCCTTGACGCCGCCCTCGACGTCCTCCTCGGGCCCGCGCCCCGGAATGGCCGGATCGAACCTCCTGATGCCCCGAACACGTCCGGCTGCCCCAGCCGGCTGAGGAGCCCCGCGGCCGGCGGCACCACGATCGGCCGCCGAAGGCATCCCGCCCCCTCGGCCGAGACGCTTCCGGCGAGAGACTTTGTCGAGAGGCACGCTCGTGGTGTAGACCAGTCGTTCGACGGTCGCACGAACGTGACGCCATCATTCGGCACACACGACTTGGCCGCTCGCGAAGAGGGGCCGGCTGTGGGTTACTGCGACAAAGCGGTTCGGATCAGGGAGAACGAACATGGCCACCAAGGCTGAGAAGATCGTTGCCGGGCTCGGCGGCATCGACAACATCGAAGAGGTCGAAGGCTGCATCACCCGCCTGCGGACCGAAGTCGTGGACCCCGCCAAGGTCGACGAGACCGCCCTGAAGGCCGCCGGCGCCCACGGCGTCGTCAAAATGGGCACCGCGATCCAGGTCGTCATCGGCACCGACGCCGACCCCATCGCAGCGGAGATCGAAGACATGATGTGAAGGGCGGGGATCGTCCCGGGCTTCACCCCCTGACACCCAGCCCCACCGGGGCCCCGTCCCACCGCGGAAGGGGCCCCTTCCGCACGTACGGATAGGCTCAGCCGCATGTCTCGAATCGACGGCCGCACCCCCCAGCAGCTCCGCCCCATCACCATCGAGCGCGGCTGGAGCAAGCACGCCGAAGGCTCCGTCCTCGTCTCCTTCGGCGACACCAAGGTCTTCTGCACCGCCTCCGTCACCGAAGGCGTCCCGCGCTGGCGCAAGGGCAGCGGCGAAGGCTGGGTCACCGCCGAATACTCCATGCTGCCCCGCGCCACCAACACCCGCGGCGACCGCGAGTCCGTCAAGGGCCGCATCGGCGGCCGCACCCACGAGATCAGCCGCCTCATCGGCCGCTCCCTGCGCGCCGTCATCGACTACAAGGCCCTCGGCGAGAACACCGTCGTCCTCGACTGCGACGTCCTCCAGGCCGACGGCGGCACCCGCACCGCGGCCATCACCGGCGCCTACGTGGCACTGGCCGACGCCGTCGCCTGGGCCCAGCGCAAGAAGCTCATCAAGGCCGGCCGTCAGCCCCTGACCGGCACCGTCTCCGCCGTCTCCGTCGGCATCGTCGGCGGCGTCCCCCTCCTCGACCTCTGCTACGAGGAAGACGTCAAGGCCGACACCGACATGAACGTCGTCTGCACCGGCGACGGCCGCTTCGTCGAGGTCCAGGGCACCGCCGAGGCCGAACCCTTCGCCCGCGAGGAACTGAACGCCCTCCTCGACCTCGCCGTCGCCGGCTGCGGCGAACTCGCCGCCCACCAGCGCACCGCGCTTGATACCGTCCTCGAAAAGTAAAGGGCACACCAAGAAGGCCGCTCGGTGCGGGCAACCGCGCCGAGCGCCCGCGCGTCTGAAGGAGTACGGGCGCACGGCTCATCCCTGTGCGCCCGGCCAGCCGCGCGGGCCCGACCGGCCCCGCCGAACGAGAGGGACCGCTCCATGGCCGCGAGCCGCCGACGCCGCACCCCAGCCGTCGCCGCCACCCTGGCGGCCGTCGCGCTGACCGCCGGACTCACCACCGGCTGCGCCGCCGTCGACAAGGCGCTGGACTGCGTCCAGACCGCCGACGCCATCGCCGACAGCGTCACCGAACTCCAGCAGGCCGTCGACAGCGCGGCGAACGACCCCACGCAGCTCGACGAGTCCCTCGACTCCATCGACAAGAACCTCGGCGACATCGGCGACAAGACCGACAACGCGGACGTCGGCAAGGCCGTCGACGACCTCAACAAGGCCGTGGACAACGTCCGTACGTCGATCAGGAACGGCGACGAGACACCCGACATCAGCCCCGTCACGGACGCGGCGGGCGAACTGACGAAGGTCTGCACGCCGTAACGCCGCACCGGCTTGGCGGGGCTCCTCATGTGCCGGGTTTCGACGGCGGTCGGGTGCGGGTCCGCGGGGGCCGGTCGCGCGGTTCCCCGCGCCCCTGAGGGAGCGCGATCCCGCCCGGCGATACTGGGGGCATGAGTCGCCTGATCCTCGCCACCCGTAACGCCGGGAAGATCACCGAACTTCGCGCGATCCTCGCCGAAGCCGGGCTGCCCCACGAACTCGTCGGCGCCGACGCCTATCCGGACATCCCCGACGTCAAGGAAACGGGCGTGACGTTCGCCGAGAACGCCCTCCTCAAGGCCCACGCCCTGGCCCAGGCGACGGGCCTGCCCGCCGTCGCCGACGACTCGGGCCTCTGCGTCGACGTGTTGAACGGCGCCCCCGGCATCTTCTCCGCCCGCTGGTCCGGCCGCCACGGCGACGACAAGGCCAACCTGGACCTCCTCCTCGCCCAGCTCTCCGACATCGCCGACGAACACCGGGGAGCCCACTTCGCCTGCGCCGCCGCACTCGCCCTGCCCGACGGCACGGAGCGGGTGGTCGAGGGGCGGCTACGGGGCGTCCTGCGCCACCGGCCCGTCGGCACGGGCGGCTTCGGCTACGACCCGATCCTCCAGCCGGAGGGGGAGACGCGGACCTGCGCGGAGTTGACTCCGCAGGAGAAGAACGCGATCAGCCACCGGGGGAAGGCGTTCCGGGCACTGGTGCCGGTGGTTCGGGAGCTGTTGGGCTGAGTAGGGGCCGTCAACACGGACGGCCCCCTTCAGTCGTGCGGCCGGTGGGAGTCGAACCCACATGGGCAAACGCCCCGAGGCACCTAAAACCTCTGCTTATACCGTTCAGCAACGGCCGCGTGCGAGGCCATGCTACCGGGGAAGCGTAGGCCGTCTATGCGCGTCTCGCCTCCCCGGCACCAGGTGCTGGTGACCGCGTGGCAGTTGGGACACAGCAACCACAGGTTTTCGCGTCGGTCGTCACTCCAGTCCCCGTTGATGTGATCCACCTCCAGCGTCATGGGTTTGCCGAGCCACTCGGGGCCGATGCCGCACCGCACGCACTGCTGGGATACACCGACGCTGCTGAGCGCTCGGCGCAACAGCGTGGTCGCGGTCCTGTGCTTGCTGTCATGACGGACCAGGATCTCCTCGGGGCGCTTGGCCGGGACGGTGCCCGGCTTGCCCCGGTTGTGTGCCTGGCCGAGGAAGTGCGCCGTGTCGAGGCGCTCCTGTGCGATGAGTCGACGCAACGCCAACCGCTGTCCGCCGTTGTCCGGCCGTCCCAGCCGGCGCAGCACCTCGGCGAGCGATAAGGACGCGGCGACCGCGACGCGCAGTTCTTCGGGCGTGGGCCAGGCACGCCGCCCGCTCATGAGGCCCGCCTCCGCACGCGTCCCCTGCCACGCCCTCGGTAACTGTCCGTCGTCGAGTGACAGTTGGGGCAGAGGAACCGAACGTTCTCCACCCGATTGTTGCGCCAGTCGCCGTCGATGTGGTCGACCTCCAAGGACAGCGGCTCCCCCTGCCAGACGACTCCGATACCGCACATCGTGCAGCGCTCCTCGACGCCCAGCTCGCGCATCGCCCTCTTGAGGCGGGCGCTCGGAACCCGTCTGGGGTGCGTGGAGGTGTCCTCGACGAGGATCTCCTCTGCCGTGCGGCGGCGCTGGTTGTGCCTCATCTTCTCCGTGCGGACCACAGGTACGAAGTGCGACGTGTCGATGCCGTATGCCTTGATGCGGCGGCTGATGTGAGTGTGGTGTCCCCCCACCAGCTCAAGCCCGACGTGCCGCAGCACGTCGTTCATGCTGGTCGAGGCGGACACGGCCGCTTGCAGAACTTTTCGGGTCCACCTGCTCCCCTCCCGCTCGAAGTGAGCGGTGTCCACCCCCAGCTTCTTCATTCGCTGTCGGATGTAGTCCCGCCTGGAACTCCGAGGATCCACCCCCAACCTCTCCAGTGCCTCCGTCAACGACCTCGCCCCCCGGGCCGCCTCCTCCAGTCGCTCCCTGCTGTACGCACTGACCCCCATGAAAAGCCCTCCGTCCCCGATCACCCGTTCGTGATCCCGTACGGAGTAACGAACCGCTTATCGGACCGTCACGCCCGAAATGCGGAGCGGCTCGTACCGGATCTCCCCGGTACGAGCCGCTCGCGGAAGAAGAACAGCGGGTCTCAGACCCCCAGGTCCTTGATGATCTTCGCCACGTGGCCCGTCGCCTTGACGTTGTACAGGGCGCGTTCGACCCGGCCCTCCTCGTCCACCACGATCGTGGAGCGGATGACGCCGACGACCGTCTTGCCGTACAGCTTCTTCTCGCCGAAGGCGCCGTAGGACTCCAGGACCCGCTTGTCCGGGTCGGCCAGCAGCGTGACCTTCAGGGACTCCTTGTCGCGGAACTTGGCCAGCTTCTCCGGCTTGTCGGGGGAGATGCCGATGACGTCGTAGCCCGCGCCCGCCAGCAGCGCCAGGTTGTCCGTGAAGTCGCAGGCCTGCTTGGTGCAGCCGGGGGTGAGGGCCGCCGGGTAGAAGTACACGATGACCTTGCGGCCCTTGTGGTCGGACAGGGACACCTCGGTGCCGTCGGCGTCGGGGAGGGTGAAGGCGGGGGCCACATCGCCCGGCTGGAGTCGCTCGCTCATCGGGCCAGGGTAACCGGGGGTGCTGACAGTGTGATGAGCCGTGGAGCTGACAGACTGTCCCGCACAGGCTTCACACCGACTTCGGAGGCGACACGGTGGCGGACACGGCGGACACCAGGACCCCGGCGCAGATCGAGGCGGACATCAGGCGCCGCCGCGCGACCCTGGCCGAGACCCTCGACGAGATCGGGGTGCGAGTGCACCCGAAGACGATCGTCGGGGATGCCAAGGCCAAGGTCGCGTCGAATATCGATCACACCCTCGGACGGGCCTACGTGGGGGTCAACCAGGCCGTCACGGACGTGCGGGCCCGGTTCGTGGACGAGGACGGCGCGCCGCGGCTGGAGCGGGTCGTGCCGGTCGCGCTCGTCGTGGTGGGCGTGGCCGGGCTGCTCGTGCTCGGCACGCGGCGGCGCAAGGGCTGACCCGACTGCGTACGTTCGCGGGGAAGACAGGTAGGTTTCAGGGCGTGAGCGCCAAGAGAAACGAGCACAGTACCCATCCGGACAAGCTGCCCATCCGGATGCTGCACGACCGCGTACTCGTGCGGCAGGACACCAGCGAGGGCGAGCGGCGTTCCGGCGGCGGCATCCTGATCCCCGCCACGGCGGCGGTCGGCCGGCGGCTGGCCTGGGCCGAAGTCGTCGCGGTGGGTCAGAACGTGCGGACCGTGGAGGCGGGTGACCGGGTTCTGTTCGACCCGGAGGACCGGGCCGAGGTGGAGGTGCGGGGGATCGCGTACGTGCTCATGCGCGAGCGTGATCTGCACGCCGTGGCCGCGGACCGCTTCGAGGGGGCCGAGGACTCGACGGGCCTGTACCTGTAGGACCGGCGCCAGCGGTGCGGAAAGGGGCCGGTGACCCTGGTCACCGGCCCCTTCGGCATGTCGTGCGGCCTTGCTGCGTTGGAGAGACCCCCGACGAGACGCGCCGTACCGGGATCAAGGCAAAGACGACGCACCGACACCGTCAGCCCGTCCCGGAGGTGCCCGTCATGCGTGGCTACTCGCGGCGGGCGCCCTGCGGGACGACGCCCCAGCCGGGGCGGGTCGGGCCGCCCGTCGCGTCGCCGTCGCCCGCGTCGCCGCCGCCCTCCGTCGTGCCGCCGTCGGTGGTGGCGCCGTCGGTCGTCGCGCCGTCGGTGGTTCCGCCGTCCGTGGTTCCGCCGCCGCTGGGGGACTGGCCGCCGGTGCCGCCGTCGGTGGCGCCCCCGTCGGTCTGGCCCTCGGTCTGCCCCGCGGGGGCGCTGGGGGACTGCTGGGGCGTCTGGGTGCCGGTGTCCTCGCCGCCGGTGGTCGTGCCGCCGCCGTCGGTGGTGCCGCCGGTGGTGGGGTCGGCCGGGGCGTCGCTGCTGGGGGCCTGCGGGACGTCGGCGCCGGGCTGGAGCCTGAGGTCGAAGTCCTTGACGGGCTTGCCCTTGAGGGCGTCCTGGGTGTACTGCGTCCAGATCTCCGTGGGCGCCCCGCCGCCGTTGATGCGCGGCAGGCCCATGGCGCCGTACAGCGACTTGTGGGCGGCGGTGACGGGGTCCTGTCCCATGACGGCGACGACGGTGGCGAGGTCGGGGGTGTAGCCCGCGAACCAGGCCGCCGTGTCCTCCTCGGCGGTGCCGGTCTTGCCGGCGACGGGGCGGCCCGCGCCCTGGGCGGCGGAGGCGGTGCCGTTCTGGACGACGCTGCGCAGCATCGAGGTGGTGGTGTCGGCGGCCTCGCGGCTCACGGCTTGCCGGGTGCGCCGATCGGGCAGTTCGACGGGTGTGCCCTCCTTGGTGACCTTCTCGACCATCGTGTAGGTGCCGTGCCGGCCGTGGTTGGCGAGGGTGGCGTAGGCCTCCGCCATGTCGAGGACGCTGGCGGTGGCGGTGCCGAGCGCGATGGCGGGGCCGTCGGCGAGGTCGGGGGTGGTCTCCGGGATGCCCAGGTCGATCGCGGTCTGCTTGACCTTCGCGGGGCCGACGTCGGCGGCCATCTGCGCGTAGACCGAGTTCACGGAACTGTCGGTGGCCTCGGTGACGGTGATGTCGCCGTAGGAGCGCTGGTCCTCGTTCTCGGGGGCGTAGGGCTGGCCGGTCCAGCCCTGGACGGGGCGTTTGTTGGTGCCGTCGTAGATGGTGTTCGGGGTGATGACGCGGCCGTCCTGGGTCTCCGAGTGGTTCTCGACGGCCGAGGTGAACACGAACGGCTTGAAGGTGGAGCCGACCTGGAAGTCCCTGCGGGTGGCGTTGGGGGTGTACTGCTTGACGTAGTCGATGCCGTTGTACATCGCCACGACCTTGCCGGTCTTGGGGTCGACGGAGGCGCCGCCCGCGCGGACGTAGGTGTCGACCTTGTTGTTCTTCTTGTCGAGCTTGGACATCAGCTTGTCGTTGACGGCCTTCACGAACGCGTCCTGCTTGCCCTTCTGCAGGGTGGTCGTGATGCGGTAGCCGCCGGCGTCGAGCCGCCGCTCGTCGACGATCTCGTTCTGGACGAGGTAGTCCTTGACGATCCGGACGATGTAGCCGCGCTGTCCGGACATGCCGGTGGAGAGGGTGGACTCCTTCGGCATGGGGAACGTCATGCCGGTGCGCTCGGACTCGGCGAGCCAGCCCTTCTTGACCATGCCGTCCAGCACGTAGTTCCAGCGGGACTCGGCGGCCTCGCGGTTCTCGGGGTGGGCGACGACGTCGTACTGGCTGGGGGCGTTGACGAGCGCGGCGAGGTAGGCGGCGCGGGCCGGGTCGAGGTCCTTGGCGTCCTTGCCGTAGTAGGCCTGGGCGGCGGCCTGGATGCCGTAGGCGTTGCGGCCGAAGTAGCTGGTGTTGAGGTAGCCCTCGAGGATGTGGCCCTTGCTCACCTCGCGGTCCAGCTTGATCGCGATGAAGAACTCCTTGGCCTTGCGCGTGACGGTCTGGTCCTGGCGCAGGTAGTAGTTCTTCACGTACTGCTGGGTGATGGTGGAGCCGGACTGCTTGCCCTTGCCGAGGGCGGTGTTCCAGGCGGCGCGGACCATGGCCTGGGGGTCGACGGCGGACTCGGTGTAGAAGTCGCGGTCCTCGGCGGCCAGGATGGCGTGCTGGGCGTCCTTGGAGATCTGGGCGAGGGTGACGTTCTCCCGGTTGACCTCGCCGTCGCGGGCGATCACGGAGCCGTCCGCGTAGAGGTAGACGTTGGCCTGCTTGGTGGCGAGCGCGTTGGCCGGGGGGATCTTCACGAGGGAGTAGCCCAGGAAGAAGCCGCCGACCAGCAGCAGCACGACGATGACGAAGGCGCTGAGCGTCATGCGCCAGGTGGGGATGATCCGGCGCCAGCCGGTCCGCTTCGGTTTCCCGGCCGCCATGGCCTCGGGCGTGCCCGGGGTGCCGTCGGCGTCCGCCTGCGGCTCTCTCGGTGGCCGGCCCGGATTCGGCCGCTGCGGCTGAGGCTCGTCACTCATGTCGTGCACGGACTCCTGTTTCGCGTCGTACGTCGTTCCCGTACGTCTCTGCTCGCTCTTGCGCCCCTGTGGTGAAGACTGTCCCATCCTTTGATCAGTTCCCTGATCGGGGGCCGGGCTGTGAGCCGTCCGGTGAGGCGGGCCGGGTGCGGGTGAGCACGCGGGTGGGCACGGGGTGAAGCGCGCTGTTCCGCACGTCGGCCGCATCGCGATCTCGCCTGTGCGACATTCGCCCGAAGGGGGACCCGACCGTGGATCGTGACGGCTCGTACGCTCCGTCCGGCCGGCACCGCCGCCACGCTGCTAGCCCCGGGCACGGACGCCCGGGCCCGTGCGGACGCAACGGATCGTACCGTCTGGGCCGGTGCGCGCTCGCCTCACGCCACCTCAGTCGCTCCCCGAAAACGCGTGGCATGCCCCATCAGGGGGCCACTAGGCTCCTGCGCTTCGGTGCCGGGCGGCGAGGAGGGCGGTGGATGTGGGCTCGGGGCGGTTGTACGCGGCCGTCGCGGCGGGCGGTTTCCGGCGGTACGCGACGTATCGGGCGGCCACGGTGGCCGGGGTGTTCACCAACACGGTCTTCGGCGTCATCCTCGTCTACACGTATCTGGCGCTGTGGGAGGAGAGGCCCCATCTCGGCGGGTACGACCAGGCGCAGGCCGTGACCTATGTGTGGCTGGGGCAGTGTCTCTTCGCGACGCTGGCGATCCAGGGCGGGGGCGCGGAGAAGGACCTGATGGAGCGCATCCGCACCGGTGAGATCGCGGTCGATCTGTACCGGCCGGCGGATCTGCAGGTGTGGTGGCTGGCGGGTGACGTGGGGCGGGCGCTGTTCCAGATGCTGGGGCGGGGGGTGGTCCCGTTCGTGTTCGGCGCGGTCTTCTTCCCGATGGCGCTGCCCGCGGACGTCACCCGGTGGGCGGCTTTCGCGGTGACGCTGCTGCTGGCGACGGTCGTGAGCTTCGCGATCCGCTATCTGGCGGCCCTGAGCGTGTTCTGGCTGATGGACGGTATGGGCGTCAGCCAGGTTCTGATGGTCACGGGGGTCTTCTTCTCGGGCATGGTGCTGCCGTTGAACGCGTTCCCGGGTGTGCTCGGTGAGGTGGTGCGGGTGCTGCCGTGGGCGGCGCAGATCCAGATGCCGGCGGACGTGCTGATGGGGGAGACCGACCCGCTGCGGGCGTTCGCCTTCCAGGCGGCGTGGGCGGTGGCGCTGCTGGCGGCGGGGCGGCTGGTGCAGTCGGCCGCGACGCGGCGGGTGGTGGTGCAGGGTGGGTGAGCGCGGTGCCCTGGCCGAGGGGGTGCGGGCCTATCGGCTGATCGCCGGGATGTGGGTGCGGTCCAGCATGACGTACCGGACCTCCTTCGTCGTCACGGTGATCGGGAACCTGGCGGTGACCGGCCTGGACTTCGTGGGGATCCTGCTGATGTTCTCGCAGGTCGACTCGCTGGGCGGCTGGTCACTGTCCGAAGTGGCGTTCCTGTACGGGCTGTCGGTGACGTCGTTCGGGATCGCCGATCTGGCGCTCGGTTCGATGGACGTGCTGGGTGCCCGGATGCGTGACGGCTCGTTCGACACGCTGCTGGTGCGGCCGGCGCCGGTGCTCGCCCAGGTCGGGGCCGACCGGTTCGCGCTGCGCCGGCTGGGCCGGATCGTCCAGGGCACGGTGGTGCTGGGCTGGGCGCTGGTGTCGGTGGACGTCGACTGGAACGCGGCCAGGGTGCTGCTGGTACCGGTGATGGTGGTCAGCGGCGCGGCGATCTTCTCGGCGGTGTTCGTGGCGGGTGCGGCCTTCCAGATCTACGCGCAGGACGCCGCCGAGGTGCAGAACGCGTTCACCTACGGCGGGACGACGCTGTTGCAGTATCCGCCGACGGTGTTCGGCAAGGACCTGGTGCGGGGCGTGACCTTCATGGTGCCGCTGGCCTTCGTCAACTGGGTGCCCGCCACCCATGTGCTGGGGCGGCCGTATCCGGTCGGGCTGCCGGGGTGGGCGGCCTTCGCCTCGCCGCTGGTGGCGGTGGTCTGCTGCGGACTGGCCGGGATGGCGTGGCGTACGGGGCTTCGTTCGTACCGGAGTACAGGGAGTTGACGTGACCGGGTCGGAAAGCGGGTTCATCGAACTCGACGGTGTGGAGAAGGTCTTCGAGGTGCGCAAGAGGACCGGCTTCATGAAGCGGGAGCGGCGGCGGGTGCGGGCGGTCGACTCGATCTCCTTCCGCGTGGCGCGCGGCGAGATGGTCGGGTACATCGGGCCGAACGGCGCCGGCAAGTCCACCACGATCAAGATGCTGACCGGCATCCTCACCCCGAGCGCGGGCCGGCTCCGGGTGGCCGGGATCAATCCCTCCGAGGAGCGGACGCGGCTCGCGCACCGTATCGGCGTGGTGTTCGGGCAGCGTACGACGCTGTGGTGGGACCTGCCGCTGATCGACTCCTACCGGCTGATGCACCGCATGTACCGGATCCCGGACGCCCGTTACCGGGAGAACCTCGGCCGCCTGGTCGAACTCCTCGATCTGGGCGACCTGCTGGACGTGCCGGTGCGCCAGCTCTCCCTGGGGCAGCGGATGCGGGGGGACGTCGTGGCGGCGCTGCTGCACGACCCGGAGGTCCTGTACCTGGACGAGCCGACCATCGGGCTGGACGTCGTGTCCAAGTCCAAGGTGCGGGAGTTCCTGCGGGAGTTGAACGCCGAGCGCGGTACGACGGTGCTGCTGACCACGCACGACCTCCAGGATATCGAGCAGTTGTGCAAGCGGGTGATGGTCATCGACCACGGGCGCCTGATGTACGACGGTCCGCTCGCCGGGCTGCACGAGGCGGGGGAGAGCGAGCGGATCCTGGTGGTGGACCTGGAGCGGGAGCTGCCGCCGATCGAGGCACCGGCGCCCGCGCGGGTGGTCCGTGTGGACGGGCCGAGGCAGTGGCTGGCGTTCCCGGCGGGGCAGTCGGCGGCGCCGCTCGTGGCGCGGATCGCGGCCGACCACCCGCTGGTGGACCTGTCGGTGCGGGAGCCGGACATCGAGGCGGTGATCGCGAAGATGTACGCGGACCGGGCCGAGCGGGCGATCTCGTAGCCCCCGGCGGGGCGAACTCGTAGTCTGCTGTGTATGACCGACGACGCAGTCCCGGACCTCCGCGCCTCCGACGCCGACCGTGACCGGGTCGCCGGCATCCTGAGGGACGCCGTCGCGGAGGGACGCCTCGACATGGAGGAGTTCGAGGAGCGGCTGGAGGCCACCTACAAGGCGCGGACGTACGGGGAGCTGGCGCCCCTCACCCGGGATCTGCCGGCCGAGGGCGTCACGGTGCCGGTGGTGTCCCTGACGAAGGACCCGGCCGCCGGCCCGGGGTGGTCCGGGCGGATCGTCGGTGGCGAGGGGTCCTCGAACTGGGCCGTCGCCGTGATGTCCGGCTTCCAGCGCAAGGGGCGCTGGACGATGCCCCGGCGGTTCACCTGCTTCGCCCTGTGCGGTGGCGGGGAGATCGATCTGCGCGAGGCGAACTTCGCGGACCGCGAGGTCGAGATCAACGCGATCGCGGTCATGGGCGGGGTGGATGTGATCGTGCCGTCCGGGGTCGAGGTCGTCGTCCGCGGCATCGGCATCATGGGCGGCTTCGACCACCGCGAGGAGGGCGTGCCGGGGGAGCCGGGCGCGCCGCGGGTGATCGTGACCGGGTTCGCGCTGTGGGGCGGCGTCGGGGTCCAGCGGAAGCCGACCCGGGCGGAGAAGCTGCGGATCCGGGAGGAGCGGCGCCAGGAGAAGCTGGAGCGCCGGGCGGGGCGGCGGGAGTTGGACGAGCCGCGCCGGCGCAGAGGGCACGGGGAGCACTGAGCGCCGGCAGCGGTGTGCCCGCCGCCTGCGGACGGGCGACGGGCACGGAGCGGGACGGGGGGGCCGGGGCGGTGCTACAGCTCCGCCGGCGCCGACCCCTTCAGCGTCTCCAGGTCGAAGGACTCCGCCATCCGCGCGTACCCCTTGTCGCTGGGGTGCAGATGGTCCCCCGAGTCGTAGTCGGACCGCAGCCGCCGGGGGTCGTACGGATCGCGCAGCGCCCGGTCGAAGTCGGCCACGGCGTCGTACACCCGCCCGGCGCGGATCTCCGCGTTGATCGTCTGGCGTACCGCCTCACGCGCGTCGGTGTATCCGCGGTGCCCGTGGAACGGCATCAGGGTCGCCCCGACCACCTTCACTCCGCGTGCGTGTGCCTGCCCCACCAGGGTGCGCAGCCCGTCGAGGATCGCGTTCGGGTCGGCCAGGCGCGGGTTGCGCAGGATGTCGTTGACGCCGAGGTCGATGACGACGACCTTCACGTTCGGCCGCTCCAGCACGTCCCGCTGGAAGCGGTTCAGGGCGCTGGGATTGTCCGCGGGGCGGCCGAGGCCGTCGGTGAGGACCTGGTTGCCGCTGATGCCCTGGTTGACGACGCTGTAGCGGGGCAGGTCCCGCCCGGCCGCGATCTGGGCGCGCAGCCGGTCGGAAAGCACGTCGGTCCACCGGTTGTTGGCGCCCGGGGTGGAGGTGATGCCGTCGGTCAGCGAGTCGCCGAGGGCCACGATCGTGCCGTCGGACTCGTTGCTCAGCACGTCCAGCGCGGTCAGGTAGCGCCAGGAGACGCTCCGCTCGGTGTAGGGCGTGCCCGTCGCGTCCCGCGCGTGGTCGCCCTGGGCGACGTAGGAGGTCTGGCGGGCGTGCGGGTGGTACGTCACGGGGCCGGAGCCGGTCGGCGTGTACGTGGTGACCAGGACGTCGGAGTCGGGCGGGACGACGACCCGGACCGCGTCGCTCATCACCTGCCGGCCGGGCGGGACGACCACCTTGGGGCCGCCGCCGAAGGTCAGCTGCCGCATGGTGTCCGCGAGCGCCGCGGCCGTACCGCCGCCCGCGGAGACGGCGATGGTCGCCCGCGTGATGTTCAGCGGGGACTGGCCGTAGAGATTGGACAGCGTCACGCGGGCACTCGTACCGCCGACGCTGGTGTGGACGACGTTGCGCACCGATCGGTCCGCCATGGCCGTCGTCTCGGTGCCGGGCTCGGCCGCGGCCGGGGACGTGGACCAGGTGCCGACCCAGGTGCCGGTGGAGGCCGGGGCGGCCGAGTTGCGCGGGACGCGGCCCTGGCCGACCGCGTTCCCGTCGGGTGTGCCGTTGTCGGACGCCACTCCGACGTACAGGGCGGTGGAAAGGGCCATGATCGCTGCGACGACCATGCCCAGGAGGGCGTAACCACGTCCTCGGGTCATGCTGTGATGTTCTCCTCGGGCGATGGGAGCCCAAGGCTCCGATCTGATGTGCCCATGATGCGTCATGGACCGGGGGAAGCTCACAGGACCCCGTGGCAATACCCCCTCCCGACAGACGCCGGGAACTCCTGCTCCGTTCCAGGAGTCGGTCAGCAAGGGACAATGTGTGCGGGATCACCGAGCGGGTGGAGCGGATGAATCGGACGAGAACAGAACAAAGCGGTGCCGGTGTCGGAGGGCAGCATGCCCGGCCCGGTGCCGCCGTGAACCGTGCGATGACGACCTTCAGCCCGGCGGACGAGGAGAAACAGCGCGGCGTGCGGCAGATGAAGCTCACCGCCACCGGGCTGCTGTTGTTCGTGGCCGTGGTCTACGTCCTCGCCAAGTGGGCGCAGAACTCCGGCGCCGGCCCCTGGGCGGGCTATGTCGCCGCGGCCTCCGAGGCGGGCATGGTCGGCGCGCTCGCCGACTGGTTCGCCGTCACCGCCCTCTTCCGGCACCCCCTCGGCATCCCCATCCCGCACACCGCGATCATCCCCACCAAGAAGGACCAGCTCGGCGTCTCCCTGGGCGAGTTCGTCGGCGAGAACTTCCTCTCCGAGGACGTCGTACGACAGCGGCTGCGTGCCGTCGGCATCGGCAGCCGCCTCGGCGCCTGGCTCGCGGTCCCCGAACACGCCGATCGGGTCACCGCCGAGCTGTCCACCGCCCTGCGCGGCGCCCTGACGGTCCTGCGCGACTCCGACGTCCAGGCCGTGGTCGGCGAGGCCATCACCCGCCGGGCGGCCGCCCAGGAGATCGGGCCCGGCATCGGCAAGATGCTGGAGAAGGTCGTCGCCGACGGCGGCCACAAACGGGTCGTCGACCTCGTCGTCAACCGCGCCCACGACTGGCTGGTGCTGCACCGCGACGAGGTCATGGACGCCGTGGAGGGCGGCGCCCCCGGCTGGACGCCGAAGTTCGTCGACCGCAAGGTCGGCGAGCGGGTCTACCGGGAGCTGCTGCGTTTCACCACCGAGATGCGCGACATGCCAGGCCATCCCGCGCGCGGCGCCCTCGACCGCTTCCTCACCGACTTCGCCTCCGACCTCCAGTCCGACACCGACACCCGCGCCCGCGTCGAGCGGCTCAAGGGTGAGGTGCTGGGCCGCGACGAGGTCCAGGACCTCATCGCCAGCGCCTGGACGGCCGTGCGATCCATGATCGTCGCGGCGGCGGAGGACGAGCGCAGCGAACTGCGGCTGCGGGTCCGCGCGTCCCTGCTGTCGCTCGGCTCCCGGATGGCGGCCGAGCGCAAGGTGCAGGACAAGGTCGACCAGTGGGTGGAGGACGCGGCCGTCTACGTCGTCACCGCCTACCGCAAGGAGATCACCTCCCTGATCACCGACACCGTGGCGAGCTGGGACGCCGAGCACACCACACGGAAGATCGAGGCCAACATCGGCCGCGACCTGCAGTTCATCCGCATCAACGGCACGGTGGTCGGCTCACTGGCCGGCCTGCTCATCTACACGGTGTCCCACGCTCTCGGGGCGTGACGAAGGCAACTCAGGGCGTAAGGAAAGCCGCTCAGGGCACTCGCACCGGGTTCACTCGACGAGGAGGGAGCCCATGGGCACCGCGCAGGCCGAAAGAGGCCGGACCATCACCACCGACATCCCCGCCCGCCTCGACCGCCTCCCGTGGTCGCGCTGGCACTGGACGATCGTGATCGGCCTCGGCACCGTGTGGATTCTCGACGGACTCGAAGTCACCGTCGTGGGCAACATCGCCGGCCGCCTGTCGGAACCGGGCAGCGGCCTGCCCATCACGTCCGGGGAGGTCACCGGCATCGCGGCCGCCCTGTACGTGGCGGGAGCCTGCCTGGGCGCCCTGTTCTGGGGCCGCCTGACCGACAAATGGGGGCGCAAAAAACTCTTCATGATCACCCTGGCGGTGTATCTGGCGGCCACCGCCTTCACCGCCGTCGCCTTCGACACCTGGTGGTTCTTCCTCTTCCGCTTCCTCACCGGCTTCGGCATCGGCGGCGAGTACGCGGCGATCAACTCCGCGATCGACGAGCTGATCCCCAAGGAGTACCGCGGCCGCGTCGACCTGATGATCAACGGCAGCTTCTGGCTCGGCGCGGTCTTCGGCTCGCTGCTGTCGATCGTCGCGCTGGACACGGACATCTTCGCGGCGAACGTCGGCTGGCGCCTCACCTTCGCGCTCGGCGCGGTCCTCGCCCTGGTGATCCTCCTCGTGCGCCGGCACGTCCCGGAGAGCCCGCGCTGGATGCTCATCCACGGCCGCGACGACGAGGCGGAACGCATCGTCTCCTCCATCGAGCGCACGATCGAGGAAGAGCGGAACGAACCCCTGCCGCGCCCCGAGGGCGAGATCACCATCCACCAGCGCCGCAGCGTCTCCTTCCTGGAGATCGGCCGCACGGTCTTCTCCGACTACCGCAAGCGCGCCGTCCTCGGCTTCTCCCTCTTCATCGGCCAGGCGTTCCTCTACAACGCGATCACCTTCGGCTTCGGCGCGATCCTCACGCAGTTCTTCGACGTCCCGAGCGGCAACACCGGCTACTACTTCGCCGTCATCGCCATCGGCAACTTCTGCGGCCCGCTGCTCCTGGGCAAGCTCTTCGACACGGTCGGGCGCCGCATCATGATCTCCGGCACGTACATCCTGTCCGGCCTTCTCCTCTTCGGCACGGCCTGGCTCTTCGACCAGGGCTCGCTGAGCGCGACCACGATGACGGCCTGCTGGTGCGCGGTCCTCTTCTTCGCCTCCGCGGGCGCCTCCAGCGCCTACCTGACGGTCTCCGAGGTCTTCCCGATGGAGACCAGGGCGATGTCCATCGCCTTCTTCTACGCCATCGGCACCGCGGCCGGCGGCATCAGCGGCCCGCTCCTCTTCGCCAAGCTCACCGAAACCGGTGTCGTCGGCGACACGGTCCTCGCCTTCTCGATCGGCGCGACACTGATGTGCCTGGCGGGCCTGGTCGCGGCGCTCCTCGCGGTCAACGCGGAACGCCGCTCCCTGGAGGACATCGCCAAGCCGCTGACGGCGGCGGAGAAGAGCGCGAGCACCGTCAGCGCAAGGTAGGAAGCCGGGGGTCCGTACCTCGGGCCGTGTGTCGGGGGCGTATGGGAAACCGCATACGCCCCCGCGACGGCTCCCCCTCCGCGGTCAAGTCGCCGCACCCGCGGCGGCCGGTGAGGAGACGACCGGACGGCGAAGGGGGCGGCCGGTCGGCGAAGGGGACGACAGAACTGCGCTATAGTTGATCTGCATCCGCTCGCCGGACTCCGGCAGACGGACGATGCGTTGGTGGTCCAAGGAAAGACGCCCCACTTCCTGTGGGGAGATGCAGGTGCAAGGCCTGCCCGGCGCTCTGACAAGAACCCCGGCCCTGTTCTCAGGGCCGGGGTTCTTCGTTGTAGCCACCGGCATCGGCCGGTCGGGTCGGTCAGCCGGTCAGCCGCGCCGATCCGCCACCACCCACGACGCCAGCCCCACGGCCCCCGCCACCCCGAACACGGCCGGCCAGGCACCCACCTTCTTCGCCAGCGGATGAGACCCGGCGAAGGCGGCGACGTACGCGGCCGACAACGCCCCCGCGGCCACCCCGCCGGCCTGCTGCCGCCACTGCCGCGCGGCCGTCACCCCGGCCGCGGCGAGCACGACCCCGCCGAGCGGCCGCTGCCTGGTCCAGCGGGCCACGCCGTACCCGCCCACGAGCCCGCTCGCCGCGACGACCGCACTGGGAACCCGAACCTTCGCCATCCCTGCCTCCTCCTGCGTCCTGAGCCCTGCGCCGCGCCCTTTCCTCCGGGCCCCGCACGATCTTGAGGCTAGCCCCCTCCCCGGCGGGGCATCCGCGCCAAGGGCACAGCGGCGAGGCCTCCAACATGAGCGGGGGCTTGTCAACTTTCCTCCTCCGAGCTATATAAGAAGACGCAGACCGTAGGGCATCGCACCGACTGCACCCGAAGAGAGGAGTGACCAGTGATGCTCATGCGCACGGACCCCTTCCGTGAACTCGACCGGCTCACCCAGCAGGTTCTGGGCTCCGCCACCCGCCCGTCCGCGATGGCCATGGACGCCTACCGCTCCGGGGACGATTTCTTCGTCCACTTCGACCTCCCCGGCATCGACCCCGAGACGATCGAGCTGGACGTCGAGCGCAACGTCCTCAACGTACGAGCCGAGCGCAGGTCCCCCGCCCCCGAGGGCGCGGAACCGCTGGTCGCCGAGCGTCCCACCGGCACCTTCACCCGCCAGCTGTTCCTCGGCGACACGCTCGACACGGAGCGCATCGACGCCTCGTACGAGGCCGGCGTCCTGACCCTGCGCATCCCGGTGGCCGAGCAGGCCAAGCCCCGCCGCATCCAGATCTCGGGCGGCGACACGCGCAAGCAGATCAGCGGCTGACCCCCGCGGCACCGCGGCAGCCGCCCGTACACAGGTCGCGCCGCCGGCACGATCCACCCGGCGGCGCGACACGCGCTCTCGACCGACCCTCGCACCAGGCACGCACGTACCCACCCGCGCACGCACCCGGAGGAAAACCCCACACATGAGCACGACGACGGTGCCCCGTGTGACGACAAGAAGCGCCGCCCACCCCGACGACGGCGACGGCTGGCCCCGGCTGATCGAAGCGGTCCGCGAGTCGGGCCTGTACCCCACCCGGTCGAAGGCGGAACAGGTCACCCGTACCGTCCTGGCCGCCCTCGGCACCCACGTCACCGGCGACGAACGGGTCGACCTGGCCCGCGCCCTGCCCCGGGAGGCCGCCCGGCTGATCGCCTCCCAGGTCCCGGCCACGCACCGGCTGACGGCCGCCGAGTTCGTCGACTCGGTCGCGGCCCGGACACCGGCAGCCACCCCGGCCACGGCCCGCTGGGACGTCAGCTCGGTCCTCGGCGTGCTGCCGTCCCTCGTCGGCGACGACCTGGTCACCCGCATCCTGGCCCAACTCCCGGCGGGTTACGCCCTCCTGTTCGGCCGAGCCGACCTGACCCCGGCACCGTAGACTCCCGGACTCCTGAAGCCGTAGGCTCCTGGGTTCCTGAAGCGCGTACGACGGCCACCCCATGACGCCCAGGGCGGCCGTCGGCGCGGCCGGCCGAGCCGACGACAACGGGGGCCCCTTGACCCGCATGACGTCCGGAACCCTCACCACCCCCGACGGCACGCACATCGCCCACAGGACTCACCACCCCCCGGGCGAGCCCGCGACCACATTTCTCCTCCTGCACGGCCTGGCGGGCCACCAGGGCGAGTGGGACACCCTCGCCGGGCAACTGCAGGCCGACGGCCACCGCGTGGTGACGTACGACGCCCGGGGCCACGGTGCCAGCACCCGTACCCCGGCGACCACGACCCGCGAGGCCCACGTCCGGGACGCCGTCACCCTGATCCAGGAACTGGCCCCGGCTCCCGTGATCCTGCTCGGCCAGTCCCTGGGCGGCCACACGGCGATGCTGCTGGCCGCGTCCCACCCCCACCTGGTGGAGGCCCT
Organism: Streptomyces sp. NPDC096046; assembly: GCF_040303285.1. Classification (NCBI taxonomy): domain Bacteria; kingdom Bacillati; phylum Actinomycetota; class Actinomycetes; order Kitasatosporales; family Streptomycetaceae; genus Streptomyces; species Streptomyces sp. NPDC096046. The sequence continues at coordinate 2,170 of NZ_JBEOSZ010000046.1, read as the reverse complement.
GATCCTGATCGAGACCGGTCCGGCGGGCCCGGGCCCCGACCTCCCGGCACAGATCGCGACCTGGCTGGACGGCTGGCCCACCCCCTTCCAGTCCCTGGGGGAGGCGGAAGCCTTCCTGGGCCACGAGGCATGGACAAGAACCCTGGAACGACGGGACGACGGCTGGTACCCGGGATGGGACCGCACCACGATCATCGACACCATCGCCGAACTGGCCACCACCGCCTACTGGGAGGAGTGGTCCCGCATCACCCGCCCCACGCTCCTCATCCAGGGCGAACACGGCACGATGCGCCCCGACGAACCGGCCACGATGCTCGCCCACCGCCCGGACACCAGGACGGTCCGCATCCCCGAGGCGGCGCACGACGTCCACCTGGACCAGCCGGCCCGCCTCCACGCGGAGATCCGCGCCTTCCTCCTTGACCTCAAGCTCGCTTGAGGTCCTACGTTGACCGGCATGAGCGCACCGACCGAGAACCTCGAGGAGTACTCCCACGAGGAACTGGCCGCCCAGCCCATCGGGGCATGGACCGGCCAGGCCTACCGCAGGGTCGTAGGGGCCATACGAGACCAACTCGCCGTGGAGAACCTCACCCAGCCCCACTGGTGGACCCTGAACCACGCCTCCGGCGCCCCGGGCACCTGGACCCGCGCCACCCTCACCGACCGCCTGACCCCCTACGACGACCAGAACACCGACTTCGACGCGATCTACGACGACCTCATCGCCCGGGGCTGGCTCACGGAGGACGCGACGGGCGGCATGAACCTCACCGAGGAGGGCGAGGCCGGCCGCCTCCGCGCCCGGGAACGCAACCTCCGCGTCCACCACCAGACCCACGAGGGCATCCCCGAGGCCGACTTCGTCACCACGATCAACGTCCTGCGCCGCATGGTCGCCAACCTGGGCGGCGACGGGAACCTTCCCGAGGACCCGAAATAGATCGACAAGGCCCGGCCTTCCCACGCATCCTGCGACAACGCACCTGGCGCAGACCTCTCAGGGAGACAGGCGTTGAACCCGACCATCCGCCACATCACCTTCGACTGCACGGGCGAGCCTTACGAACTGGCTCGCTTCTGGTCCGAGTTCCTGGGCCACCCGATCTCCGAGATGGACAAGCCCGGCGACGACGAGGTCCTGGTCGAACTCCCGGACGGCGCGCCCGGCCTCCTCTTCGTCAGAGTCGAGGAGGCCAAGACGACGAAGAACCGCATCCACTTCGACATGGGCCCCACGGGCCGCACCCGTGCCGATGAGGTCGAACGCGCCGTGGCCATGGGCGCCAGCATCCTCACGGACCGCACCCTCCCGAATGGCAGAGGCTGGGTCGTGATGGCGGACCCGGAGGGCAACGAGTTCTGTGTCGAACGGGGAGAGCTGGATCGAGCGGAGGACTGAATGCCCCGGGGCCGACGACGGCGCCCTTCAGCCCGAACCCGTCACTCGGCAACGCAAGCGGCACCCGACTCACGTCCTCCGCCGCCCCACCCTCGCCCCGGAACCGCCAACCTCAATAGAACCTGGGCCGTGAGTTCGTCCTGGCCAACCAGTGGCCCATCGCCCGGAAGAAGACGGCCGAGGCAATAACACGATGCGCAAGCACGTGGCGGCCCTTACGGTCGGTACCCGCTGAACTGAATCAGGAGGGGTACGTGCCACCAGGAGAAGGGGAGCCACGGGTGTACGAGATCCGCATCCACGGATGCCCCAACATCGAGGAGACGCTCGCACTTCAGGACCCGATCACACGCCTCCTCTGCCCGGACCCCGACCACACGCCCCCGTGCGACGTCCCCTGGAGCTTCGCCCTCGCCGCCGACGAGACCGACGACGACTCCACGACCCTCGTATTGGGCGTGTATACGACCAAGGGGCAGGCCACACAGGCGGCAAACCGAGTGCGCACCCTCGCGCTCGGGGCCCGACTCATCGCCGTGAGCGAGGGTGATGCCGGGGAGTGGGAGGAGCTGGTCGAGCAGCATCGTTTGGAGAGAGGGCTGCGCTAGTAGATTGTCGCGGCTTAATTTCGCTGTGTGGTTGGGTAGAGGTGGCGCAGCTTCACACGTGCGTCGTCGGTGGTGAAGTGCCAGTCGACTTGGCGCTGGTTGCTGTTGGTCTGTTGCTGCCAGGCGGCGAGTTCGGTGTTGAGCACGGCGATATCGT
>NZ_JBEOSZ010000045.1:0-70343 GCF_040303285.1 Streptomyces sp. NPDC096046 | reverse complement strand
CCCTCGTACTGGGTGTACTTGGGCTTGCGCCCGGTGCGGCGAGAGTGCGTGCCGGGCGTCGCGACGGGGCGAACGTTGCCTGCTGCGGCACTAGGTCGAATCCCGCGTCACCAGTTCCGTCGGCAGGATCACCGCCGCCGGGTCCTCGCCCCCGATCTGTGCCAGCAGCACCCGCACCATCTCGGCGCTGATGCGGTCCCAGGGCTGCCGGATGGTCGTCAGCTCGGGGCTGGTGGCCACGGCCGCCGGGGAGTCGTCGAAGCCGCCGACCGCCACGTCCTGCGGCACCCGCCGCCCGGCCCGCCGCAGGGCCGCGAGCACGCCCTGCGCCATGAGGTCGGACGCCACGAACACCGCGTCGACGTCGGGGGCCTGCGCCAGCAGCCGCTCGGCGCCCGCCTCGCCGCTCGCCCGGCTGTAGTCGCCGGAGACGACCAGCCGCTTCTCGAACTCCAGGCCCGCCTCCGCGAGCACCTCCTTGTAGCCGGCGAGCCGCTCGACCCCACCGGGAGTGTCCAGCGGACCGGTCACCGTGCCCACCCGGCGCCGTCCGAGCGACAGCAGGTGGCGCACCATGTCGCGGGCCCCGTCACGGTCGTCGGCCGCCACATAACTCACCTTGGACGCCAGCCCGATCGGCTTCCCGCACGCGACCAGCGGCACCCCCGCCTCGCGCAACCGCTCGGCGACCGGATCGCCGGAGTGGCTGGAGACCAGCAGCACCCCGTCGACATGCCCGGCGGTGATGTAGCGCGTGATCCGCCGCCGTTCGTCCTCGGTGCCCGCCAGCATCAGCAGCAGCGGAATGTCGTGCGCGGCGAGCGCCTGGGTGCACCCGCGCAGCAGCACATTGAAGTTCGGGTCCTCGAAGAACCGCTCCTGCGGCTCCGTGAGCAGGAAACCGACCGAGTCGGAGCGCCCGGTGATCAGGGAGCGGGCGTGCCGGTTGACCACGTAACCCGTTCTGCGGATGGCCGCGTTGACCGCCTCCTGGGCGGCCGGGCTGACGTAGTGGCCGCCGTTGAGCACGCGCGAGACGGTGCCGCGCGAGACTCCCGCCTCGCGCGCCACATCGTGGATCGTGGGCGGCCTGCGCCTGCCTCCCGCAGCGTTCATGGTCATGACTTTACGGCTCCGGAGAGCAGATCCAGACTCCAGAACCGCTGGACGACCAGGAAGAGGACGACCAGCGGGAGCACCGCGAGGAGCGCGCCCGTGATCACCAGGGTGTACAGCGCCGGGGTGTTGGCGCCCTGCTCCAGCAAGGTGAACAGGCCCAGCGTGATCGGGAACTTCTCGTCGTCGCTGAGCATGATGTAGGGGAGCAGGAAGTTGTTCCAGATCGCCACGAACTGGAACAGGAACACCGTCACCATGCCCGGGATCATCATCGGCAGCGCGATGCGCGTGAAGATCCGCCACTCGCTCGCCCCGTCCATGCGTCCCGCCTCGACCACATCGGCGGGCACCGCGGCGGCGGCGTAGATCCGCGCGAGGTAGACGCCGTACGGGGAGAGGATCTGCGGCAGCAGGACGGACAGATAGGAGTCGGTGAGGTCCGCCTTCGCCAGCAGCAGGTACTGCGGGACGGCGAGGATCACCGGAGGCATCAGCACCCCCGCGAGCAGCACGTTGAAGAGCGTCTCGCGGCCCCGGAAACGGTAGATCGCGAGCGCGTAGCCGCTCACCGCCGACACGCACGCCGACAGCAGGGCCCCGAGACCGGCGTACAGCGCGGAGTTGCCCATCCACTGCCAGTAGACGCCGTCGCGATAGGCGTTGAGGTCCCGGAGGTTGCCGGCGAAGCCCGTGCCCGGCAGGAACGTGAAGGTGGAGAACAGCTCACGCCCGGACTTGGTGGCGGCGATGACCACCCAGGCCACCGGCAGCAGACAATAGAGCGCGCCGAGCAGCAGCGTGACCGTGGGAACCAGGGCGATCCTGCGGCGCAGCGGCGGGCGTTCCCGGGCGGCGCCGGGCGTGCTGCCCGCTCGCGGCTCGGCCTGGGGGACGGCGAGGGAGCTCATCGAGCGGCCTCCTGCTTCTGACGACGGTTCGCGGCCCGCAGGAAGCCGAAGGAGAGGAGGAGCGTGGCGAAGGCGATGATCACGGCCTGCGCCGCGGCTCCGTGGATGTCACCCTCGCCGAAGGCGTCCCGGTACACCTTCATCAGTGGACTCCACGTGGTGGACACGGAGTTGGTGAGCGGCTTGAGGGTGGTCGGCTCGTTGAACACCTGGAGCGTCGCGATGATCGAGAAGAAGAAGGTCAGCACCAGCGAGGGGGCCACCATCGGGATCTTGATGCGCAGGGCGATCTGGCGCGGGGTGGCGCCGTCCAGTTTCGCCGCCTCGTACACCTCCGCCGGGATCGCCCGCAGCGAGGTGTAGATGACGATCATGTTGAAGCCCGTGCCGCCCCAGACCGCGATGTTGGACAGGGCCAGGTACAGCGGCCCGCCGTCCAGCAGGTCCGGCTGCGGCATCCCGAGCTTGTCGAGGACGAAGTAGAAGGGGCTGACGTCCGGCAGGTAGAGAAAGCCCCACAGCAGCGCCGCCACCACACCGGGGATGGCGTACGGCAGGAAGATCGCGAGCCGCGTGACGGGTGCGAGCCGCACCTTCTCCGAGTCGAGCATCAGGGCGAACAGCAGGGCCAGGCCGAGCATGACGGGCACGACGACGCACCCGTAACCGAGCACGCGCAGGGCGCCGTGCAGCAGTTCGCTGTCGGAGAGGGCGTCGGTGTAGTTCTCCAGACCGGCCCAGACCTCTCTGCGGGCGCCCGAGCCGAGGCCCAGGCCCGAGACCCGCACCTTGCGGAGGCTCAGCCAGAGCGCGTAACCGATGGGGAGGGCGAAGAACAGGGCGAACAAGATCGTCGCGGGGAGAAGGAAGACATAGGGGGCGCTTCGTGCTCGTTCGAGGGGGGTGGTGGGAGGGTGGTCGTACGGGGCCCCTTTGACCCCGTACGACCGCCGGCGTGCCGTGCCTTTCACCGCGCGACCCCGAAGCCCTGCTTCTTCAGATCGGCGACGGTGTCGTCCTGCATGGTGTGCAGAGCGGTGACGAAGTCGGACTTGTTCTTCGCGGCGGCGCCGAAGGCGTCCTTGAAGGCCGTGTAGGCGACGTTGACGTTCGGGCCCCAGGCGGAGGGAGCGGTGGTCTCCGCGATGCCGGCGGCCTTCTTGTAGAAGTCGGCCTGGTGCGAGAAGTAGGCCGGCGGCTTGAGGAAGGCGCCGCTGGTCTGGGCGTTGGTGGCGGCCGGGTAGATGCCGCTCTCCTTGGCCAGCGCGTTCAGGGCCTCGCCGTCGGTGTTGAGCCAGGTGGCGAACTCGGCGGCGGCCTCCCGGTGCTCGGAGTCGGTGGTGACGCCGGTGGAGGAGCCGCCCCAGCTGCCGGTGCGGTTCTCGCTCGCGGACCACTGGGGGAGCGGGGCCATGGCCCACTTGCCCTTGGTGTCGGGCGCGGCGGTGGTGAGTGTGCCCGGTGCCCACACGGCGCTGACCCAGGCGATCTGCTTGCCGGTGTTGAGCGCCTTGTTCCAGGCCGGGGTGTACATCGGCTGGTTGTCGATGGCGCCCTCCTTCACCAGGGCGCCCCAGAACTTCGCGACCTTCCGCGTCGCCGCGTCGTTGATGGAGACCTTCCACTGATCGCCGGAGGTCGTCCACCACTTCGCGCCCGCCTGCTGGGCGAGGCCGGCGAAGAGACCGGAGTCGCCGGCGGAGAAGGTGGTCAGGTCCTTGTCCGGGGCCGCCTTCTTCAGCTCGCGGGCCGTCCGCGCGAACTCGTCCCAGGTCGTGGGCACGGCGAGGCCGTACTTCTCGAACAGGTCCGCGCGGTAGTAGAACATCATCGGCCCGATGTCCTGCGGGACGGCGTAGACCGCGTCCGTGCCCAGTGTCGTCTGCTGCCAGACCCCGTCGGCGAAGCTGCTCTTCGCGTCACCCACGTCGCCGGATATGTCCGCGAGCGCGTCATTGCTGACCAGGGTGGGCAGAGCCTGGTACTCGGCCTGCACCAGGTCGGGTGCCTTGCCCGCCTTGTGCGCGGTGAGGATCTTGGTGACGAGTGTGTCACCGGAGGCCTGCTTCTTCACCGTGACGGTGATCCGGTTCTTCTTGCCCGGCCCCTTGTTCCACAGGTCCACGACCTTGTCCATGCCGGGCGTCCAGGTCCAGTAGGTCAGCGAGACCGGTCCGGACTCGGTCTCGCTGTCCCCGTTCCCGGAGCCGCAGGCGGCGAGGGCGGTGGCGCCGAGCGCGACGGCGACGGCGGTTGTCACGAGGCGGTGGCGCTTCGTGTACGGCATGGATCTCTCCCCTGACCTGGGGTCCTCGCCTGCTGCGCGGACCCTGCCATGCTTCTGTGAGCGTTCACAGTAGAGAAACATCCAGGACGCTTGTCAATGGTTGTTGCTGTGCGGTTATGTGGGGCTCCGCGCCACCTCGGCGTGTGTGTACGTTCCCATTCAATCGATCCACCGGGAGACCATCCATGCCGGAGACCACCCCCAGGGGCCTCACCAGGCTCGCCTTCGGTGGGGACTACAACCCCGAGCAGTGGCCGGAAAGTGTCTGGCAGGACGACGTCCGGCTGATGCGGGAGGCCGGCGTCACCCTGGTGAGCGTCGGGATTTTCTCCTGGGCGCTGCTGGAGCCCTCACCGGGCAGGTACGATTTCGGCTGGATGGACCGGCTCCTGGACCTGCTGCACGAGCACGGCATCCGCGTCGACCTCGGCACCCCCACCGTCGTGCCGCCCGTCTGGTTCTACCGGGCCCACCCCGAAGCACTGCCGGTGACCGCCGAGGGCGTGCGCTACGCGTTCGGCTCCCGCGCCGCCATCTGCCACAGCAACACCGACTACCGCGCTGCCGCGGCCTCCATCACGCACCGGCTCGCCGAGCGTTACGGCGACCACCCGGCGCTGGCGATGTGGCACGTGCACAACGAGTACGGCGTCCCCGTATCGGCCTGCTACTGCGACTCCTGCGCCGCCCACTTCCGCCGCTGGCTCGCGGCCACGTACGGCACGGTCGACGCGGTCAACGAGGCCTGGGGCACGGCCTTCTGGGGCCAGCGCTACGGTGACTTCGAGGACATCGAGCCGCCCCGGCTCACCCCCGCGGCCGTCAACCCGGGCCAGGCGCTGGACTACAAGCGGTTCGCCGACGCCACCATGCGCGAGAACTTCGTCAGCGAGCGGGACATCCTGCACCGCCTCTCAACGGGCGTCCCGGTCACCACCAACTTCATGACGGCGCTCAGTCAGTGCGACTCGGTCGACTACTGGGCCTGGGGCCGCGAGGTCGACCTCGTCACCAACGACCACTACCTGATCACCGACGGCCGGCGCACCCACGTCAACCTGGCCATGGCCGCGGACCTCACCCGTTCCGTCGCGGGCGGCGCGCCCTGGCTGCTGCTGGAGCACTCCACCTCGGGCGTCAACTGGCAACCGCGCAACCCCGCCAAGGCCCCCGGCCAGATGGCCCGCAACTCCCTCGCGCACGTGGCCCGCGGCTCCGAGGGCGCCCTGTTCTTCCAGTGGCGCCAGTCCCGGCGCGGCGCCGAGAAGTTCCACTCGGCGATGGTCCCGCACGGCGGCACCGGCACCCGGGTGTGGCGCGAGGTCGTCGAACTCGGCGCCTCCGTCCAGGCGTTGAGCGAGATCCGCGGCTCCCGCACGCAGGCCGACGTGGCCGTGCTGTGGGACTGGCACTCCTGGTGGGCGCAGAGCCTGGACTGGCGCCCCAGCGTCGACCACGACGCCCGCGAGCGCGCCGACGCCTTCTACGAGGCTCTGTACGACCGTCACCTCACCGTCGACTTCGCCCACCCCGAAGCCGACCTGTCGCGGTATCCCCTGGTCGTCGTACCGGCCCTGTACCTGATGACAAAGGCGGCCGGACGCAACCTGACCTCGTACGTCGAGAACGGCGGCACGCTGGTCGTCTCCTGCTTCTCCGGCATCGTCGACGAACACGACGCCGTCCACGAGGGCGCCTACCCGGGCCCGCTGCGGGACGTTCTCGGCCTCACCGTCGAGGAGTTCTCGCCATTGCTGCCCGGCGAACGGGTACGCGTCACCGGCCCCGACGGAACCGAGCTGTCCGCCGACGTGTGGACGGAGTTCGTGGTGCCGCGCGGCGCCGAGACCGTCCTGACCTACGCCGACGGCCTCACCGCCGGCCTGCCCGCGGTGACCCGGCACCGCCTCGGCGAGGGCACCGCCTGGTACGTCTCCACCCGGCTGGGTGCCGACGGCCTCGACACACTGCTCGGCCGGGCGAGCGAGGACGCGCGGCTCGGTCCGCGCACCGAGCTGCCCCGTGACGTTGAAGTGGTCCGCCGCACCGGCGAGTCGGGCACCTACCTGTTCGCCGTCAACCACACCGGCTCGGACGCCAAGGTGCCCCTGGAGACGCCCGGCACCGAGCTGCTGACCGGTGAACGCGCCGCCGGCCGCCTGGCGGTCCCGGCCGGAGCCGTCCGGGTCGTCCGGCTCGACGGCTGAACCGACTCCCTCCGCCCGCGCGAGCCACGAGCCGCGGGCGGAGGGTCCTCACCCGCCCACCGGGTGAGAGGAACTCCCCCATCCCCACGTCGAAGGGACGACGGACGACCATGTTCCATCCCAGACGCACGCTCAGGGCCCTGCTGCTCCCGCTCGCCGCGGGCCTCGCCCTCACCGCCCTGCCCGCCACCTCGGCACAGGCCGCGAGCACGCTGACCAACGGCGGTTTCGAAGCCGGCGGCGCGGGCGCCGCCACCCCGAGCGGCTGGTCCGAATACGGCGACACCGGCGCCTCGTTCACCGAGTCCGGCGGCCACGGCGGCAGCCACCGCCTCAGCCACTGGGCCTCGTCGGCCTACCGGGTGGAGACGTACCAGTACCTGTCCGCACTCGCCAACGGGAACTACAAGCTCACCGCCTGGGTGCGCTCCGGCGGCGGGCAGAAGTCCGCCTTCATCGCGCTGAAGAACTGCGGCGGCGTCGAGCAGCGCACCGATCTGCCGGTCTCGGCCAGTGGGTGGATCCGGATCGTGGTGCCGGTCCGGGTGACCGGCAACCAGTGCACGATCAGCGTCAACAGTGACGCGAACGCGGGCAACTGGATCAATGTCGACGACCTGACCTTCACGTCCGGCACGTCCGGTACGTCGATCAAGGGTGCCGACATCTCGTCCCTGGCCAAGAGCGAGGCCAAGGGCGGCGTCTACCGCGACAGCTCGGGCACCGCCGGCGACCCCCTGGCCGTCCTCAAGTCGAACGGCATGAACTACGCCCGCCTCAAGGTCTGGGTGAACCCGGCCGACGGCTACCACAACAAGGCCCGTGTCCTGGCCACGGCCAAGCGGATCAAGGCCCAGGGCATGAAGCTGCTGGTCGACTTCCACTACTCGGACTTCTGGGCCGACCCGGGACGCCAGGACAAGCCCGCCGCCTGGGCCGGACACTCCTACGGTCAACTGAAGACGGACGTGTACCACCACACGTACGACGTACTGAACGCCCTGAAGGCGCAGGGCACCACCGCCGACATGGTCCAGGTCGGCAACGAGATCAACGGCGGCATGCTCTGGAACGAGGGATCCACCTCGAACTGGACGAAACTGGCCGGTCTGCTCAACTCCGGGTACGACGCGGTCAAGGCGGTGAGCCCCACCACCACCGTGGCCCTGCACCTCGCCGAGGGCGGTGACCTGGAGGGCACCCGCCGGTGGTTCGACAGCGCACGCTCCCACGGTGTGAGGTTCGACGCCATCGGCCTGTCGTTCTACGGCTACTGGCACGGCAGCCTGGCCGACTTCCAGACGACCCTCGACGACGCGGCCGCCCGCTACGGCAAGCCGGTCTTCGTCGCCGAGACCGCCTACCCGTTCCGCCTCGACAGCGAGGACGCGCACGAGAACATCATCGACACCGGCGGCGAACTGGTCCCCGGCTACCCGGCGAGCGTGGCCGGCCAGACCCGGTGGATGAACGACATGGCGAGCATCGTGGAGGCCGTCCCGAACGGCCGTGGCCTGGGCATCTTCTACTGGGAGGCGACCTGGACCGCGGTTCCCGGCAACGGCTGGGACCCGACCGACGCCGCCTCCGGCAACGGCTGGGAGAACCAGGCGCTGTTCGGCTACGACGACCGGGCGCTGTCCTCGATGTCCTGGTTCCGCCACCGCTGAGCGCGCGGGGGAGGAGCCCGCTCTCCGGGGCCCCTCCCCTCGGGTCGCGTTCGCGTGCGAACTCCGCCCCCTCGCCGGGGCAGTCGGGTATCGGTCAACGACGCCGAGTCCCGGACGCGGCGGCATCGACCGCGAGACAGTGGGAAGACGCGGTGAGAGGGCGAAGCGCGAGGCAGGGGCACGACATGCTGAGGACTCCCACGGACGAGACGCGGCTCCGGATCCTGGCCTGGCTGAAGGAACCCGCTCGTGCGGCCGACGGTGTCACCGCGGACGCCGTCGCCAAGCGGTTCTCGATCCCGCGTCCCGCCGCCGCCACCCATCTCCGGCTGCTGGAGGCCACCGGCATGCTGCGCACCAGCAGGGCCGCGGGCCGCGTGCACTACCACCGCGACGACCTGCGCATCGCCGACGTGGCCCGGATGTTCGAGAAGGGCTGGTAGGCGCCAAGGACCGGCAGGCGTCCCGGTACAGCGGTACTTAGGGGTCCTTTCACTATGTCCGTCCGGGTCGCGCGGCCGTGCACCGCACCTCGCCGCGTTGCCGAAACGCCCTAGTAGCTCCGCTACGAGGGCTTCCCGGCGCCTTGCGATGCACGGCACCAGACCACGTGCCCTGATCGGACGCTCATAGTGAAAGGACCCCTTACGGAAGTTGACCAACTTGGTGACGGCGACCTTGGGCGGGAAGTTCACCAGGAGGTGGACGTGATTGGTCTCGCCGTTTTCACGAAAGCACAGTGCCGACCAGTTCTGATCTCCCGCGTCTCGTTCATCACCCAAGTATGTAGCGTGGCCGTCATGCAGCTCAGGTACGCCTTCAGGCTGTACCCGGACCCCGGCCAGCGCACCGCGCTGGCCAAAGCGTTCGGGTGCGCCCGCGTCGTGTTCGTGCGACGTGAAGTCGCACCGTCCAAGTGGGACTGCCCAACAGAGATGAATATAGAGGCAGCCCTCTGACCGGTGTCTAAGGTCAGTCCCCAGGCCCGCGTGCGTTGCTGGTAACGGCGAGGTGCGAAGCCGGGCCGAAAAGCCCAAGGGCTCCCGGACCGCCCGGGAGGAACAGGCGAGGGGAAGGCTGGGCAGGGTGAACGGAAGTGAATCTCCGACGATGTCTCGTGACGCGGAAGGCCGGAAAGGCGGATTGCGACACCGGCCGAAATAGGCTCCAGGCGGGGAAGGCCGCCGAGTGAAATCCCCACAGTATACGGGGGAGTTACACAGACACCACTGAGCCCGGGATATAGGAGGCACCCTCACCAGCCGCATCTTGACGGTGCGGAACACGGAAACCCCGTCGCGGTCTGCTGCGCAGTAGGCGACCCGCAAGGGAAGACGATGCTGCGGCGGGAACAGGATGGTCCAAGAAGCGAAAGCCGGCAGGCCGAAAGGCCAGGGGAAGCGCGTCATCGGCTCTGAGGTGGCGTAGATAACCCGCCGGATACGGGCAGACGCCCGGCCCGAAAGGGAGCTGACGTGGACCGGGTAGAGCTTGGAGCTAAGGAAGGGAGGAACCCGCGCCGATGGGCAAGTTAGGCACTGTCTCACCAGAGACGGTGAACGGACCTGAGGGCGATCCCGGCCTCGACTGGCACAGTATTGACTGGGCCTCCGAGGAAGGGAACGTACGGCGACTCCGCCAACGGATCTTCAAGGCGTCGCAGGAGGGGGACCAGAAGAAGGTCCGAAACCTGCAAAAACTCATGCTGCGGTCGCGGAGCAACACGCTGGTAAGCGTGCGACGCGTCACCCAGCAGAGCACCGGCCGCAAGACCGCAGGCATCGACGGCGAAGTTGTTCTGACTCCAAAGGGGCGGGGTTTACTCGCCCAGGAGATCCAGAGCGGAGGGAACCGTCGACCTGACCCGGTCAAGCGGGTGTATATCCCGAAGAGTAATGGGAAGCGGCGTCCTCTTGGGATTCCAGTAATCAAAGATCGCGTCCACCAGGCGCGGGTCAAGAATGCGCTGGAACCTGAATGGGAAGCTCGGTTCGAGTTCAGATCCTTCGGCTTCCGGCCGGGGAGAGGCTGTCACGACGCCATCGAGAGTATTTTTCAGATGGTTAAAGGGCCGCTCACCCACCGGCGGTGGGTGTTGGACGCGGATCTGTCGGCAGCCTTCGACCGAATTCATCACGACCACCTGATGCAGGCCATCGGAGACTTCCCGGGCAGGGAGGCCATTCGAAGCTGGCTGAAGGCGGGGGTGCTGGAGCAGGGAAAGTGGGCTCCGACTACTGAGGGCACTCCGCAAGGCGGGGTGATCAGCCCTCTTCTGCTGAACATCGCACTTCATGGGATGGAGAGCGCCGCAGGAGTCGAATGGTATGTGTCCCACGGGAGACCGGGGACGAAGCCGGCGACCCCAGTCCTTATTCGGTACGCAGACGACTTTGTCGTCCTCACGCACTCACGAGAGAAGGCGGAGAAATCCAGGCGAGAACTGACGGAGTGGTTGAAGCCAAGAGGTCTTCACTTCAATGAAGAGAAGACCCGAATCGTGCACGTGGATGAGGGTTTCGACTTCCTCGGCTTCAACGTCCGCAGGGCTCGTGACGGTAAATGCATTATTCAACCGAGCAAGGACGCGGTCAGGAGAATCCGGGAGCGGCTGCGGACAGAGGTGAAGGCACTACACGGAGCCAACTCCGCAGCCGTAGTAAGGAAACTCACGCCAATTGTGCGGGGGTGGGCGACATACTACCGGGGGGTGGTGTCCAGCGCGGTGTTCAGTGCGCTGGACGACTACACGTGGAGACTCACCTACAAGTGGGCCAGACGCGCGCACCCCAACAAGCCGAATACCTGGGCGGTCAGAAGGTATTTCGGTATGTTCAACAAGTCCAGAAATGACAAGTGGGTGTTTGGGGACCGGGATACCGGGACCTATCTCCCCAAGTTCTCCTGGACCCCGATCGTCCGGCACGTCATGGTCAGAGCGGGCGCGTCTCCTGACGATCCCGCGCTCCAGGACTACTGGGCGAAACGGCGCCGCAAGAAGGCGCCTCCTGTCATGGGGAAGACCAGTATCCAGTTGGCATACCGCCAGCGAGGGCTGTGCCCGCTCTGTGGCACGACCCTGATCACCGGGGCGGAATACGAACCCGACGACCCACGTGCGTGGATCGAATGGTTCGAAGCCGTAGCGAAGACGTTGCACAAACACCACTTCGTGTACTGACGGGATGGGGGCGGGGACTCGTTGAACAATCTCCGGCTCGTACACGCGGACTGTCATCGGCAGCACCACGAGGCCGAGGACAGGAGGACCGGACGTAAAAGGAAGACGCCCTATGGCTCTGCTTGAGCCGTATGCCGCGACGAGTGGCACGTACGGTTCTGAGGGGGCTGGGACGCAGTAATGCGTCCCAGCTACCCGACAACGACGCGGTGCGTGCCCGTGAGGACGCCCGCAAGGCCCGGCAGCCGTTCCCGACGATCGGCGAGCTGTCCACCCGCCTGATCACCCAGGCGAAGCAGACCACCTCACGCTCCTGGCTGGGCGAGGTCTCCGCGGTCGTCCTGCAGCAGTCCCTGCGCGACGCCGAGAGCGCGTACCGCAACTTCTTCGCCTCCCTCAAGGGCACCCGCAAGGGCCCGAAACTGGGTGCGCCCCGATTCAAGTCCCGCAAGGACACCCGCCAGTCGATCCGCTTCACCGCCAACGCCCGCTGGTCTTTCACCGAGAGCGGCCGACTGAACCTGCCCAAGATCGGGGCGGTGAAGGTGAAGTGGTCCCGCACCTGCCCGCCACCCCCACCTCGGTCACCGTGGTCAAGGACGGTGCCGGGCGTTACTTCGCCTCCTTCGTCATCGACACCGACCCACAGGCGGATGCCGAGCGGATGCCCGCCACCGACCGCACCATCGGCATCGACCTCGGCCTCACCCACTTCGCCGTCCTGTCCGACGGCACGAAGATCGACTCCCCACGGTTTCTGCGCCGCGCGGAGAAGAAGCTGAAGAAGGCTCAGCGGGAACTGTCCCGCAAACAGAAAGGGTCGAACAACCGCGCCAAGGCCCGGGTCAAGGTCGCTCGTGCCCACGCCAAGGTCACCGATGCCCGCCATGAGTTCCACCACCAACTGTCCACGAAGCTGATCTCCGAAAACCAAAGGATCGCCGTGGAGGACCTGTCGGTGACGGGACTGGCACGCACCAGGTTGGCCAAGTCCGTCCACGACGCCGGCTGGGCCTCATTCATCAACATGCTCCGGTACAAGGCGGAGCGGTACGGACGGATCCTGATCAAGATCGGCCGGCTCGAGCCGACCAGTCAGACCTGCTCCACCTGCGGCGTCAAAGACGGGCCCAAACCCCTCGACGTGAGGGAATGGACCTGCGCCGCCTGCGGCACCGTCCACGACCGGGACATCAACGCCGCGATCAACGTGAAGACGGCCGCCGGACCGGCGGTATCGGCCTGCGGAGCGCCGGTAAGACCTGGAGCAATCCCGGCACAGCGCGAAGAAACAGGAAGCCATGGATTCCCGACCGCATCCTGTGCCACGTAGCGGCACACGATGCGGTCGGGAAGGCCAGAATCCTCGCCCTCCAGGGCGAGGTGCAAGTCAACGCATGCCCACCAGCGTCTGCGAAGCGGGCGGGCACCTGATCCTGGGCAGCGTCTGGGAGCGGGGCGTGGCGGTCTGCGAAGCACCCACCCGGACGTGACGTCCACCGCCCACCCCGAGGTGACCTCCACCACCCGCCTCGGAGTGACCCCACCCCGCACCCGGGGTTAACCTGAACTCCGGCCGCGGCCCCTCGCGGCGCGGCGGTGGGGCCCGCCGTACCCGAACCGCGGCAGCGACGCCGCCAACGGTCCCTACTTGCGACGGCACGCGCCCGTACGAACCCGGGCTCGGCGAGTAGGAGACACCTCCCCATGACATCCCCCGAGAGCCTCCGTGTGCAGGCCTCCACCACCCCGCGACAGTCTTCCTGGCGCGCCCAGGCACCCGTCCTCGCGGTCGTGTCGCTCGGCGGGGGAGTGGGCGCGGCCGCCCGGTACGCCGCCTCCCTCCTCTGGCCCCCGCCCCCGGACGGCTTCCCCTGGTGGACCCTCTGCGTCAACATCGCCGGCTGCGCGGTGATCGGCGTGTTCATGGTGGTCGTCACCGAGATCCGGACCGCCCACCCCCTCGTCCGCCCCTTCTTCGGCACCGGCGTCCTCGGCGGTTTCACGACCTTCTCGACGTACGCCGTCGACGTCCGGACACTCATCGACGGCGGCCGTGTCGGCATCGGTCTGGCCTACCTCACAGCGACCCCCCTCGCGGCGCTCACAGCGGTATGGCTCGCGGCCGGAGCGACCCGCCGCGTCCTGAAAGGAAGGCGACGATGACGAGACCGACCGGCAGGGCCCTGCGCCTGACCGTCTTCATCGGCGAGAGCGACACCTGGCACCACAAGCCCCTGTACTCGGAGATCGTCCACCGGGCCCACACGGCGGGCCTCGCGGGTGCCAGCGTCTTCCGCGGCATCGAGGGCTTCGGCGCGTCCTCCCTGATCCACACCTCGCGGTTGCTGTCCCTGAGCGAGGACCTGCCGATCGCCGTGGTGATCGTCGACGCCGAGCCACGCGTCCGGGCCTTCCTGCCGCAGCTCGACGAACTGGTCACCGAGGGACTGGTGACCCTCGACGACTGCGAGGTCATCCGGTACTCCGGCCGGGACGGCACGCCCGGCACCACGGACACGAAGGGTAAGAAGCCGTTGTGAACTGGCTACTGGTCGTCGGCGGCGCACTGGTCGGCGCCCCGCTGCGCTACCTCACCGACCGGGCGGTCCAGGCGCGGCACGACTCGGTCTTCCCCTGGGGCACCTTCACGGTGAACGTCACCGGCTCGCTGGTCCTCGGCCTGCTCACCGGAGCCGCCACCCACCTGCAACTGCTGCTCGGCACCGGCCTGTGCGGGGCGCTGACGACCTATTCGACGTTCTCCTACGAGACGCTGCGGCTGGCGGAGACCGGGGCCCGACGCCAGGCCGCCGTCAACGTGGCGGCCAGTGTGGTGGCCGGCGTCGGGGCGGCGTTCGCGGGGGCGGCGCTCGTGCGCATGTGAGGGGTCCGCGAGGGGTGGGGTGGGGCAGGAGCGCGCCACGCGCACGTGAGAGCCGTCCTCACCCGCGTGTAGTAGGACATTGCGCTGCGCCCCCCGCCTCCCTCGAGCAGAACTGGATCCCATGAGCGTCATCAGCGTCGGTCAGGCCGTCGTCCTCGGAGCCGTCGAGGGGGTGACCGAGTTCCTGCCCGTCTCCTCCACCGGCCATCTGAAGATCGTCGAGGGGCTGATGGGCATCCCCGTCGACGACAGCGCCGTGGTCGGGTTCTCGGCCGTCATCCAGGTCGGCGCGATCGCCGCGGTGCTCGTGTACTTCTTCAAGGACATCGTGCGGATCGTCTCCGCGTGGGGGCGGGGGCTGCGCGACCGCGAGGAGCGGTACCACCACGACTACAGGTTCGCCTGGTGGGTGATCTACGCGACCATCCCGATCGTCGTCGTCGGACTCGCCGCCAAGCCGCTCATCGAAGGGCCGCTCGCCTCGCTGTGGGTGGTGGCCGGTTCGCTGATCGTCGGCAGCGGGGTGATGTGGGCGGCGGACCAGATGGGCCGGCACAAGCGCGGCGAGGACGACACCTCGTTCAAGGACGCGATGCTGGTCGGCAGCTCCCAGATCCTCGCCCTGCTCTTCCCCGGCTTCTCCCGCTCCGGCGCCACCATGTCCACCGCGCTCATCCTCGACCTGGACCGCGTCGCCGCCACCCGGCTCTCCTTCTTCCTGGGCATCCCCGCCCTGACCGGTGCGGGCCTCTACGAACTGAAGGACGCCCTGGGCGCCGGGGTGGGTGCGGCTCCGCTCGCCGTCGGCACGGCCGTGTCGTTCGTCGTGGCCTACGCCTCCATCGCCTGGCTGCTGAAGTTCGTCGCCAAGCACTCCTTCAACGCCTTCGTGATCTACCGGACCCTGGTGGGAGTGCTGCTGTTCGGCCTGCTCGGAGCGGGTGTGCTGCACAGCTGAGAGGTCTGCCGGGAGGCGCCGTGGGCTGTCTGCGGCGCCGTCGCGGCCCGTCGCGCACTTCCCCGCGCCCCTTCGGGGCGCGTCCGCCCTTGACAGCACAAGCCGCCGCCCGGAGTATCTCTCCCGTGAACCTGTCAGACAGCCGGACAGCCGGACAGCCCGTGCGGCGCATCAGCGCCATGGAGGCGGTGCTGGCGCACCTGCGCGGCGCCATCGAACGGGGCGAGTACGCCATCGGCGACAAGCTCCCCTCCGAGGCGGAGCTGTGCCGCGCTCTGGAGGTCTCCCGGCCGGTGCTGCGCGAGGCGCTGCGGGCCCTGCAGACCATGGGCCTGACCGTGTCCCGGACCGGGAAGGGCACCTTCGTGGTGGCCAGCACGGTCGAGGACCCCACCTTCGGTGACTACGCGGCCAGCGACCTGCTGGAGGTGCGCCGCCACGTCGAGATCCCGGTCGCCGGGTACGCGGCCCGGCGCCGCACCCCGGAGAACCTCGACCATCTCGCCCACCTGCTCGACCGCATGGAGCGGGAGACGGACACCACGGCGTGGGTGGCCATGGACACGCTGTTCCACCTCGCCGTCGCCGAGGCGGCCCAGAACCCGGTCTTCCGCCGGGTCATCGAGGAGATCCGGGACGCGCTGGCCCGCCAGTCCGCCTTCCTCAACGAGCTGGGCGGTCGCCGCGAGCAGTCCAACCGCGAGCACCGGGCGATCGTCGAGGCCCTGGTCGACGGTTCCGAGAACGACGCGGTGGAGGCCATGGCCCACCACCTCGACCGCGTCGAGACGACCCTCACCGACATCGTGCGCGCGTCGCACGCGGACACCCCCACGGAAGGCGGAACCGAGGCGTGAGCGAGCAGGCCCTGCACGACGATGTGCAGAAACGTTCCATCCATGTCGACGCCGGAGACGCGGGCTACAGCAAGTCCCTGAAGTCCCGGCACGTCAACATGATCGCCATCGGCGGAGCCATCGGCACCGGCCTCTTCCTCGGCGCAGGGGGCCGCCTCGCCGAAGCCGGCCCCTCCCTGTTCATCGCCTACGCGGTCTGCGGCCTCTTCGCCTTCCTCGTCGTGCGCGCCCTCGGTGAACTCGTGCTCTACCGGCCCTCCTCCGGCGCCTTCGTCTCCTACGCCCGCGAGTTCATGGGGGAGAAGGGTGCCTACACCGCGGGCTGGATGTACTTCCTCAACTGGGCCACCACCGGCATCGCCGACATCACCGCCGTCGCCACCTACACCCACTACTGGGGCATGTTCTCCGACGTACCCCAGTGGGTCATCGCGCTGATCGCCCTCGCCGTGGTGCTCACCGTGAACCTGATCTCGGTGAAGATCTTCGGCGAGCTGGAGTTCTGGTTCGCCATCGTCAAGGTCGGCGCCCTGGTCGTCTTCATGTGCATCGGCATCTTCCTGCTGGTCACCCAGCACCCCGTCGACGGCCACACCCCGGGCCCGTCCCTGATCGGCGACAGCGGCGGCGTCTTCCCGCACGGCCTGCTGCCCATGCTGCTGATCATCCAGGGCGTCGTCTTCGCCTACGCCTCCGTCGAGCTGGTCGGCGTCGCGGCCGGCGAGACCGAGAACCCCGAGAAGATCATGCCGAAGGCGATCAACTCGATCATGTGGCGTGTCGCCTTGTTCTACGTCGGCTCGGTCGTGCTGCTGTCGATGCTGCTGCCCTGGAACAAGTACACCGCCGGTGAGAGCCCCTTCGTGACGGTGCTGTCCAACATCGGCGTCCCGGCCGCCGGCGGCGTGATGAACCTGGTCGTCCTCACCGCCGCGATGTCCTCCCTCAACTCCGGCCTGTACTCCACCGGCCGCATCCTGCGCTCCATGGCCATGGCCGGATCCGCGCCCCGGTTCACCTCGGTGATGAGCCGCAGCCAGGTCCCCTACGGCGGCATCCTGCTCACCAGCGGCATCTGCGTGCTGGGCGTCGGCCTCAACTTCGTCGTGCCCGCCGAGGCGTTCGAGATCGTGCTGAACTTCGCCGCCATCGGCATCCTCGCCACCTGGGGCATGATCATGATCTGTCACCTCCTCTTCTGGCAGAAGACCCAGCGGGGCGAACTGACCCGCCCGGGCTACCGGCTGCCGGGCTCTCCCTGGACCGAGATCGTGACGCTGGCATTCCTCGCCTGCGTCCTGGTCCTCATGTACGCCGACGGCGGCGCGGGCCGCACCACCGTGCTGTGCCTGCCGCTGATCGCCGGGGCCCTGGTCGCCGGATGGTTCGCCATCCGCGGCCGTATCGCGCGCAAGTCCACCACCGGAGCCGGCGCGTGAGGAACGCACCGCTCCACGAGAAGCAGGCAGTGATGTTCAGCAGCTCCCTCGCGGCCGCACCCCTGGTCCGTGAACCCGCCCACGCCCCCGTCGCCCACCTCGTCCGCGGCGGGATCGTCGAAGGCATCCACTACGGCTCCGTCGTCGTCCTCGGCGCCGACGGGGAGGTCTCACTCCAGATCGGGGATATCGAGGCCGCCTTCTACCCCCGTTCCGCGATCAAGCCCGTCCAGGCCGTGGCCATGGTCCGGGCGGGACTGCCGCTCGACGGTGAGCTGCTGTCGCTGACGGCCGCCAGTCACTCCGGCGAGGAACGCCACCTCGCCGGCACCCGGCGCATCCTCGAACTCGCCGGGCTCACCGAGGACCACCTGCGCAACGTGCCCGACCTGCCGTTCGACCCGGTCGTGCGGGACGGCTGGGTGCGCGAGGGCCGCATGCCCTCACGGCTCGCCCAGAACTGCTCCGGCAAGCACGCCGCCATGCTCTACACCTGCACCCTCAACGGCTGGCCCCTGGAGGACTACCTCGACCCCGGCCACCCGCTCCAGCGGGCCGTCGCCGAGATCGTCGAGGACCTCACCGGGCAGCGCATCGCCCGGGTCACCGTCGACGGATGCGGGGCGCCCCTGTTCTCCCTCTCGCTGCACGGCCTGGCCCGGGCCACCGCCCGGATCGTCACCGCCGCGCCGGACACACCCGAGGCCCGGGTCGCCGACGCGATGCGGGGGCACGCCGAGATGGCGTCCGGCTCCGGCCGGGACGTCGCCGCGCTGATGCGGGCCGTGCCGGGGCTGCTGACCAAGGACGGCTTCGAGGGCGTCCAGGTCGCCGCCCTGCCCGACGGGCGGACCGTCGCCGTGAAGATCGCCGACGGGGCGAACCGGGCGCGGGTGCCGGTGGCCGCCGCCGCGTTGGCCAGGGCGGGCGTCGACCCGGAGTTGCTCACCGAGTTCGCGGGTGAGCCGCTGCTCGGAGGTGGGCGGGAGGTCGGGCGTGTGCGGCCCGTTCGCTCGCTGGAGCCGGTCGCCGGTGCGGCCCGCGCCTGACGACCCGCCGGTTCTTCCCCTCCGGCGGCTGCGGGTCCGCTGTGCCCGGTCGCGCAGTTCCCCGCGCCCCTTCCAGGGGCACTTCCACCCTGTACCTCAGAGAAGAGGACCCTCACCGTCATGACCGCCGCCACCCGCTCCGAGCACGACCTGCTCGGCGACCGTGACGTTCCCGCCGAGGCCTACTGGGGTGTGCACACCCTGCGAGCCACGGAGAACTTCCCCATCACGGGCATGCCCATCTCCGCCTACCCGCACCTGATCGACGCCCTCGCCGCCGTCAAGGAGGCCGCCGCCCTCGCCAACGAGGAACTCGGCCTGCTGGACCCCAAGAAGGCCGCCGCCATCGTCGGGGCCTGCCGCGAGATCCGCGACGGCGAGCTGCACGACCAGTTCGTCGTGGACGTCGTCCAGGGCGGCGCCGGCACCTCCACCAACATGAACGCCAACGAGGTCGTGGCGAACCGGGCGCTGGAACTGCTGGGCCACGCCAAGGGTGAGTACGCGTTCCTGCACCCGAACGAGGACGTCAACCTCGGCCAGTCCACCAACGACGTCTACCCGACCGCCGTCAAGGTCGCGACGGTGTTCGCGGTGCGCGGACTGCTCGACGCGATGTCCCTCCTCCAGGACACGTTCGCGCACAAGGCCGTCGAGTTCCGCGACGTGCTCAAGATGGGCCGTACCCAGTTGCAGGACGCCGTGCCCATGACCCTGGGGCAGGAGTTCTCGGCCTATGCCGTCATGCTGGACGAGGACCGGTCCCGCCTCGCCGAGGCCGTCCATCTGATCCACGAGATCAACCTGGGCGCGACCGCCATCGGCACCGGGCTCAACGCCCCCGCCGGATACGCCGAGGCCGCCCGCCGCCACCTCGCGGCCATCACCGGGCTGCCCCTGGTCACGGCGGCCAACCTGGTCGAGGCGACCCAGGACTGCGGTGCCTTCGTGCAGATGTCCGGCGTGCTCAAGCGCGTCGCCGTCAAGCTCTCCAAGACCTGCAACGACCTGCGGCTGCTGTCCTCCGGCCCGCGCGCCGGCCTGGGCGAGATCAACCTGCCGCCCGTGCAGGCCGGTTCGTCCATCATGCCCGGCAAGGTCAACCCGGTGATCCCCGAGGTCGTCAACCAGGTCGCCTTCGAGGTGATCGGCAACGACGTCACCATCACCATGGCCGCCGAGGCCGGACAGCTCCAGCTCAACGCCTTCGAGCCGATCATCCTGCACTCCCTGTCGGAGTCCATCACGCACCTGCGCAACGCGTGCGTGACCCTGGCCGAGCGCTGCGTGTCCGGCATCACCGCCAACACCGAGGCGCTGCGCGCCGGCGTCGAGAACTCCATCGGCCTGGTGACCGCCCTCAACCCGCACATCGGCTACACCGCCGCCACCGACATCGCCAAGGAGGCCCTGGCCACCGGGCGGGGCGTGGCGGAACTGGTCCTGGAGAAGGGCCTGTTGCCCGCCGAGACACTCGCCGGGCTGCTGCGCCCCGAGGTCCTGGCGGGCAGCGGCCGGACCCAGGCCTGACCTGCCGGAGCGCACCGGGACCGGCGGAGGGACAATGGTGATCATGACGTCGTCGACCACCTTCCAGCCGGTCCTGGAGCGCATCGCCGAGGAGATCGAGCGAACCCCCGGCCGCGGCCGGCCCGCCGACTACATCCCGGCGCTCGCCGCCTGCGACCCGCGGCGCTTCGGCATGGCCGTCGCCGACCTCGACGGCACCGTGTACGGGGTGGGGGACTGGCGGCAGCCCTTCTCCGCGCAGTCCCTCACCAAGGTGTTCACCCTCGCCCTCGACCTGGCCCGCGAGGGCGACGCCCTGTGGGAGCACGTGAGCCGCGAGCCCTCCGGCAACCCCTTCAACTCCCTGGTGCAGCTGGAGTACGAGAACGGCATCCCGCGCAACCCGTTCATCAACGCCGGCGCCCTCGTCGTCACCGACCGGCTGCACACCCGGACCGGTGACGCCTCTGGTGAACTGCTGGCGTTCCTGCGGGCGGAGAGCGGCAATCCGGACCTGACCTTCGACAAGGAGGTCGCCGCCTCCGAGTCCGCCCACGGCGACCGCAACGCCGCGCTCGGCCACTTCATGGCGTCGTACGGCAACATCGACAACCCCGTGCCCACGCTCCTGGAGCAGTACTTCCGCCAGTGCTCCATCGCCGCCTCCTGCGCCGATCTCGCCCTCGCCACGAGCTTCCTGGCCCGGCACGGCATCCGCGCCGACGGCACCCGCCTGCTCTCGCGCAGCCAGGCCAAGCAGATCAACGCGATCATGCTGACCTGCGGTACGTACGACGCGGCGGGCGAGTTCGCCTACCGCGTGGGCCTGCCCGGCAAGAGCGGCGTGGGAGGCGGCATCATCGCGGTCGTTCCGGGCCGCTGCACCCTGTGCGTGTGGAGCCCGGGCCTGGACGAGCGGGGCAACTCGGTGGCGGGCGTGGCGGCGCTCGACCGCTTCACGACCCTGACCGGGCTGTCGGTCTTCTGACCGCCGGCGACACCCCCGGGTGTTCTCAGCCGAGGGCATCCTCCAGCACGGGCAGCAGCAGCGTGCGCGGCATGAGGCTCAGTTTCCCGACTCCCGGCTCGCGGTCCTCCCGAGCACGAGGAGGGTGGGCGCCACCAGGCCCCGCAGGTCGTCCGTCGGGGCCCTGGCGCCGGTAGGACTTCCGCCGCGGTGGGAACTCATCCGCCGGTGCTCACCGGCCGGTCACGCGCAGGCCGCCCCGCAGAGAGAGGAGCGCCCCCTTCCGGCCGTCCGCCGCATGCGGCTCGTCGCCCTCGCCGGCGTGGCCCTGATGGCGGCCGCGCTGCAC
Organism: Streptomyces sp. NPDC096046; assembly: GCF_040303285.1. Classification (NCBI taxonomy): domain Bacteria; kingdom Bacillati; phylum Actinomycetota; class Actinomycetes; order Kitasatosporales; family Streptomycetaceae; genus Streptomyces; species Streptomyces sp. NPDC096046. Next base: position 48,956 of record NZ_JBEOSZ010000045.1, on the reverse strand, counting down.
CGCCTCGCACGGCACGGCGGTGCCGATCCGTCCGCCGCCCTGTGGCTCGGCGCCCTCAACCCGCTCGTCCTGCTGCACCTGGTCGCGGGCGCCCACAACGACGCCGTCATGCCCGGCCTGCTCGGCGTCGGCCTGGCGGCGGCGTTCGCCCTGACCGGCCTCGCGGCCTGTCTCGTCAGCCCGGTCCCCCGGGTGCACCATCTCGTGTGGTTGCCGCCGTCCTTCGCCGCGCTGGTCCGCGCGGGTCGGCCGCGGGTCGCGGGCGCCCTGTACGCGGTACTGTGCACCAGCGCGGTGTGGCTGTGGTTCGACGACGCGTCCGGTGTCGACGGATCCCTGGGCGGCAACACCTACACCTGGATCACCCTGGGGCTGCTGCTGTGGCTGCCGCTGGGTCAGTTCCGCCCGGGTCTGCGGACCGGAAGCCGCAGCACCAGCACCACGACGGCCGCGCCGGTGCCGGCGGCACCCGCGATCAGCGTCGCCTCCGTCCAGGCGGACTCGTGCCCCTCCGGGACGGCCGCCGCCGCGGCGGCGGGCGGCGTCGTCGCCGGCCTGGCCCGGGCCGGCGGCGCGCCGAGCGAGCCCACCGCCCGGACCTTCCCGGACGCCGTGAAGCCCCAGTCGAGCAGTGAACGCGCCTCCTCGTACACGGCGGACCCGCCGCCCTCCTGAGGGTTCATCACCGTCACGACCAGGGTGCGCCCGTCCCGCCGCGCCGCGGCCACGAGCGTGCTGCCGGCCTTGCTGGTGTAGCCGTTCTTGATGCCGATCAGCCCCGGGTACGGCTTCACCCCGTCGGCCCCGCTCAGCAGCCGATTGGTGTTGCGGATCGGGTACGACCAGGTGCCGCCGCCGGGGAACCTGGCCTCGACCGTGGCGCAGTACCGGGCGAAGTCGGGGTTGCGCAGCCCCACCCGGCCGAAGAGCGCCAGGTCGTACGCCGACGACACCTGGCCCGGCGCGTCGTAGCCATCGGGTGACACCACGTGGGTGTCGAACGCGCCGAGGGACCGGGCCTTGGCCTGCATCCGCTCGGCGGTGAGCCGCCAGCCGCCGTTGAGCTCGGCCAGGACGTGCACGGCGTCGTTGCCCGAGTTGAGGAAGACACCCCGCCACAGGTCGTCGATCCGGTACGTACGGCCCTCGGCGACACCGACGAGGCTGCTGCCGGCACCGATGCCCCGCAGCTCCCGCGCGCGGACCGTGTGCCGGATGCCCGCCGGCAGCCCGGGCAGCACGGTGAGGGCGAACAGGGTCTTCAGGGTGCTGGCCGGTGGCAGCTTGCGGTGGGCGTTGCGGGCGGCCAGCACCTCGCCGGTACGGGCGTCGGCCACCAGCCAGGACAGGGCGGAGACCTCCGGGACGCGGGGCGCCCCGGTGCGCGGGCGGACCTGGGTGCCGGGGCGGTACAGCAGCGACGGGTGGGGGGCCGCGGCCCTCGGCCCGCCCGGCGGAGTGGGCTCGGCCCCGCCGGGATCGGCCGCCGCCGTGGGCATCAGCGCCAGGAGCCCTGCCACGCAGAGCGCACCGGCCGAAACGGCCGCCCGGGAAGAGAATCCGATGATCATTCGATCAACGTAGAAAACGGACATGCTCCGTGCGGTGACGACGGGGCCGTACTCCCCGCACCAGCACCCGGATGGATGATCTCCTGTGTCCTGCCCTCCCGCCGTCCGCCGCGTCCTCGGCGACCACGCCCCACGCGCCCGCGCAGGGTCCGGTGGCGCCGGGATCGACACGCCCTCGGCACCGGGGAGGGGCGCGTTCCCGACTGCTCGATGGCTCCGCGGGGGCCCATCAGTCCGAGGGCAGGGTCGGCTGGACGCGCCGCAGGAACGTCGCGTTGTCCGGTGTCTCGCGCATGCGCTCCAGGAGGGTCTCCAGGCCGCCCTGCCCGTCGCGGCCCCGCAGCACACGCCGCAGTCCGTGGACGGCCGTCAACTCGGCCGGAGCCAGCAGGAGTTCTTCCCGGCGGGTGCCGGAGGGAGTGATGTCGACGGCCGGGAACACACGTCGGGACGCCGGGTCCCGGCTCAGGCGCAGTTCCATGTTCCCGGTGCTCTTCAACTCCTCGAAGTAGTAGTCGTCGGCCCGGGAGCCGGTCTCCACCAGAGCGGTCGCGAGGATCGTGAGCGAACCGCCCTCCTCGGCCGACCGGGCGGCACCGAAGAACCGCTTGGGGCCGGTCAGCGCGGACGCGTCGACACCCCCGGTGAGGATGCGGCCGCCGGACGCGGCCGCGTTGTTGTGCGCCCGGCACAGCCGGGTCAGGGAGTCGAGGAGGAGGACGACGTCCTCGCCGGCCTCCACGAGCCGCTTGGCGCGCTCGATCACCAGGTCGGCGAGCGCGATGTGCTGTTCGGGGCGGCGGTCGAAGGTCGAGGCGTAGATCTCGCCCCGCACACAGCGCCGCATGTCGGTGACCTCCTCGGGCCGCTCGTCGAGCAGCAGCGTCATCAGCCGGCACTCCGGATGGTTGCCGCTGACGGCGGCCGCGATCTGCTGGAGGAGGACGGTCTTGCCGGTTTTGGGCGGGGCCACGAGAAGTCCGCGCTGGCCTTTGCCGACCGGCGCGATCAGGTCGAGGACGCGTCCGGCCAGTCCGGCGGCGGGGTGTTCGAGCCGCAGCCGTTCGTTCGGGTGCAGCGGCGTCAGGTCATGGAAGTGGCGCCGCCCGCGCAGGTCCCCGGGTGTGCGGTGGTCGATCCGTGTGACATCGGTCAGGGCGCGCCCGTCGCCGGGCACGCCCTCGACGAAGTCGCCCTTGCGCAGGCGGTACCGGCGGATCAGCGCGGGGGAGACCGCGGCGTCGGCGGGTGTGGGCAGGCAGTTCCCGGGGCGCAGGTGTCCCCTTCCGTTCGTGTCGATGTCGAGGACGCCGGACACGGCCCGGGCGGGGGACTGCTGCCGCGCGGACGGCTGTTGGAGTGTGGTGGTCATGGTGGTGGTGTCCTTTCACGGACGGCAGGCATGAGACATGCGAAGGCAAGGGGGAGGGCCGCGAGGGGAGGGGCCTGTGGCACGCCTACGGGCGGCGGGGAAACAGCGCCTCGGACACGACGGAACGCGTCGACGCTGGAAATGAAGGGAGAGATGAGGAACCGGCACCGGCGCCCACACGAAGGGGCGTGCACGAGTGCTGCTCGGATTGTACCACCGACAGCGGTGGATGTGGACAGCCAATCCTGGGTGGGCTACCTCAGCGGGTGGCCAGCAGCCCGTACAGCAACGGGATGCGCGGCTCGGGCAGCCGCCACCAGCCGGACTCCGTACGGACCATCCGCACCCAGCGCGGCCAGGGAAGTTCGTCGCCTTCCCGCAGTCGCCGCACGGCGAGTCCCGCATCTGTCAACGCGCTGACGACCTCGCCCATTCCGTGCATCCACTCGTAACTGTCCGTGGCGCCCTCGACGGCCGGACCGTCCGTGTAGGTGTGGGTCCCGTCGCGGTGAACCGGGCCCGCCCCGCCCAGGTAGTCGTGGCGCAGCAGCAGTTCGGGGCCCTCGTCCGGTGCGGGCTTCGGCCCCAGCGAGTTGAGCAGGGGATGGAACTCGACGACGTACAACCGCCCGCCGGGGCGCAGGAGCCGGCCGATGACCTCCGCCCACCGGTCCAGGTCCGGGAGGTAGCACAGTGCGCCCTTGCCGGTGTAGACGACGTCGAACCGCCGTCCGCCCAGGGCCCCGACGGCGTCGTACACGTTCGCCCGGACGTACGTCACGTCCGCGCCGGCCCTCGCCGCGATGTCCCGGGCGGCCGCCACGGATGCCTCGGAGAAGTCGAGGCCGACGGCCCGGGCACCGCGCCGCGCGAAGGCGATCGTCTCGGTGCCGAGGTGGCATTGCAGATGCAGCACGTCACGCCCGGTCAGCTCACCGAGGTCCTCCCACTCGAACGGGGCGAACCAGCGCTCAGGGTCGGGGTCCTGGTCAAGACCGTAGAACCGGCTGGCGAGGTGGACGGGCGTGCGGGCGTCCCAGTTGGCCTGGTTGGCCCGCATCAGCCGGTCGTGCTCGGCGGACGTCATGAGGACATCCAACCCTGAACCGGCCGCGGGCGCCGGGGGAACGCGGGAAAGGGCCGCAGGATCCGTCGCTCAGAGCGAGCGGGCCCGCGCTTCCTCGGCGATCCGCTCGAACTGCGCGCCCATGGCTGCCGCCAGTGCCTGAGCCCCGGACAACGGGCGCACCATCACGGTGAGTTCGTCGATGAGCCCGTTCTCGTCGACGTGGATGAAGTCGCAGCCGTCGATCTCCCGGTCGCCGACGCGCGCGGTGAAGACCAGGGCGTGGTCGCGGCCGTTCACGCCGTTGATCTCGCGCACGTAGCGGAAGTCCTGGAAGACGCCGGACACCGCGCGCAGGATCGCCGCCGTGATCGCCTTCCCGGCGTACGGCTTGAACACGACCGGGCTGGTGAAGACGACGTCCGGCGCCAGCAGCGCCTCGGCGGCGTCGAGGTCGAGCTTCTCGACCGCCTCGCGGAATGCACGCATCGAAACCGCCTTGGTCAATTTGTTGAGTAAGTGCGGAGTAGATTAGTCAACCGTTGGTACGGTGTCCACATGTCTCTCAAGTACGCCGTCCTGGCGGCGCTCCTGGAGGGCGAGGCCTCGGGGTACGAGCTGTCCAAGGTGTTCGACGTGTCGCTGGCCAACTTCTGGGCGTGCACCCCCCAGCAGCTCTACCGGGAACTGGAGCGCCTCGCGCAGGACGGACTGATCGAGGCCAGGGTGGTGCGCCAGGAACGGCGGCCCGACAAACGCATGTTCACGCTGACCGAGGCCGGCCGCGAGGACCTGGGCGCGTTCGCCGCCACACCGCCCCGGCGGCCGACCGCCATCCGCGACGAACTCCTCATCAAGATCCAGGCGATGGACGGCGCGGACCCCAGGGCGACCCGGGCGCTGGTCGAGGAGCGCGCCGCGTGGGCCCGCGCCAAACTCGCCCGTTACCTCCGCGTCCGCGAGCGCCTCCTGGCCGGCCGCGGCGAGGAGGAGTACCTGCGGGAGGCCGACCGCGTCGGCCCGTACCTCACGCTGATGGGAGGCATCGGCTTCGAGGAGGAGAACCTCCGCTGGTGCGCACGCGTCCTCGCCGCCCTGCAGCAGCGGGCTCCCCTAGGCTGAGCCGATGTTCAGCCCCGAAGGACCCCGTCTGCGCGAGCTCGCCGTCCAGGCGCTGTCGTCCGTCGAGCGCGGTTACGACCTCCTCGCACCGAAGTTCGATCACACGCCCTTCCGGACTCCCGACGCCGTCCTGGACGCCGTCGGGTCCGCCCTGCGACGGACGGGGCCCTTCGGCGCCGGGCTCGACCTGTGCTGCGGCACCGGCGCGGGCGTCGGCGTCCTCACGCGGCTGTGCGAGGAACGCGTCACCGGCGTCGACTTCAGCGCGGGCATGCTCGAGGTCGCACGCGAGCGGGTCGGGCCGCAGGGGCCGCCGGTCTCCTGGGTCCGGGCCGACGCGCGCGCCCTGCCCTTCGCGCCGGCCTTCGACCTGGTGGTGAGCTTCGGGGCCTTCGGGCACTTCCTGCCCCGCGAACTGCCCGGACTGTTCACGCAGGTCCGCTCCGTCCTGCGGCCGGGCGGCTGCTTCGCGTTCCCGCTGGTCGCGCCGCCCCGCCCCGCCTCCCTCGGCTACTGGACACTGCTGGGCTTCGACACCGTGATGCGGGTGCGCAACGCGCTCTGGCGCCCTGCGTTCGTCATGTACTACCGCGCGTTCCGCCTCGCGGACGTACAGCGCGCACTCGCCGCGGCCGGCTTCCGGGTGGAGCTCCACGCGCTGGAGGAGTTCGGGCGGCGCCCCGACGGGAGCCCCCGGGTGCGGCTCGTCATGGCCCGGCTGCCGGACACCCCGTAGGCCCCGGTACGACGCCGCCCCGCACCAGGGGCTCGTCGGCCGCGCAGGAAGTCCAGCGGATCGTCGTTGAACGCCTTCTCGTGATCACCGACCAGGCCGTGCGGGGCGCCCGGGTACCCCGTCAGCGTCACGTCCTTTCACGAGCCGGGACGCCCGGTGGCCCGAGGCGGCGATCGGCGCGATCCGGTCGTCGTCCCGGTGCGCGACGAGCGTCGGCCCGTCGATGCGCCGCAGGTCCTCGGTGGAGTCGGTCCCGGAGCACGGTGCGACGCCGTCGTGGGCACCCGACCAGCCGGGAAGGGCGGCCGGGCGGTCCGGCCGGGACCGGCCCGCCCGCGCCCGCCCTCACAGTGCGCTGTACAGGGCGTCGACCAGGGCCGTCTTCCGCGGGTCGTTGGCGATATGAGGGCCCATCCGGTTCATCACATAGCCGAGGGACACGCCCGCCTCGGGGTCGGCGAGCCCGCAGGAGCCGCCGAAGCCGTCGTGTCCGAAAGCACGCGGGTTGGGCCCGTAGGAGCCGTCGGGTCCGCTGAGCCAGAGTCCGAGCCCCACTTCCGTCTCGTGCTCGAAGCCGGCGCCGAGCACCAGGTCCCGGCACCTGCCCTGTCCCTCGCGCACCCGCTCGGCCGCCTCGCGGGACAGCAGACGGTGCCCTCCGTGGGAGCCGAGCCCCGCGAAGACGCCGTACAGAGACGCGACCGCACGCGCGGTGCCGTGCCCGTTCGCCGCCGGGATCTCGGCGGCCCGCCACTCGGGTGTGTTGGCCACCTCTGCGGACACCGCCGGGTTGGTCAGGGCGGCGATCGCCGCGAGCGCCGACTGGGCGAAGACCGCCGCCTGTTCGCTGCCCGCCGGGGCGGCCGGCGCGATGAGCTCGGCCACCCGGCCCGAGTCCCGCACCGGCAGGCCGATGTGGAAGTCGACACCGAGCGGCCCCGTCACCTCCCGCGCCAGGAAGGCCCCCGGCCGCAGCCCCGACACCCGCCGGACGACCTCGCCGACCAGATGGCCGTACGTCAGCGCGTGATAGCCGGACCGGGTGCCCGGTTCCCACCACGGTTCGGTCGCCGCGAGCCGCTGTGTGGTCAGCTCCCAGTCGCAGAGCTGCTCCAGCGAGTGCGGTTCCCGCAGGCCGGCCAGGCCGGCGCGATGGGACAGCAGATGCCGGACGAGAACCTTCTCCTTGCCCGCCGCCGCGAACTCGGGCCAGTACACGGCCACCGGCGCGTCCAGGTCCAGCAGCCCCCGGTCGACGAGGAGGTGCGCGCACAGCGCCACCGGTCCCTTGGTCGTGGACCAGACGTTGACCAGCGTGTCCCGTTCCCACGGCCGGGAGCGTGCCGCGTCCGCCCAGCCGCCCCACAGATCCACCACGGTCGCGCCGCCGACGGTGACGGCCACCGCGGCACCCCGTTCACCCCGCTCCCGGAAGTTGTCCTCGAACGCCCTGCGTACCGCGGTGAACCGCGCGTCACAGTGACCGTGCACCTGTGTCTCGTTCCCGGACATGAGCCCCCTCCGCCGACGGTCATCGGCCCGGGCCGCTGTGTCGCGGTCCGGGCGCGATGAACGTACCGACTGGTCGGACCAGGAGGAAGTCCGCCGGGTGGGAACGGCCGGATCAGATGTACGAACGCATCCAGCGCAGCTTGGCCGCCTGCTGGAAGGGTCCGCCGCCCTCGTGGTCGTTGAAGTCGTAGACCTCGATCGTCTTGTCCTCGTGGCTCCAGGCGTTGAAGGCCGCGAAGACGGTCGAGGGCGGGCAGGTCTGGTCCTCCAACGCGGCCGAGAAGAGCGCGGGAGCCCGGCCGCGGGCGGCGAAGTGGACGCCGTCGAAGTACGACACCGTGCGCAGGGCGTCCTCGGTGCGGCCGCGGTGCGTCTTGAGGTAGAGGCCGATCTCGCGGTACGGGTGCCGGTCCGTGATGGTCGTCGCGCGCGGGAAGTCGCACAGGAACGGCACGTCCGGGGCGATGCCCGCCAGGTCCGGCACCAGGCCGCCGACCGCGATCGTGATGCCGCCGCCCTGGCTGGAACCGACGGCCACCGTGCGCGCCGGGTCGGTGAGGGGGTGCGAGCGGGCCGCCTCCACCGCACGCACCGCGTCCGTGTAGACCCGGCGGTAGTAGTAGTCCTCCGGGGCGTCGATGCCGCGCGTCATGAAACCGGGGTACGCGGGCGCACCCCCCACCGGGTCCGCCGTGCCGCCGCCCCCGCCCCAGGCGCTGCCCTGTCCACGGGTGTCCATCACGAAGTGTGCCCGGCCCGAGGACGCCCAGAGTAGGTGCTCGTGCGGGAGGCCGCGCCCCCCGCCGTACCCGACGAACTCCACGACCAGCGGCAGCGGGCCGTCCGCCCCGGCCGGCAGGGTGAGCCAGCCCTTGACCGGATGGCCGCCGAAGCCCGCGTACGTCACGTCGAACACCTGCACGGTGGACAGGCCCGTGTCGACCGGTTCGAAGCGGGCGTCCAGGTCGTGCCGACGCGCCTCCTGGAGGGTCTTGGACCAGAACGCGTCGAAGTCCTCCGGCTCGGTGGCCGCACCGCGGTATTCGCGGAGTTCGTCGAGAGGAAGGTCGAACAGGGCCATGCGGGACCACCTTGGGTGAGGAGCGGCTACAGGGGCGGTGCGGATGATCACACTACGGCGGTGGTCGGAGGGCTGGCCAGGGTTTTGTTCGGGTCTGACGTGCGGAGTGCTGCCCTGCCGGAGCAGGTCCTGCCTGGTCACGGGCCGGGGAGCGAGATCACGGGTGAGAGTGCCCCAGAGGGTGCCGCTCGCGGGTGGTCGGGTCACCTGGTCGTCGTGGGGGCACGGCCGTGCGGATGCCGCCGCGTCTACGCGCGGCGGTGTGTCCACCGCGGTTCCGTGCGGGCCCACGCCCGGTCCCACTCGGCCAGGCGGCGGCGCAGCGCCACCCGGCGTATCAGGTAGTGGCCGAGGAGCACGACGAGCACCGCACCGCCCGCGGCGCAGGTCCCGAGCGTGAGGGTGTGCTGCCAGACGGCCGTGTCGTCCATCGGCGGCAACACGTTCCGCTCCTGCCGGTCGAACCAGACGTCCACGGCCTCGCCCCGGCGGGCGTCCGCGGGGACCCGGGCCGTGCTGGTGCGCGTGCCTCCGCCCGGCTCCGTCCAGCGCACGGTCGCCCGGTACGTGTGCTGCCGGCCGGCCTGCACCGCCGCCAGCGTGTCGCCCTTCCGGCCGACCACCTCGACCCGGACGCGATGTCGCTCGGCCCGCTGCTCCGCCGACACCGACCGGGCCTCGTCGTGGGCCCACGAGGCGGCCGCCACTCCCGCCAGGGGCGCGCCCACGAGGACGAGGACGGCGGCCACCAGCCGCGTCCACGCCTCGACGACATCCGACCGGCGTCGCAGCGGACTGCGCCGCCAACGCCAGCCGCGTACGCGGGTGCGCATGCCCACCTCCTCGCCCTCACCGCGGCCGCGGGGCCGGACCGGCTGCGGTGCGCCGCCGCTTCCTGTCACGCCGCGCGCGAATGCCCACACCGACGGGGTCCCCCCGCGCCCCTCGATCGCTCCGGGGCCGTGCGGACGAGAGGAGCGGCGTGCCGGACCCCCGGCTGGGTGCCCGGCGTGACCACGGCAAAACAGTGGCAAAACAGCGAGTTCAGCCGAAACGCTCGATCCGGATCCGGTCCACCGGCTGACCGGCCGTCACCAGCAGTCGGGAGGCGTGCTCGGCGAAGGAGTTGGAGCCGCACACATAGGCCTCCCACCCACCGGAAGGCCGCTGGGACAGGAGCGGCGCCAGATGTGCGGCCGCCATACGTCCCACCGCCGCACCCTCCGGCGCGCTCCGGGTGAAGACGGGCGTGGTCTCGGCGTCGAACTCCCGGGCGTAGATGAGCTCCTCGGGGCTGCGCGCGGACACCACCAGCCGCAGCGGCACGGTCAGGTTCCGGACCCGGTGGTGGCGGACCATCGACATCAGCGGTACGACGCCGGAGCCGGCGCCGATGAGGAGGGCGGGCCGGTCGCCCGGCCAGGCGAAGAAGCCGCTCACCGGGCCCCGCACCTCGACCCGGTCACCGGGCCGGGCGACGGTGTGGAACCAGCCCGAGACCTCGCCGCCCTCGACATGGTCCAGGGTCAGCTCCACATGCCCCGAGTCGTCCGGCGCGGAGGCGATCGAGTAGTGGCGCTGGGCCGCGTAACCGTCCTCGGCGGTCAGCCGCACCATCAGGTGCTGGCCGGGCAGATGCCCCGGCCAGCCGGGCACGGCGAGTCGGAAGGTGGCGGCGCGGGGGGTCTCGCGGCGGATCTCGGTGAGCGTGGCGATCCGCCAGGCGGAGGCTGCCTGCTCGCTCACCTCGACGCGTCCGGGCACGGCGAACCGCGTGGGAGGCACGAAGGTCTCAGTCACCGGAGTACCTCTGCTCCTCCCACGGGTTGCCCCGTTCGTGATAGCCGTTCTGCTCCCAGAAGCCCGGCTCGTCGTGGTCGAGGACCCGCAGACCCGCGATCCACTTGGCGCTCTTCCAGAAGTACAGGTGCGGCACCAGCAGCCGTGCCGGACCGCCGTGCTCGGGGGCGAGGGGCCGTCCGTCGTACTCCCAGGCGATCCACGCGCGCCCGCCGGTCAGATCGGCGAGCGGGAGATTGGCCGTGTAGCCGGTGTGCGAGTAGGCCACGGCATGGGTGGCGGCCGCCTGGGGCCGGACCACGTCCAGGAACGCGTCCAGGGACACGCCCGAGAACCGCACCCCGAATTTCGACCAGCTCGTCACGCAGTGGATGGCGCCCTCGTACGCCGACGGCGGCAGCCGGTGCGCCTCTTCCCAGTCCCAGGTGCGGGGCTCGGCCACCAGCCCGTCGACGCGGAAGGTCCAGTCGGCGGGTGCCAGCTCGGGCGTGACCTCGGCGGACAGGACGGGCCAGTCCTCGCCGGCGTCGTACTGGCCGGGCGGCAGACCGGGATCGGCGACGCGCGGGCGCCCGGTGAAGCCTCGGGTGATGTGCATGCGGTGGTGCCTCCGGGCCGGTCCGATGGTGCCCCGCCGGACCGGTGTGCTCAGTGTTTGCGTACTCAACCGTACGTGCGGGGGTGCCTAGTCCTGCCGATCGGGACCGGGCCGCGCGTTGTAGCGCACGAGGTAGTCCGCGAACCGGTTCAGGTCCTGCGTCGGCCAGTCGGCCAGGCGTTCACGGAAGGCCGCCCGGCGGCTCTCGGTGACCTGCGCCAAGAGGTGCCGCCCGGTGTCCGTCAGGTGCAGCACCTGGACGCGATGGTCCTGCGCGTCGGGGCGGCGCTCGATGTGGCCGGCGCGCTCCAGCCCTCCCACCTGGCGGCTCACGGTGGACTTGTCCAGGGCGTAGTGGGCGGCCAGGTCGGTGGCCCGGCATCCCCCGCTCTCCTCCAGGTGCCCCAGCAGCGTGTACGACACCAGCGACAGCTCGGGATGCATCCGGCCCGCCGCGGCACGGGCGCGGCGGGCGAAGACCGTCATCTCCCGCTGGATGGTCTCCACGGCGTCGGCGGTGTGCACGGGACCTCCCTCTCACCGCGTGCGGCTCGACTTCCCTCCATGGTTGCATGACTCAACCACCCGCCGGGCGGGCGGCCGATCGCCGTATCGGGCGGCCTGCCCGTCGGGTAGGGTTGCCGTCCGGCCGGGGAGGGACCCCGTCGTCGGAAGCCGAGGAGGTGAGCCCCATTACCGCTGTGTCAGTTCGGGTGCTCCCCTCTCGATGTCGCGCGGATCGCCGGTCGTAGGCGATCGCCGGAGCGCCCTTCGGCTCCCGAAAGGCTCTTGGCCGCATGCCGTCCGTCTCCGCACTTCCCCCGTCCGACCCCTCCTCCCGTGACTCCGTCGTCGCCGCCCTGCGCGCCGCGGGGTGCGTCTTCGCCGAGGACGAGGCCGAGTTGATCCTCACCGCCGCGCGCACCCCGGCCGAGGCCGTCGCCCTGGTCGAGCGCCGTGTCGCGGGCCTGCCCCTCGAACTCGTCGTCGGCTGGGCCGAGTTCCGGGGTCTGCGCATCACCGTCGCCCCCGGGGTCTTCGTGCCCCGCCGGCGCACCGAGTTCCTGGTCGAGCAGGCCCTGGAGCAGGCGCCCGACGCCACCGTCGTCGTGGACCTGTGCTGCGGCTCGGGTGCCGTCGGAGCGGCGCTGGCCGCCGCCCTCGGCCGCGTCGAACTGCACGCCGCCGACATCGACCCGGCCGCCGTACGGTGCGCCCGCGGCAACGTCGCCGCCGCGGGCGGCCATGTCCACCAGGGTGATCTGTTCGAGGCGCTGCCCGCCGCGCTGCGTGGCCGCGTCGGCATCCTCGCCGCCAACGTGCCCTACGTGCCCAGCGACGAGATCGGGCTGCTGCCCCTGGAGGCCCGCGACCACGAGCCGCTGGTCGCCCTCGACGGCGGTACGGACGGCCTCGACGTACTGCGGCGGGTCGCGGCCGAGGCGCCCCACTGGCTCGCCCCCGGCGGCTGCGTCCTGGTGGAGACCAGCCGGCACCAGGCCCCGGCCGCCGTCGACACCTTCGAACGCAACGGCCTCACGACCCGACCGGCCGTGTCGCGGCAATGGAACGCCCAGGTGGTGATCGGCGTCCGGCCGCAGGACCCCGCCACCCGAGCCCTCAGGCCGGTGCGGTCGCCCGTGCGATGAGCAGGGCCACGTCGTCGAAGTTGTCCGGCTCGTGCAGCGTGCGCAGGAGGAGGTCGCAGACCTCCTCCAGTGGCCGGTCGGGCCCGTCGAGCAGGGACAGCAGCGTGTCGAGCCGTTCGTCGAGCGGGTCGCGCCGGGTCTCGACGAGGCCGTCGGTGTAGAACACCAGCCGGTCGCCGGGTTCGAGGCCGACGATGGTCGTGGAGAAGGCGACACCGCCCACGCCGAGCGGCACCCCGGTCGGCAGGTCGAGCAGCTCCGGCAGCCCGCCGGCCCGGACGCGCACCGGCGGCAGATGTCCGGCGTTGGCGATCCGGCACTGCCGCAGATGCGGGTCGTGGACGGCGTAGACGCAGGTCGCGATGGACTGCTCCAGGCCTGCGGTGATCCTGTCGAGGTGCTCCAGGAGCACGTTCGGGTCGAGATCCAGGGAGGCGAGGGTGTTGGTCGCGGTGCGCAGCCGCCCCATGGCCGCCGCGGCGGGGATGCCGCTGCCCATCACATCGCCCACGACGAGCGCCGTCTTGCCGCCGTCCAGCGGGATCACGTCGAACCAGTCGCCGCCGACCTCACTCGTCGCCCCGGCCGGCTGGTAGCGGGAGGCGACCTCCAGCCCGCCCGTCACCGGCGGATGGCTGGGCAGCAGGCTGCGCTGGAGCGTGAGCGCGGTCTCGCGGGCGCTCTGGTACCAGCGGGCGTTGTCGATCTGCACGGCGGCCCGGGCGGCCAGCTCCCGCGCCAGCATCAGGTCGTCCTCGCCGAACGGCAGCGGATTGCGGGTGCGCTTGAGGTCCAGGGCGCCCAGCACCTCGCCGCGCGCGATCAGCGGCACCGCCAGATAGGAGTGCACCCCGGCCCGGCCCAGCAGTTCGGCCGCCTCGGAGGAACGGGCGATGTAATCCAGGTCCTCGTCCTTGACCTCCGGCAGCATCACCGGGGCGGCCGTGCGCACGCACCGGGTGACGAGCCGGTCGGGGGCGTACCGGGCGACCTGCCCGGGAGGGTCGGCCGCCTCCAGCGCCTCGGCGGAGTCGTACCCCTCGACCGCCAGCGCCCGGATCACGGCGGCCTCGGCCGGGCCGAGGCTCGTGCGCCGGCCCTGCACCACCGCGTCCAGCAGGTCGACGGCCGCGATGTCCGCGAGCTCCGGCACGGCCACCTCGGCCAGCTCACGGGCCGTGCGGTCCAGATCCAGCGTGGTGCCGATCCGGCCCGACGCGTCGGCGATCAGGGCCAGCCGCCGCCGCGCCGCCTCGGCCTCGATACCCGCCCGGTACTGCTCGGTGACGTCGACGATCGACACGGCCACGCCCAGGATCGTCCCGAAGGCGTTCTCCAGCCGGTACAGCGAGACCGACCAGGCGTGGTCCTCGTGCGGGTCGGCCGGGGTGCGGCCGATCGTGGCCTCGTCGACGACCGGTGTGCCCGTCTCCAGTACCCGGCGCGTGGCGGTCTCCAGGGCGTCGACGTCCATCCGCGGCACCACCTCGCGGACCGTGCGGCCGAGGTGCTCCTCGGCCGGCACGCCGTTGATCTCCTCCAGCGCCTTGTTGACCGAGACGTACCGCAGCTCGGTGTCCAGCACGGCCAGCCCGATCGGGGACTGCGCGATCATCCGCGTCGACAGCGCCACCTCCCGCTCCAGACGGTGCACGGTCGTCTGGTCGGCGCACAGCCCCAGCGCGTAGACGTCCCCCTGGTCGTCCAGCAGCCGCATGTTGCGGAACTCCACCAGCCGCGTGCCGCCGTCCTTGCGGCGGATCGGGAAGGCCCCCGCCCAGCTCTGCCCGGTGCCCATGACGTCGGCGAACAGCTTCACCACGAGGTCGACGTGCTGCTCGTGGACCATGATGCGGGCGGCGTACTGCCCGAGCGCCTCCCGGGCCTCGTAGCCGAACAGTTCCTCGGCCTGCGGGCTCCACAGCACGATGCGGCCCTCGGCGTCCAGGACCACCGAGGCCACGCGCAGCACGTCGAGCAGGCCGCTCGGGCGCACCGGTCCGCGTACCGGACCTTCGCCCTTGGACTCGAAAGACCCGGCTGCACTCATCCCACGCCCCGCCTTCGCCGTCCTCACGGCACGCCGTCGTGTGCCGACACCCCATGTTCTACCGCGCGGAGCCGTTTCCCCGAGGCCCCTTCCGCCACCTTCCACCATCTCCCACCCCGGCGCGGGCCGCCCCGCAACGGTCACCGCGGAGTGGGCACCGCCGGTAGTGCTCGCCGGAAGGTGGTGCTTTGCTGGGGTAGGGGCGGATACGGCATGTGGTGGCCGCGAGAGGAGCGATTCACGATGGCGATGGACCACGAGCGACCGCACCCGCACTCCGTCTCGGTGGAGATCAGCGGGTGCAGCAAGCACGACGCCCGGATCGTGTTCGACGCGCTGTGCTCCTGCTTCGAGTCCGACCGGCGCGCCGACGACGTGCCCGAGGACCTGCACGAGACCCGTCCGACCGTCTGGCTCGGCACCTTCGACGTGGCCGACGAGCACGAGGGTGCGCGGCCGGTCCACCTGTCGTCCTCCGTGGAGGCCGACCTGCACGGCGGTTACTGGGCGATCGAACGATTCCGCACGACCCTGGACTCGCTGTTCGACGTGCACGATCTGAGCACGGCCTCCGGCGACCAGGAGAAGGAGCTGCACGTGCGCCTGCAGAGCAGGTGAGCGCCGTTCACCGCGTCAGCAGGCCCCGGACGGCACGTTGGTGGACGGCGTGCACCGCGGGCAGCTCCGCCAGGTGCACGAGTTCGTCCACGCCGTGCAGCCCCTCGTAGGGCAGGCCGAAACCGGCGGTGGCGGGGATGCCCTCGCCCGCCAGGAGATTGCCGATGTTCGACGGGCCGGCCGTCCTGGCCCGCACCCGCAGCCCCTGCCCGGCCGCGGCGCCCAGGAGCGCGGCGGCCGGCTGCTCGTCCCGCGCCGGCCGGTACGGCGGCCAGGACGCCACCGCCGTGACCGCGGTCGGCCGCGGGGACGGCAGCTCCCCGTCCAGCCCGGTCACCGCCGCCCTGACCAGGTGCTCGACGGCTCGGGCGTCGAAGTCCGGCGTGGTGCGGACGTCCACGCCGATCTCGCAGCGGTCCGGGACGACCGAGAAGCCCTCACCGCCGTGGCAGTAGGTCACCGTCAGCTTCGGCGGCAGCGGGAATGCCCCGCTCGGCCCGGGCAGCGGGGCCGCGTCCAGCAGCCCTACGAGGCGCGCCGCCCGCGACACCGCGCCGAGCACGGACCGGCGCGACCCGGAGCGTCCTGACGTGCCGTGGACGGCGATCCGGGCCCGCCACAGCCCGCGTCCGCCGACCACGACCTCGTCGAGACCCGGGTAGCCGATCATCACCCCGGCCGGGCGGACCGCGTCCGGGTCGGCGAGGTAGGCCCGGGCGCCTCCGAAGCCGCCCGTGTGCTCGTCGGCGTCGAGCAGCACCGCGAGCCCGCCGCGCAGTCCGGCGGCCCGGCCGTGCACCTCGGCCGCGAGGTGGCAGAACAGGGCGGCGGCGAGCTTCGAGTCGGCTGCGCGCCGGCCCCGCAACCGGCCGTCGACGACGTCCCCGGCGGTGGGCGGGAAGGACCAGGCCGTCTCGTCGCCGTAGGGGGCGGTGTCGACGCGCGCGTTCAGGGCCCACCAGGGCCCGGGCCGGCCGCCCGCGATCTCCACCGGCAGCGCGGCCGGGTGGCGCGCGCCGTCGTGCAGTCGGCGGTACGGCAGCCCGTGGCGGGTGAGCCGGTCCTCCAGAACCGCCAGGACGGGTTCGCGGTCGTCGAGGCCGGCCCGGCTCGGGCGGCGGATGAGCTCGCCCGCGAGATCCACCACCGCGGACAGCGGCCCAAGGTCCCTGGTCATGCCCCTACTGTGCCCTCCATCACCTTGTGCAACTAGTTGCATAAACCGTCGGTAGTCCTCTACAACTACAGGCACGACACCGCGCACGGAGGGCCCGATGAGCCGTTACCCGCACCTGCTGACCCCCCTCGACCTGGGCTTCACGACCCTGCCCAACCGGGTCCTCATGGGCTCCATGCACGTCGGCCTGGAGGAGGCGGAGGGAGGCTTCGCGCGCATGGCCGCCTTCTACGCCGCCCGCGCCCGCGGCGGAGTGGGTCTGATCGTCACCGGCGGCATCGCCCCCAACGACGAGGGACGGCCCTACGAGGGCGGCGCCCAGCTCACCACCGAGGCGGAGGCCGAGCAGCACCGGGTCATCACCGACGCCGTGCACCGCGAGGGCGGGCGGATCGCGATGCAGATCCTGCACTTCGGCCGGTACGCCTACCACAAGGACCTCGTCGCGCCGAGCCCGGTCCAGGCGCCGATCAGCCCCTTCCCGCCTCGCGAGCTCACCGACGCCGACATCGAGCGGACGATCGACGACTACGCCCGCACCGCCCGCCTCGCCCGGCAGGCCGGCTACGACGGTGTCGAGATCATGGGCTCCGAGGGCTACCTCATCAACGAGTTCATCGCCCGGCAGACCAACCAGCGCGCCGACCGCTGGGGCGGCTCGTACGAGAACCGCACGCGTTTCCCGCTGGAGGTCGTGCGCCGGGTGCGCGAGGCGGTCGGCGAGGACTTCATCGTCATCTACCGGCTGTCCATGCTCGACCTCGTCCCGGGCGGTTCGACGCTCGACGAGGTCATCACCCTTGCCAAGGCCGTCGAGGCCGCCGGGGCGACGATCATCAATACCGGCATCGGCTGGCACGAGGCCCGCATTCCGACCATCGCGACCTCCGTGCCGC
This sequence comes from Streptomyces sp. NPDC096046, assembly GCF_040303285.1. Taxonomy (NCBI): domain Bacteria; kingdom Bacillati; phylum Actinomycetota; class Actinomycetes; order Kitasatosporales; family Streptomycetaceae; genus Streptomyces; species Streptomyces sp. NPDC096046. The sequence goes on along the minus strand of NZ_JBEOSZ010000045.1, from coordinate 31,708 downwards.
GCGGCGCGTACACCTGGGTGACCAAGCGGCTCATGGGCGAGGTGTCCGTCCCGCTCGTCACCACCAACCGCATCAACACCCCCGAACTCGCCGAGGAGCTGCTCGCCGAGGGCGCCGCCGACATGGTGTCGATGGCCCGCCCCATGCTCGCCGACCCCGACTTCGTCACCAAGGCCGCCGCCGGCCGCCCCGAGGCGATCAACACCTGCATCGGCTGCAACCAGGCCTGCCTCGACCACACCTTCAGCGGTCTGATCACCTCCTGTCTGGTCAACCCGCGCGCCTGCCACGAGACCGAGCTGGTGCTCTCCCCGACCCGGCTGCGCAAGCGCGTCGCGGTCGTCGGCGCCGGTCCGGCCGGGCTGGCCTGCGCGGTCTCGGCCGCCGAGCGGGGGCACGACGTGACACTGTTCGACGCGGCCGGTGAGATCGGCGGCCAGCTCAACGTCGCCCGCAAGGTCCCCGGCAAGCAGGAGTTCGACGAGACGCTGCGCTACTTCCGCACCCAGCTCGACTGGCACGGCGTCGACATCCGGCTGAACACCCTGGTCACGGCCGCCGACGTCGACGACTTCGACGAGGTCGTCGTCGCCACCGGCGTCACCCCGCGCACCCCCGAGATCCCGGGCGTGGACCACCCGAGCGTGGTCGGCTACCTCGACGTCCTGCGCGACGGCGCCCCCGTCGGCGACCGGGTCGCGATCCTCGGCGCGGGCGGCATCGGCTTCGACGTCGCCGAGTTCCTCACCGACGGCGGCGGCAAGGCCCACGAGGACCCGGCGACGTACTTCCGCCAGTGGGGTGTCGACATGGACTACCGCGGCCCCGGCGGACTCGCCGCGCCCGAGCGACCCGCCCCGCCGCGCACCGTCCACCTGCTCCAGCGCAAGACCTCCAAGGTCGGCGCCGGCCTCGGCAAGACCACCGGCTGGATCCACCGCACCGAGCTCAAGCACCGCGGCGTCACCATGGTCCCGGGCGCGCGCTACGACCGGATCGACGACGCCGGACTGCACATCACCGTCGGCGAGGAGAGCACGGTCCTGGAGGTCGACACCATCGTGCTGTGCACGGGTCAGGAGCCGCGCCGCGGCCTGTACGAGGAGCTGCTCGCCGCCGGGCGCAGCACGCACCTCATCGGCGGTGCCGACGTGGCGGCCGAGCTGGACGCCAAGCGCGCCATCAAGCAGGGTACGGAGCTGGCGGCCGCCCTCTAGTGCGGGTTCGCGTCCCTAGGATGAGGTCATGTCACTCCCGCACGCGATCCTCACCGCCCTGCTCGAGAAGCCGTCGTCGGGGCTGGAGCTGACGCGCCGGTTCGACCGGTCGATCGGCTACTTCTGGTCGGCGACGCACCAGCAGATCTATCGCGAGCTCGGGAAACTGGAGGCCGACGGCCTCATCAGGGCCCTGCCGTCCGAGCAGCCGGCCCGCGGGCAGAAGAAGAGCTACGAGGTCCTGCCCGCGGGCCGCGCCGAACTGGCCCGCTGGACCTCCACCTCCCAGGACCCCAAGCCGCACCGCGACACGCTGCTGCTGCGGCTCAGGGCGGCGGCCGTGGTCGGCACGGCGGGTCTCGAAGCCGATCTGCGACGCCATCTGGAGCTGCACGAACGGCAGTTGGCGGAGTACGAGGAGATCGAGAAGCGCGACTTCCCACCCGGTCGGGACAGCGCCGAGGTCCGGCTGCGGCACCTGGTGCTGCGGGCCGGCATCGATCTGGAGACCTTCTGGACCCAGTGGCTCAGGCGCGCGCTGACGGACTTCGCCGAACTCCCGGACGGCGGCCCGGCCGAGCCGGCTTAAACGAGGGCGAGCCCGACGGGGCACGGCCGCCGGTCCGGCGCGATCACGACATGACAGCGGCCCGCCCGGCCGGAGCGCTTCGGGAGAGCGGGCCGCCGTCCGTACCGGGTCAGAGCCGGTACGGCTTGTTGCGCCGGCGCAGGTACCAGGCCGTCCCGAGGAGGCCCGCGCCGACCAGAGTGCCGCCCGCCACCAACGTGACGGTTCCGTAGTCCGTCGTGCTGCCGCCGACCCCGCCCATGACGCCGCGGGACGGCGAGACGGAGGGGGAGGCGGTCCGCGAGGGGGAGGGGGCGGTGGAGACCACGACGGACTGGGTGCCCGCGGTGGTGCCGTCCGAACAGACGACGATGACGGTGTACGTCCCCGGGGAAACGCCCGACCAGGCGGCGGACTGACTGGTCGTCGTCCCCGACAGGGTCACCTGGCGGCCCTGGGCGAAACTGCCCTGACTGCTGGTGAGAAGCGAGGCGCTGCCCCAGCTGCCGTTGATCTGGGTGCACGAGCTGGTCGTGACCGACACCGTGGACCCCGTGGTTCTCACGGAGATGCCCGGGTCCGCGACAGCGGGCACCGAGGCCAGGGCGAGGGGCAGCGCGGCAGCGGCTGCCACGGTCAGGCCGGAGCGGAGAACTGACGATGAGTTGCGCATATGGACTGCCCTCCGGCGGCACGGTTGGCGGTACATCCTTGCGCCGCCGAGGGTCGGGGAACGCCCGTGCTGCCTCAGGGTCAGCCAAAGCGCCCGCGGGCCCTTCCGCACCCCGAGCGCCCCCGTGCAGGTGACGGCTCCCGCTCCGGCCGACGCCCCGAGAGGCGGGTCAGCGCCCCGCGCCCGTCGTCACCGCCCGCTCCGCGGAGAAGCCTCCCCACGTGCCGTCCGGCAGCATCGCCCGGATTCGGAGCCGGTGGGTGACACCGGCCTTCCGCCCGACGTAGAAGCTGTAGGTGGCCCGCTCGCGCGGGGCGTCGCCGCCGTACACCAGGGACGTGGCGGGCCGGCCGTCCAGATGAATCTGGTACTCGGTGACCGCACCGTCCACGTGGGGCGGCACCCAGTTCAGATCGAGGTGGTACGCCCCGTCCTCGTGGCGGCTCGTCGCCCGGAAGCCGGTCGGGGCGGTGCCGCGGCCGTCGTCCGTGCCCGGAGTGGTGAGCCGGACGGCGGCAGTGGCGGGGGAGACGTTGCCGGCCGCGTCCCGGGCCCGGATCGTGAACGCGTAGTCCGTACCGGGCCGCAGCCCCGTGAGCACCGTGGCCGTCTGGCCGCCGCCCACACTGTGGATCTTCGTGCCTCCCTGGTGGATGTCGTACGACACCACGCCCCGGTCGTCCGTCGAGGCGGACCAGGACAGCTGGGCCACCCGGCTGCCGGCCGCCCGGCCGCCGGGTGCGGAGGGGCGGGTCGGCGCGGAGCGGTCGTCGGCGACGACGGCAGGTGTCTGCGCCCGGACCTCCGCACTGCGCGGCCCGAGCCGCCCGTCGGCGTCCCGCACCCGCACGGAGAAGGCGTACCGCGTCGCGGGCCGCAGCCTGGTGACATCCACCATGTGCCGCGACGCCGGCACCTCCTCGACCTTCGTGGTGCCGCGATACACCTCGTAGACGGAGGCCCGGGCGGTCGCGTTCCACATGACGTGCACGCTCGTCGCGCTGCCCGCCGCGGCGGTGACCCCCGTGGGCGCGCCGGGCGCACCACCGTCGTTCCCCTCCTCCGCTCCGGCCCAGCCGCAGGATGCGACCAGCGCGAGCGTTCCGCAGAGCGCCAGGTGGCGCGGGAGGGACGGGGGGACGGAACGGCTTCGCACGACACTGCCTCCCGGGGACGCACGCAGGAATGGTCCGGACCAATATGACGTCGTTGGCGCGGCCACATCAAGAGGGCGTTCCGGCCGGGCACCGGATGTCACCTCCGAGGGCGCCACCGCCGCCGTGTGTGACCACCCGGGAGAGTTACGTATGCTGAAGTCCCACACGGTCGAACTCCTGGCAGGCGCCAGGGTGTTCGGGCCTGTCGCGCGGACCGCTGTCGTCGCAGATCCCGCGCCGGCGCGGGCGGCCGGGCGGCCGGAGTCCTACGCGGACTCAGGCCCCCGGCCCCTGTCGGAGGTTGGGGACATGCACCGTCCGGCCCCCCAGAGGTGGCCGGGTGCTCGCTCCGGGGCCATTTTGGGCTGAGGCCCCGTCAGGTCCCCGAGGAGAGGCTTCCGTATCGTGCGTGTCCAGTCGCTCACGCTGGCCGCGGCCAGCGCCGCCCTGCTCGCCTCGACCGCGCCCCCCGCCGCATCGACCACGCTTCCCGCCGCACCGACTACGCCCCCCGCCGCCCCTACCACGCTTCCCGCCGCACCGACCGCGCCCCCCGCCGCATCGACCACGCTTCCCGCCGCACGGACTACGCCCCCCGCCGCCCCTACCACGCTTCCCGCCGCACCGACCGCGCCCCCCGCCGCCCCGACTCAGCCCGCCGTGTTGCGCGAGAGCGCCGTGAGCGCCGCCGGTCTGCTCGCCAAGGTGCGGGACTGTACTCCCGTCTCCCGTGGCCGCTACCGCAGCGACAACGGCGCACCCGCGACCATCCCGGTCTGCGGCACTCGGGACGCCGTGTTCTGGAAGGCGGACATGGACATCGACTGCGACGGCCGCCCCGGTCCCCGCTGCAACCACCGCACCGACCCCTACTTCGCCGCGAGCACCGCCTACGCCCAGGCCGACGGCCGCCCGTTGAGCGCCGAACACCTGCCCTACGTCGTCGTACCCGCGCCGAGCGGCATCTCGGACTACCGGGACCACGGCATCGGCGGCGGTTCGGTGGTGGCCGTCGTCTACCGCGACCGGGTGCGCTACGCGGTCGTCGGCGACACGGGCCCTCAGGGCATCATCGGCGAGGCGTCCTACGCCACCGCCGAGGCCCTCGGCATCCGCCCCGACCCGCACGGCGGCGGCGCCCCCTCCGGCGTCACCTACATCGTCTTCAAGGACACCAAGGTGTCGCCCATCGAGGACCACGCCGCGGCCGTGACGGCGGGGGAGCGGGCGGCGAAACGATTCATCGACGGGAGCGGGCCCGGCGGACGCTGAGGCGGAGATCGAACGGCACAGGGCGGCCTCCTCGGAGCGTGTCCGCTCCGGCGGTTCCGAGAGACGGAGCGCGGGGTGGCGGTGGAGCCGGATCCCGGTCGAGCGGACCGGAAGCACTGACACGGCGTCACGAGCACGCCGCGGCCGGGCACACCGCCGATCCGGCGTGCGTGCCCGGCCGCGCTCGCCGTCTACACCTTCCGGTAGGTGTACGCCTCCGTGGCGGCCGCCTCCACCGCCGCCAGATCGGCACCGGTGGACGCCGTGACGACCGCGGCCACGGCCCCCTCCACGAAGGGGGCGTCCACCAGCCGCGTCCCCTCGGGCAGTTCGTCGCCCTCCGCGAGCAGGGCCTTCACGGTGAGCACCGCGCTGCCCAGGTCGGTCAGCACGGCGACTCCGGCACCGCGGTCGACGGACGCGGCCGCAGCCGCGATCAGTTCGGAACTCGTACCGAGCCCACCGCCCTCGGTGCCGCCCGCCGGAGCGACGGGCACCACCGGGCCGGCGCCCGCGAGCCCCTTCGCCAGCTCGGCGACCGACGCGGCCACCTGCGCGCTGTGCGACACCAGCACGATCCCCACCAACGGCTCGTCACTCACCGGCGGCCTCCGCGAGTCCGGCGATCAGCAGCGCCGCCGAGGTGGCACCGGGGTCCTGGTGGCCGATGCTGCGCTCACCCACATAGCTCGCCCGTCCCTTGCGCGCCTGCAAGGGTGTCGTCGCCACGGCGCCCTCCTCCGCGGCGGTGCGGGCCGCCGCGAACGAGTCGCCGAGCGCCTCCACCGCGGGCACCAGTGCGTCGATCATGGTCTTGTCGCCCGGGGCGGCGCCGCCGAGCGTCATGACCGCGTCCACCCCCGCCCGCAGGGCCTCGGCCAGCTCCTCCGCGCTGACCTCGCCGGCATCGCCCAGCGCCTTGCCGGTACGGCGCAGCAGCGTCCCGTACAGCGGCCCCGAGGCACCGCCGACCGTCGAGATCAGCTGGCGTCCGGCCAGGGTCAGGACGGCGCCGGGCGTGCCCGGGGCATCCTTCTCCAGGACGGCGACGACGGCCGTGAACCCGCGCTGGAGGTTGCTGCCGTGATCGGCGTCCCCGATGGGGGAGTCGAGGGCGGTGAGCCGTTCCGCCTCGCGGTCGACGGACGCGGCGGTCACCGTCATCCAACGGCGGAAGAAATCGGCGTCGAGCACTGGGTCTCCTTGCCTGGTAGGTACGTGGTGATCCTCTACCCCTGTGAGTCACACGCCCCAGCGCAGGCCCGGGGTCTTCACCGGCGCGTCGTACAGCCGCAGCAGCTCCTCGTCGACCTGGCACAGGGTGAGCGAGGCGCCCGCCATGTCCAGCGAGGTGACGTAGTTGCCGACGAGGACGCGGGCCACGGGGACGCCGCGCTGGGCGAGTACCCGGTGCACCTCGGCGTTGAAGCCGTACAGCTCCAGCAGGGGCGTCGCACCCATGCCGTTGACCAGGACCAGCACCGGATTGCGCGGCTGGAGGTCCTCGACCACCGCCTCGACGGCGGCCTCGGCGATCTCGCCGGAGGTCATCATCGCCCGCCGCTCACGGCCGGGCTCGCCGTGGATTCCGATGCCCAACTCCAGTTCCCCGGGCGGCAGATCGAAGGTGGGGCTGCCCTTGGCCGGCGTGCTGCAGGCGCTCAGCGCGACACCGAAACTGCGGGAGTTCTCATTCACCTGCCGGGCGATCGCCTCGACCCGCTCCAGCGGCAGGCCCTCGGCAGCGGCGGCACCCGCGATCTTCTCCACGAACAAGGTCGCACCCGTCCCGCGCCGCCCCGCCGTGTACAGACTGTCGGTCACCGCCACGTCATCGTTGACCAGCACCTTCGCGACCTGGATGCCCTCGTCCTCGGCCATCTCGGCGGCCATGTCGAAGTTGAGCACGTCACCGGTGTAGTTCTTCACGATGAACAGCACACCCGCCCCGCTGTCCACGGCGGCGGCCGCGCGCAGCATCTGGTCGGGCACGGGGGAGGTGAACACCTCGCCCGGACAGGCCGCCGACAACATGCCGGGGCCCACGAAACCACCGTGCAACGGCTCGTGCCCCGAACCTCCGCCCGAGACGAGCCCCACCTGCCCCGCGACCGGGGCGTCCCGCCGCACGATCACCCGGTTCTCCACGTCCACGGTCAGCTCCGGGTGGGCGGCCGCCAGGCCGCGCAGCGCGTCCGGGACCACACTCTCCGGGACGTTGATCAGCATCTTCATGGGTATCTCCTAGCGAGCTTGGCAGGTGCGCTTTTGACCTGCGTTTTTGCTGGTCAGAAGGTCTTTCTTCAGTTGTCGATCTTGGCGGTCCAGGGCGGTCGGAAGCGGGTTCCGGCGGTACTGATGCTGGCTTCATGCCGACTTTGATGACGGTGCGTCAGGTGGCTGGCTGCGGGTCGGATGCGTGTCGGCGAGAGCCTCATATCTGCAGTATCGACCTTGCGCTTGCGAAGGTCACGTGGGGCCGTACCCGGGCGTGCTGGGTAGAGGTCGATCTTGGTGAGAGATCGCCAACGTGACCCTGCTCGTCAGTGGCCCGCGGCCAGGGGGCGCTGCAAGGACTCACGCATGCGCAGGCCCGTGGCGGCGGTGATGCCCTGACCTCGCAGCGAGTCCGTTCAGGGCACGGGTGGCGCCTCGGCGAGGCCGGGCTGCGGACTGCTTCCCGGGCTGCTCGTCGGCAGCCTCGCGACCCTTCCGGGCGTCCACGGACTACAGTCCCCGCCTCGGCGGGGATCGGGCTGGTGGCCGCTGCCGGCGGCGGGCTCCTTGGACGGCGGCTGTTCGGCTCAGGCTCGGGCATGGCCCGCGCACTGGGTGGGGCACTGATGGGCGAACCGACACGATGGCCGAGCCCGGCGCGGTCACCGGCAGGGCGAACTGAGCCGGGCGGGCATCGAGGTCTCCGACCGGGCCGTGGTCTGCGTCGGTCAGTAGGTGCCGTACGGGGCCGGGCTCCTTCACCGGACTTCGTGCCCGGGGCGGCTACGAGGTCAGCTGTACCTGGCGGAACGGTGAGGCACGTTGTACCGCGTCACCGCCGACCGGGCCCGGACCCGTGGGAAGTCACAGTGCGGGTGAACGGCAGCGACAAGAAGGTGAAACCGGCCAAACGCTGACCGTCACCTCCGAGCGGTCTGCGAGGATGGCGCCGAGTACCGGCGGACGCGCTACGAGCAGCGCGGCCCCGCAACCCCGTCGAGGTGACCGGCACCGCCACTCGCGTCCGCGACGGATGGCGGCACCGTCGCTCCTCACCACGGCGGATGAAGGCTCCCCTGCCGGTGAAACGACTCGGCGGCGGCACAGGCAAGACCGTCCAGCCGGGCCGTCACCGGGTGAGCACACCGGCCGCCAGCGAGCCCGCCCCCGCGGCACAGGCCAGCACCGCGCAGGCGCCCGCCGCGTGACGCCGCAGCAGGGCGCTCCGCAGCTCGGCATAGCGGCTCTCGTACTCCTGCCGCAGTTCCTCGGCCCGTCGTACGGTGCCCAGCATGAGCCGACGGGTGACATCGAGGCGCCGGTGGACGTAGTGGACGGTGACTTCCTCGGCTTGGGCCGTGGTCAGCCACGGCATCCGCGCGCAGAGTTCCTCCGCCTCGCGCTGCGCCTGGTCGCGGTGGGCGCAGGCGAGAAGGTAGCCCTCGGTCTCGTCGGCCAGAACGCTGCGCGGCTCACCGCCCGGTGCCTCGTTCCTGCCGCGTCTCACCGCCGTTCGCCCTTGTGCCCCTCGGCGTCGAGCACGTCGCGCTGCCCGGTGTTCGCCGCCTCGTCGATGCTCGCCAGGTCCGGGTGGCGCAGGTCGAAGGCGGGCGACTCGGAGCGGATCTTGGGCAGGGTGAGGAAGTTGTGGCGGGGCGGCGGGCAGGACGTGGCCCACTCCAGGGAGCGGCCGTAGCCCCAGGGGTCGTCGACCCCGACCTTCTCGCCCCTCTGGGCGGTCCGCCACACGTTGTAGAGGAAGGGCAGGGTGGACAGGCCGAGCAGGAACGCGCCGATCGAGGAGACGGTGTTGAGGGCGGTGAAGCCGTCGGCGGCGAGGTAGTCGGCGTAGCGGCGGGGCATGCCCTCGGCGCCGAGCCAGTGCTGCACCAGGAACGTCGTGTGGAAGCCGATGAACAGCGTCCAGAAGTGAATCTTCTCCAGCCGGTCGTCGAGCATGGTGCCGGTCATCTTCGGCCACCAGAAACTGAATCCGCCGAACATCGCGAACACGATGGTGCCGAAGAGCACGTAGTGGAAGTGGGCGACCACGAAGTAGCTGTCGGTGACGTGCCAGTCCAGTGGCGGGGACCCCAGGATGACGCCGGTCAGGCCGCCGAAGAGGAAGGTGACCAGGAAGCCGAGAGCCCACAGCATGGGTGGTTCGAACGACAGCGAGCCACGCCACATGGTGCCGATCCAGTTGAAGAACTTCACGCCCGTCGGCACGGCGATCAGATACGTCATGAAGGCGAAGAACGGCAGCAGGGCGGCGCCGGTGGCGAACATGTGGTGCGCCCACACGGTCACGGACAGTCCACCGATGGCGATGGTGGCGCCGATCAGCCCGGTGTAACCGAAGATCGGCTTGCGGGAGAAGACGGGGATGATCTCCGTGATCACGCCGAAGAACGGCAGCGCCAGGATGTAGACCTCGGGGTGTCCGAAGAACCAGAACAGGTGCTGCCACAGGATCGCTCCGCCGTTGGCCGGGTCGAAGACCTGGGCACCGAACCTGCGGTCCGCCTCCAGCACCAGCAGCGCGGCGGCCAGCACCGGGAAGGCCAGCAGCACCAGCACCGACGTGAGCAGGACGTTCCACGTGAAGATCGGCATCCGGAACATGGTCATGCCGGGGGCGCGCATACAGACGATGGTGGTGATGAAGTTGACCGCGCCGAGGATGGTGCCGAACCCGGACAGCGCCAGCCCCATGATCCACAGGTCGCCGCCGACCTGCGGCGTGCGCACCTCCAGGCTCAGCGGGGTGTAGGCGGTCCAGCCGAAGTCCGCGGTGCCCTGTGGAGTGAGGAAGCTGCCGATCACGATCAGGCCGCCGAAGAGGAACAGCCAGTACGAGAGCATGTTCAGCCGTGGGAAGGCCACATCGGGTGAGCCGATCTGCAGCGGCATGACGGCGTTGGCGAACCCGGCGAAGGTGGGTGTCGCGAACAGCAGCAGCATGATCGTGCCGTGCATGGTGAACGCCTGGTTGTACTGCTCACTGGAGACGATCTGCAGCCCCGGCCGCGCCAGCTCCGCCCGGATGACCATCGCCAGCGCCCCGGCGACGAGGAAGAACACGAACGACGTGATCAGGTACAGATGCCCGATCTTCTTGTGATCAGTGGTCGTCATCCAGGAGACGATCACCTTCCCCCTGCCGCGGCGCTCCACCGCGGGTACCGGCGCAACCGGTTCAGTGTGTGTCGCCATCAGTTCCTCGATCGGCAGCAACGGTGCTCGGACGGTCATCCGGCCGGGAGGAACCTATTCCTTCTGATTCATCGGCGTTGTCTGCAATCAGGCTTTTCTGAGCCGAATGGCGGAATGATCCATTCGACCGGGCGGTGGCGGTCAAGGCTGTTTGCCCAGGACCGCGGCGATGGCGGCGGCGGAGGACACCCCGCCCGGAGCTGACACGGTGCGACCGGTTTTCCGGGGTCTGTGTCATGTTTTGTCCGCCCGTCGGCGCGGCACTCGGGACGTACACGAGCGCGCCCCGAAGGGTGACCATCGCTGCGTGAGGGACGTCTGCGGGGCGCGGTATCCGGCCCGGCCGCCGGGCGGAACAGAGGGTGGTCGATGACGACGATCGGCGTGGAAGAGGAGTACCTGCTGCTCGATCCGGTGACGGGCCTGCCGGTACCTCAGGCGGACAAAGTCCGCGCCGCGGCGGGCGTGGGGCATCTGGTGACCGACCAGGAGGTGCAGTCCGAGCTGCTCCAGGCGCAGGTCGAGGTGGCCACCCCGGTCTGCCGCACCCTGGAGGAGGTGGGCGGCCATCTGCTGCGTCTGCGGCACGCCGTCGGTGTGGCCGCCGAGGAGCACGGTTGCCGGATCGGGGTCTGCGGGACACCGCCGCTGCGGCACGGCCGCCCCATCGCCGTCACCGACCAGGCCCGCTACCGCGCCATGGTCACCCAGGCGCCGCAACTGGTGGCCGAGCAACTGGTCAACGGCACCCATGTGCACGTCGCCGTCCCCGACCGGGAGGCCGGCGTGCAGGTCCTGAACCGGATCCGCGCCTGGCTGCCGACCCTGACGGCCATGGCCTCCAACTCTCCGCTGTGGGACGGCCACGACACCGGCTTCGCGAGCTGGCGCACGGTGATCTTCAGCCGGTGGCCGGTCAGCGGCGTGCCCCCGCACTTCCGGGACGCCGCCGACTACGACCGGCGCGCCGAACGGCTGCTCGAAGCCGGCCTGATCTCCGACACCGGACAGCTCTACTGGCAGGCCCGCCTGTCCGCCGCCTATCCGACCGTCGAGGTGCGGTGCCTGGACGTCCAGCTGCGGGCGGACGAGGCGGTCATGTTCGCCGCGCTCATCCGGGCTCTGGTGGAGACCGCCCTGGCGGAAGCGGCGGACGACACGCCCGCGCCCGACTGCGCGCCGGAACTGCTGCAGGCCGCCATGTGGCACGCGGCCCGGCACGGACTCGGCGACACCCTGGTCGACCCCGGTGGCACCGCGCACCGGGCCGGAGACGTGCTCTACGAGTTTCTGCGGCACGTCGCCCCGGCGCTGGACGCGTCCGGGGACACCCGTCAGGTCACGTCCCTGATCCACCGGCTGTTGCAGGACGGCACCGGCGCGGACCGGCAGCGCGCCGCCCTCGCCCAAGGGGGTCTGCGTGCGGTCACCGAACTGATCAGCGCCCAGAGCACGATGCCGTGACGCCCCGCGGCCGCCCTCAGGCCACCGCGGCGAACGCGGCGGCGACAGCGATGTCGGCACGGGCGTGGACGACCAGTCGCGTGCCGGCGGTGTCGGCGTCCGCCTCCAGCGCGCGGCGTGCGGGCGCGCTGTGCGTGGCCACCGACATCAGCGTCCCCAGCCGGCTGCACAGCCGGTGGACGCGCAGGACCACGCTGACCACCGCGTCCTGAGCGGCCGGCTCGTCGAGGAGAACGACCACCGGCGCCGGCCGGAAGGCATGGACGAGGTCACTGATCTTCGTGAGGAGCGCGGCACGCCCGCCGACCCCGGGGTCCCGGTGGATCGTGATCACGAGGACTCCGCGATCGAGAGAATGGGAAAGCAACACGGCCTGGGTGCCTCCGTTTCCTCTGTCGGCGGGACGTTCCGCCGTGGAAGTACCCGAAGCCGGTCTCTCGAAGCCTCCCGGAGCCGACACCTTGCCGGCCCCGCCCGGCGCCGGATGCGCGCATCGGGTCCTGAGACGCCGTTTCGCGGGTAGTCGTCCGGTGCGACGATCGGAGGTGAACGCTGATGGAGCGGAGCGGGGAGGGCGGTCGGCGGATGCTCGCCGACCTGCTGGACGCAAGCCACCTCATGCCCATCGAGCTGCTTCCGGCCAAGGCGACCGAGTGCGCACGCGCGGCCTCCTTCCGCCAGGTGCTGATCTACGTGGCGGATCTGCAGCGCACCGTCCTGCGGCTGCTCCCGGGCGACGCCGCCCAGGGACACGAGACGGAGCTGCCCATCGAGGGGACGGTCGCCGGACGGGCCTACCAGTACACCGACGTCCTGCCGGCCGCGCCCCCGGGCGGCGGTGTGTCCGAGTGGTGGGTCCCGCTGCTGGACGGAACCGAGCGCCTCGGGCTGTTGCGGCTGAGCAGCGAACGCGACGACGCCGCGGCCCGCGCGGACATGCAGGCGCTCGCGGCGCTCGTCTCACTGATCATCGTCAGCAAACGGGGCACCAGCGACGCACTGGCCAGGCTGGTGCGCGCACGGCCGATGAGCGTGGCCGCGGAGATGCAGTGGAACCTCCTGCCGCCGCGCACCTACGCCGACGGAAGGGTCACGATCTCCGCCTCCCAGGAACCGGCCTACGACATCAGCGGTGACGTCTTCGAATACGCCGTCGACGGGCCCCTGGTCCATCTGACGGTCTTCGACGCGATGGGGCACGACACCGCCGCCGGACTGTCGGGCGCCCTCGCCCTGGGCGCCTGCCGCAATGCCCGACGCCAGGGCGCGGGCCTCGTCGAGAAGGCGGAGGCCGTCGAAGCCGCCCTCCTGGAGCAGTACGACCACCAGCGCTACGTCACCGGAATCCTGGCCACGCTCGACACCCGCACCGGCGTCCTGCAGTGGGTCAACCGTGGCCACCACGCGCCGATCGTCATCCGCGACAACCGCTGGACCAGCCGGCTCTCCTGCCGGCCGGCCCACCCGATGGGAACCGGCCTCGGGCTGCGCAGCACCGTGTGCGAGGAGCATCTCCAGCCGGGCGACCGGATCGTTCTCTACACCGACGGCATCACCGAGGCGCGCCGCTCCGGGGGCCGGGAGTTCGGCCTGGCGCGCTTCACCGACTTCCTCATCCGCCACCACGCCGACGGCCTGCCCGTCCCCGAGACACTGCGCCGCCTCGTCCAGGCCGTCCTCGAATACCACGACGGCCGGCTCCAGGACGATGCCACCGTCCTGCTGTGCGAGTGGATCGGCCCCCACCCGGAGCCGGCCGACACCGCGGCCGACCTGACCGGCCTGTCGACGAACGGCCCCTGTGACGACGGCGGACCGGCGGGAGATGCCGTGCGGTGAACACCCCCGTGCGGTGAGCACCCACTTGGGGTGCGAACGGTGGCTGGAAAACGACCCGGCCGAAACAGTGGGGGAAAGAGCGTGTTCTCGTCGGCCCTGGCGGGGCACTCCGTCGGCGCGCGAGTTTCTTCATCCCCCAGGAGACCGTCCATGACCTTCAACCCACTGGAACAACGAGGTATCCCGCTCGACCGTCAGGTCCGCAACTGGCGCGAGCTGAACGTCACCCCGATCGATCCCGATCACTGCGACCCCTACACCCGTTGCCGGATCATCGCGATGAACGGCATCGAGGTCGAGGCGATCATGTTCAGCCACCAGCTCGCCCGCAACACCGTCGACCCGGAGGTGAAGCGGCAGCTGGCCCAGACCCGCTACATCGAGGCGCAGCAGCAGAAGGTCGTGAACTGGCTGCTGCCGGGGGTGTCGTCGGTGCTGGAGACGACGATCGCCTACGAGCAGGTCGCGGTGGATCTGACCGCGTGGGTGGCGCGGATGGAGCCGGATCCGTATCTGAAGCAGGCGTACCAGTTCGGTGTGCTGGAGGACTTCGACCACCTGTACCGGTACGCGAACCTGTACGAGATGATCGAGCACCGCAAGGCGGAGTCGATCGTCGAGGGCCTCACCGAAGTGATGCCGGGCCGGCCGACGAAGTACCACCACCGCCACCCGGCCGACAACGTGCGTGACCCGTACGACAAGGACCGGACGAACCCGCTGTCGAAGCTGCACGCGTTGACGATCATGTCGGCGGAGCAGCAGACCATGAACTTCTACATGAACACCGGCCCCACCTACATGGAGCCCATCGCCCGGCAGCTCTACCAGGAGATCGGCCTGATCGAGGAGGAGCACGTCACCCACTACGAGTCGCTCGTCGACCCCGGGGAGACGTGGTGGGAGCAGCTGGTCAACCACGAGTACAACGAGTGCTACCTGTACTACTCGTTCATGGAGCAGGAGAGCGACCCCAAGGTCAAGGCGGTCTGGGAGCTCCATCTGAACCAGGAGCTGGAACACCTGCACATCGCCTGCGACCTGATGCGCCGCCACGACGGCCGCGACCCCGAGTCGGTGCTGGCGCCGGAGCTGCCGAACGTGCTCACCTTCGAGCCGAACAAGCAGTACCTGCGGGAACTCCTGGACACGCAGATGGACCTGACCACGTTGGGCGCCGGCTACGTGCGGGAGGCGCACGAGCGGTTCGAGGAGATGCAGGAGCAGCTCCACGGCGGTGAGGAACCGCCCAGCGAGCGGGTCATGGCCCAGCACGACGAGATGTTCGGCCGCGAGTACCGCGTCGAGACCGAGGGCGAGCACCCCGACCCCGCGATGCGCGAGAAGTGAGGCGGCCGACCATGCCCGAGATGCACACCCCCCAGGCCGGCGACGACCGGGCGGCGGACACCGACGTGGTGGCCCTCCTCATGCGCCAGCACGGCGACATCCGCAACCTCTTCGACGAGGTCGAGCAGAGCCAGGGCGAGGAGCGCCGCGAGGCCTTCCGCCGCCTGGTGCGGCTGCTGGCCGTGCACGAGACCGCCGAGGAGGAGGTCGTCCATCCCTTCGTCCGCCGCAACGTCACCGGCGGTGAGCAGGTCGTGGAGGATCGGCTGGCCGAGGAGCGGGCGGCCAAGGAGACCCTCGCCGCCCTGGACGAACTGGACACCGACGACCCGAAGTTCATGCTTCAGCTGACGCAGTTGCGCAAGGACGTGCAAGAGCACGCCCGGGCGGAGGAGCGCTACGAGTTCACACACATCCGCCGGAGCACCGATGCAGGCCGCCTCGCCTCCTTGGCCAAGGCCGTGAAGGCCGCCGAGGCCATGGCGCCCACCCGCCCCCACCCGGGCGTCGAGTCCGGCGCGGCCAATATGGCCCTCGGTCCGGTCGCGGCCCTCGTGGACCGCACGAGGGACGCGGTCCGCAAGGCGATGGGCAAGGACTGAGCCCCGGCCGCAGGCGATGGCGCGCTCGGCCGCGAGGAGCCGGACCGCGTCACGACACCGGGCGGGGTTCTGCCGGATCCCCGGCGCGCCGTCCGTCCGCCGGCGCGTAGGCGCTGATGGTGTAACGCGCCTCGTCGTCGACCGCGTTCTCCTCCCAGTCCAGGACGATCCGCACCGGATGGCCGTCGCCGGGCGCGTACTCCGCCTCGGCCGTGTCCGCGCCGCCCTGTCGCGCCTGCTCCAGCTCCGTGAGGAGTCCGCCGAGGGTGGGCACGGCGTCCGGGGTGCTCTCGACCGCGCGGCGGCCCATGCCGTCGAGGCCCACCGCCTTCACCACGGCACCGTCGCGGACCGAGACCCGGAAGGTGCCGAGCAGGCTGCGTTCCCCTTCGCTCGACCGGAGCGTGTAGGCGTACGAGGCGGGCTCCCGCCAGAAGACGCCGCTGTGGCCCGGTGCGCTCGGTGTCCCCGGGGCCGTCGAAGCCGTCGGGCTCGTCGACGTCCCGGAGCCGCAGGCGGCGACCGCGCAGATGAGGCCTGCGCTCAGCACGGCACCGGACACGGCTCGGACGGCACAGGCTGCGGCGGTCATGGTGGTGGTCCCTTCGACGACGGCTACCGCTTTGACGCCGGCCGTCCGGGAAACGTTCGGCGGGGCCCGTCGACCACCGCCGCCGGCATGGTCAGGGCCGGCTCGGTCTCCTGTCCTGCTCGTGGGCGCTCACCCCAGGGCGGACGCCGGCGACCTGTGGTCGTGATGCGGTCATGATCTGACCGCATCCGGTGCCACCGTGAACGCGCAAGCCGCCCGGACGCCCTGAACCACGGGTCGGCACACGACGCGAAGACCGAGGTGCTGCGATGGCCGTTCTCGACATCCGGGCGCTCAACCGCGCCACTCTCGCCCGGCAGTTGCTCCTCGAGCGCGCCGACCTGCCGGTCCCCGACGCCATCGCCCACCTGGGCGGTCTCCAGGCGCAGGAACCCCAGGAGCCGTTCCCCGGCCTCTGGTCGCGGCTGCGGGCGTTCGACCCGGACCGGTTGTCGGACCTGCTGACCGGGCGGCGCGTGGTGCGCACCCACCTCATGCGCCGCACGGTCCATCTCGTCACAGCCGACGACGCCGTCGCCTGGCGCGCCCGCCACGACGGCATGCTGCGCCAGCGGGTGGTCGGGGTCTACCGGCGCGAACTCGACGGGGTCGATCACGGCGAACTCGCCGAGGCGGGCCGGACGGTCATGGCCGACGGCGAACCCCGCTCCATGCCCGAACTCGCGCGGGCCGTCGCCGACCGTTGGCCCTCGGCCGGGCCGCGGTCCCTCGGCGAGCTGCTGGTCGCCGCCCTCCTCCCGACGGTGCAACTGCCGCCGCGCGGGGTGTGGCGAACGAAGGCCGGCGTGCGCTACGCGCTGATGTCCTCTTGGCTGGGACGCGAGATCGACCCGCTCTCCCCGGACGGCTCCGACCCCGTGGGCCAGGCCCTGGTACGGCGCTATCTCGCAGCCTTCGGCCCCGCCGCCTCGGCCGACCTGCGCGCCTGGTGCGGCCTCGCCGGGCTGCCCGCCGCGGTCTCCGCCGTACGCGAGGAACTGGTCGCCTTCCGGGACGAACGCGGTCGCGAACTGCTCGATCTCCCGGGCGCCCCACGCCCCGACCCCGGCACCCCCGCCCCGGTGCGATTCCTCCCGGCGTTCGACAACGCGGTCCTCGGTTACCACGACCGCAGCCGGATCATCGACGACGCGCACCGCCCGCTGTCCGTCGCCGGCGCCCGCGTCGTTCTGGCCGACGGCAGGGTGGCCGCGACCTGGACGGTCGAGGCCGACACCGTGCACGTCACCCCGCTGCGCCCCTTCTCCCGGGCCGACCGGACCGCCGTCGCCGACGAAGGGCGCGCGATGGCCCGCTTCCTCTCCGGCGAGGAGAGCGACCGGGTACGGGTCGCCGCGTCTCCCGCCTGACGCGCGGTGCGCGTCAGCCGCCGTCGGGCGCACACTGGAAGGGTGCTGCCGGTACTCACGAGGGGGTGTCGGCCGATGGGACCCGCAGAGCGCGTGACCGTGCGGTGGTGGCGGTGGCGGCGCAATGCGCTCAAACGGCGCGTCGACGTCGTCGAAGCCTGGGTCGTGCTCGGGGGCTGGGTGCTCGCCCTGCTCGGCGGACTGCTCGCCGGACTGCTGGCGGCGGGCTCGGTCGAGCGGGCCGTCGAACGGCAGCGGGCCGAGAGCCGCCAGGTCCGGGCCGTGGTCGTCGAGGACGCGCCCGGCCCGTCGCCGGCCCGCACGGCGAGCGACCACCGGGTGTGGGGCGAGGTGCGGTGGACCGCGCCCGACGGCTCGACCCACCAGGACGAGGCCCGGGTGCCACCCGAGGCTCCAGCCGGGAGCACCATCCCCGTGTGGGTGAACCGCAGCGGTGACATCACGGCCCCACCGGTGTCCGGCGGCGAGGCCTGGCTGCACACCGCCATGGGCGGCGCACTCGCGGGGGCCTTCGCCGGCGGCACGGTCCTGGGAACCATGTGGTTGACCCGGCTGGCCCTGGACCGGTGGCGCCTGGCCCGGTGGGAGGCGGAGTGGGAGCGGATCGACACGCGCAGGGGGTGGAAGACGGGCTGAGGCCGGCCGTACCCGTCCCGCGCTCCGCATCCGCCGCGCCGGCGGCGTGGTCAGGCCCGGCCCACCGTGTCCTGGTCGTCGAGGGTCTCGTGCGCGTTTGGTGGAACCGGTGGCGTCGCCCTTGACCCGGTCGCCCGGCGCGGGCGTCCGGCCAGGCGTGTGGCCAGCGGCTCCGTCCAGCGGGCGGTCAGGGGGCCGAGCAGGACCAGGATGAGGACGTACGCCGTGGCCAGGGGACCGAGCGAGGGCTCGATGCCGGAGGTCACGGCGAGCCCGGCGATGACGATGGAGAACTCGCCGCGGGCCACCAGTGTGCCGCCGGCCCGCCAACGGCCCCTGGGCCCGATGCCGGCGCGGCGCGCGGCCCAGTACCCCGTGGCGATCTTCGTGGCGGTGGTGACGGCCGCCAGGGCGAGGGCGGGCAGCAGGACGGGCGGAATGCTCGCCGGGTGGGTGTGCAGGCCGAAGAAGACGAAGAACACGGCGGCGAACAGGTCGCGCAGCGGCGCCAGCAGAGTCGTCGCGCCCTCGGCGACCTCGCCCGACAGCGCGATGCCGACCAGGAAGGCGCCCACCGCGGCCGACACCTGCAACTGCTGGGCGAGACCCGCGACCACGAGGGTCACGCCGAGGACGACCAGCAGCAGCTTCTCCGGATCGTCGCTGGATACGAAGCGGGAGACGTGGCGGCCGAAACGCACCGCGAGGACCAGCACCAGGGTCAGCACGCCCACGGCGATGGCCAGGGTGACACCGCCCGCGGCCAGACCCACCCCCGCCAGCAGGGCCGTGACGATGGGCAGGTACACCGCCATGGAGAGGTCTTCCAGGACCAGGATGCTGAGGATGGCCGGTGTCTCACGATTGCCCAGCCGCCCCAGGTCGCCGAGGATCTTGGCGATGACGCCGGAGGAGGATACCCAGGTGACACCGGCCAGGACGACGGCGGCGACCGGGCCCCAGCCGAGCAGCAGGGCCAGCACCGCGCCCGGCAGGGCGTTGAGGACGGCGTCGAGGAGCCCTGCGGGGTAGTGGGTTCTGAGGTGGGAGACCAGGTCGGTGGCTGTGTATTCGAGGCCCAGCATGAGCAGCAGGAGGATGACCCCGATCTCGGCGCCGACGGCGACGAAGTCCTCGCTGGCGCCCAGCGGCAGCAGTCCGCCCTCCCCGAAGGCGAGCCCGGCCAGCAGGTAGAGGGGGATCGGCGAGAAGCGGAAGCGCCCGGCGAGGCGGCCGAGCAGCCCGAGCCCGAGGATGAGACAGCCGAACTCGATCAGGAAGACCGCGGAGGAGTGCATGGCGGGTCACTCCCGCCCGAGTATCGCTGCGGCCGCCTCCACGCCCTCGCGGGTCCCGATGACGATGAGGGTGTCACCACCGGCCAGCCGGAAGTCCGGGGCGGGGGAGGGGATCGCCTCCGCCCGGCGCAGCACCGCCACCACGGACGCGCCGGTGTCGGTACGGATCCGGGACTCGCCCAGCAGCCGCCCGCTGAAGTGAGCGGAGGCGGGCAGCTCGATCCGCTCGGCGACGAGCCCCAGGTCGGTGGTGGACAGCAGGTTCGGGGTGTGATGCGCCGGCATCAGGGCGTCGATGAGGGTGGTGGCCTCCTCCGACGTCAGCCGCACTGAGAGGTCGCAGGCGTCCGGGTCGTCCTCGCGGTAGGCGCTGATCGTCCGGTGCCCGTCGCGGTGCGCGACCACCGACAGGCGTCGGCTCTCCCGTGTCGTCAGGTCGTAGCGGACTCCTATGCCCGGCAACGGGGTGCTGCTGAGGCGTGGCGCGCTCATCTCCCTCCCCCTTCGGTCTGCTTGCGCGTTCCTGCCTGCGGGGGGCCGCCCGAACGAGCGTCCAGAACCGGCCTGTGCGGCTCATCCTAGGAGGCGGGGCGCCACCGCACCCCTCCTGCGTGGGCTATCGGGACGGCTGGGGGACCGGGGATGCGGAGGGGAGAGGTGTGGCGGTGGGCAGCCGCGCGGTCGCACCCTCGACCTGCCGCACCGTGTCCTCGCCCGGCCTGTGGCCGGTGCCCGCGCCGGTGGACAGCTGAGACCAGGCCCCCAGGGCCAGGGCGACGGCGGCCGCCGTGGCGGCGACCCGTCCCACGCGCCGGACCTTGGCCCGGCGGTCCAGGTCACCCCACGCCACGCCGACCCGCGGGTCCTCCGGCTGCCACAGGTCACCGACGGTCTGCGGGGGTTGGAGCCGCCGACCCGCGGCCCGCTCGTCGGCGGAGGGTTCCCTGGGCGCGGAGACGCGTATGGCGGACTCGCAGTCGGTGAGGAACCTCAGCCACACCTCGTCGGGGAACGGGCGAACACCGGGCGGCTCGTGGGGAGTTCCCCGCCCGTCCGGCTCTTCGGTGGTCACGTCCCGTCATCCCCTCTCCGGCCGTCGGCCTGATCACTGCGCGGCCCGAGATCAGTATGCCGCCCGGGCCCTGAAGCCGCCCCTCGTCAGATGCCGCAATCCGGTCGCGGGCATGCGGAAGGGCCCGTGCACAGGCACGGGCCCTTCCGTTCGGCTGCCGGGCCGCCCGGCGTCCTGGGCTCAGCCTCCCGGGCCGCCGCTGCCGAAGGATCCGCTGCTGCCGTCGTTCCAGCGAGGACGCTCCTGCGACGGGTTCGTCCGGTCGCTCATGTTGCCGTGTCCCTTCAACTGGTGCGGGGTCAGGCGGTCCTCGCTCCTGGGAACCTCCTCGGGCTCCCGGCGCTCACTCGTCTCGCGGACCGGCCCCCCGTCGGGCAGCCGCGGCTGCTCGTCCGGACGCGGTGTGGGCAGTTCCCTGCGCTTGACGCGGACGCCGAGGACGAAGGCCCCCAACAGCAGGGCCACGACCACCACACCCGCCACGATCAGCCCGATGCCGACGGCGCCACGGCCCGCGGCCATCTCCATCCATGCGCTATTCATGGCACGCGGGTACCCCTGGTCCCCTCCGTGAACCCGCTGGACGCAGGCGGCCGCCGCGCCGGACGGAACCCGTGGGAACACCGGGTTTGACCGGCATCGACCGGGGCTACCCGCGCGGTGTGACTTCGACGACATCCCAGCAGGAGCTGTTCCGGTTCCTGGAGGACCGTTTCGCCTGTGCGCAGGCGTGCACCGAGTGTGCGCGGGCCTGCGCGCTGCGCGCGAGCCTCGTGGATCCCGACGGCACCGAGAACCAGGAACTCGTACGGCGCAAGGGCATCATGTGCGCGGAGGTCTGCGACGCGACCTGCCGTGTGCTGTCCGAGCAGAACCAGGCGGACGAGAGCAGCATCCGGGTCCAGGTGGAGTGGTGCCGGACCGTGTGCCTGGAGGCCGCCCACGTCTTCGACCGACAACCAGGAGCGGAGGACTCGGCGGCGGCATGCCGGGCATGTGCGCGCGCGTGCACGGACTTCCTCGCCACCCTGAACTGACAACGCCATTCCCAATTTCTGAAACACGTTCTACGGTGTGCGCCGACAGGACCGGCCTTGGGAGCCTGGAGGCGCCGTGCACCTGGAATACACGCCCGAGCAGCAGCGGCTGCGCACCGAACTGCGGTCCTACTTCGCCGAACTGGTCCCGGACCACAGGTACGCCCGGACCGGCGCCCCGGCCGAGCAGAAGCGGTTCTACCGCGAGACCATCCGGCGGCTGGGCAGGGACGGCTGGCTCGGTGTGGGCTGGCCGACCGAGTACGGCGGACGCGGCCTGACGGCCATGGAGCAGTTCATCTTCTTCGACGAGGCCGCCCAGGCCGGCGTCCCGCTGCCGCTCATGGCGCTGAACACCGTCGGCCCGACGATCATGCAGTACGGCACCGACGAGCAGAAGGCGTACTTCCTGTCGAGGATCCTCTCCGGCGAGATCGACTTCGCCATCGGCTACAGCGAGCCCGGCGCGGGCACCGACCTGGCGTCCCTGCGCACCAAGGCGGTCCGCCAGGGCGACGAGTACGTCGTCGACGGCCAGAAGATCTGGACCACCAACGGCGACACGGCCGACTGGGTGTGGCTGGCCGTGCGCACCGACCCCGACGCCCCGCCGCACCAGGGCATCACCATGCTCCTGGTGCCGACCACCGACCCCGGCTACTCCTGCACCCTGATCAACACCCTCGCCTCCCACGACACCACCGCCAGCTACTACGAGAACGTCCGCGTTCCCGTCTCCCGCCGGGTCGGCGCCGAGAACCAGGGCTGGCGGCTGATCACCAACCAGCTCAACCACGAGCGCGTGACCCTGGCCGCCCACGGCACCATGGCGATCCGCGCCCTGCACGACGTGCGGCGCTGGGCGACGGAGACCAAACTCGCCGACGGCCGCCGCGTGGTCGACCTTCCCTGGGTGCGCCGCCTCCTGGCCCGCACCCACGCCCGGCTGGACGCGCTGAAACTGCTGAACTGGCAGATGGTCGGCGCGGTCCAGGACGGCACCCTCACCCCGCAGGACGCCTCGGCCGTCAAGGTCTACGGCTCCGAGGCCCGCCGCGACGCCTACGCCTGGCTCATGGAGATCGTCGCGGCCCCCGGCTCCCTGAAGGAGGGCTCGGCCGGCGCGGTCCTGCACGGCGAACTGGAACGCGGCTACCGCTCGGCCGTGATCTTCACCTTCGGCGGCGGCAACAACGAGATCCAGCGGGAGATCATCTCCTGGATCGGCCTGGGGATGCCGAGGGTACGGCGCTGACGGGATGTGACCACCGACGCTGGTTGTCACATACCGAGGATGGTTGGCACCGAGAACCAACGGGATCTCCATCGCTGCCCTCGGGGCGCTCGCGGTACGGCGGCCGGGTGGGCCGACGCCCGCCTCAGCCGCGGGTGGGCGGTCACCTGGTCCTGAACCGGTCCGGGCGCACGAAGTCCAGGCCTTCGACGGTCTGCTTGCCGAGCGCCTCGTGTGCGGCGATGTGGCCGTAGCCGGTCGCCATTTTGAAGCCCTTGCCGGAGAATCCGGTGGCGCAGTAGATGCTGCTGTTCTGATCCAGCCAGCCGATGAGGGGATGCCTGTCCTGGGTGAAGAGGTCGGGGAAGGCGTCGGCGCGCGCGATGGTGGGGATCAGGCCGGGGAAGAATTCGGTGACGATCTCGGTGACCTTTTCGACTTCTTCCCGGGTGAGCTCCCTGGGCACGGCGTCCGGGTCGGGGGTCGCCCTTGCGCGCCCGGCCACCGGTCCGTCCACCGAGGCCTTGACCGTCACGCCGTCGACGGCGGGTGCGCCGTACATGGAGCGATCCTCGTACCACCGGCTGAAGGCGGGGAAGTTCTCCGGCGAGAACTGCGTGCCGTCCTGGGCGACGAACCAGGTCAGGACGATCCGATGGGTTTCCGTGACGGCCTTGAGGTGGTCGGGCATGAGCCTTCGGGACCAGCCGCCCGAGGCGACGATGACCTTCTCGAACGTCCAGGTTCTGTCGCCCGAGGTGACGACCACGCCGTGTCCGGTTTCGGTGATGCTGTCCACGGGTGTGTTCTGCAGGACGGTGGCGCCGTTGGCCTGGGCCGCCGCGACGGCGGCGCTGACGGCGCGGTCGGTGCGCAGCACGCCGCCGTGGGGGTCATAGACGGCGCAGTCGTCGGGGCGGAGATTGTGCTGCGGGTAGCGTTCGGCCAACTCCTCCCGGCTGAGGACGTGGTGCTCGGCTCCGGTGATGCGCGTTGCCTCGAGGAGGCTGTTGATGTAGCTGCCGTTCGCTGTCCCGATGGACAGGCCCCCGGTAGGCGTGAGGATGTCCTGCTGCCCGGTTTCGGCTTCGAGCTCGGCCCAGAGGCCGCGGGAGCGTTCGATGATGGGGTAGTACTCGGGCCTCCCGAGGTAGATCATGCGGAACAGGCGGGTGTCCCCGCCCACGGCACTGCGGCCGTGGGCGGGGGTGGCTGCCTCGAAGCCCACCACCGAGCCGGACAGCCGGGAGGCCTGCCACAGGGCCATGCTCCCGATGCTGCCCAGGCCGATGACTGCGAGTTGTGCGTCCATGAGAGCAGTTTCCTTTTCGTCTACTCGTGAAGTCCGGCGAGGCGGCTGCCGAATCGGGCCAGGAGTGAGGTCTTGCTGGAGCCCCTGCGCTCTTCCCACTGGTCCGCGATACCGAAGAGCCGGTACATGGCATGAACACCCAGCCAGCGGATGGGCTCCGGTTCCCACTTCGGCGCCCGGTAGCCCACCCAGGGAAGCGTGGTCCGTTCGGTTTCCTTCTCGAAGGCGAGCTCCACGAGAGTCCTGCCGCCGACATAGGCCGCCGTGACACCGTGTCCCGCGTAGCCGGTGGACGATCCGATCCCGGATGCCGGGTCCCAGTGCACGCCGCCGTTCCAGTCACGCGTGACGCCCAGGACTCCCGACCAGGCGTGATCCACCTCGAAGGGGATGCCCGGGAAGAAGGTACTGAGCTTGTGCGAGATCAGGTCGATGGTGGAGCGGGCGGTCGCACCGGCTCCCCCCGTGCCGGACCCGAAGCGGTAGGGGACACCGCGGCCCCCCATGGCGATACGGCCGTCCGACGTCCGCTGGGCGTAGATGAAGGTGTGCGCGGAGTCGTTGAGGCACTGGGGCCCGTCCCAGCCGATCCGCTGCCATGCCTCCTCCGGCAGGGGCTTGGTCACGATCATCGAGGAATTGACGGGGATCAGGCTCCGGCGGCCCAGCAGTTGTCCCGAGTAGCCTTCGGTGCAGATGAACGTCCTGGCCGCGGTGACACGTCCGTCGGCCAGGGTGAGGGTCTTGCCCGCGACACTGTCCACTCGGCTGCTCTCGTAGATCCTGACGCCCATGGCGGTCAGGGTGTCGGCGAGGCCGTAGACGAGTTTCGCGGGGTGGATCCGCGCGCAGTGCTGGTAGAAGAGTCCGCCGTGGACGGTGGAGATGTTGATCCGGGACTGGAACTCGTCCCGGTCGAGCAGGTGGACTTCGTCTTCGGTCAGCCCGTACTTCAGGTCGGCATCACGCCTGGTGACAAGGCGGCCCAGCCCCGCCCGCGTGTGGGCGGCGACGAGCGCTCCGCCCTTGTGCTGATCGGCATCGATGCCCTCGGCCTCAAGGATGTCCAGGACCGCGTCGACGCCGGCGACGAACTCCTGCTGCAGCGCCCGGCTCGCCTCCAGCCCTCCGCCGACGCGGGCGAAGGCGGCACGGTTTCCCGGCGGCATGGCCGAGAGCCAGCCACCGTTGCGCCCCGACGCGCCGTAGCCCACCTGTTCGGCCTCGAAGACGGCGACCGAGAGCGACGGTTCGAGCTTCTTGGCGAAGTACGCCGCCCACAGGCCGGTGTAGCCGCCGCCGACAATGGCCACGTCGACGGTGTCCTGGCCGGTGAAGCGGGGGAACGAGGGCCTCTTGTCGGCCAGTTGGGTCACCCAGAAGCCGAGCTCTCCGTTTCGGGGTGGTGCCGCAAGCGCGTTCATGTCGTGTCCTTCTTCTGTGTCTGGGAACCGTGTGGGCCGGTGCTGGAAGGCGGTGTGGCCGCCGTCGACGGGGCGGGTTGCCCCGGTGATGTACGAGGACTCAGACGACGCGAGGAAGAGGACGGCGGCAGCGATCTTTTCGGGGGAGCGGCGAGGTGCCTGAGCGGGTGCCGGCGCCGGCCCCGAGGCCCTCCACGCCCGCGGATGGAGGGCCTCGGAGCCGCTGACCTGCGCTGGAGGGAGGCCTTGATAGGTGCGTGGTGACGTATGGGTATCTGGTCGATTGTCGACCAAACATGTCTGAGCTGTCAACAGCGTCCGAGGGGCGCCTTGGGGCAGGATGGCGCTGCCCCCTTCCGTGTGCATGAGGCGATCCACCGGCGCAGCCCACTCGATGACGGCGATGTAACCGGCGGAGGTATAGTCGACAAACGACCAAGTGGTCGGCAATCGCTGAGGGAGGGCCACGGGGTGGACCACAAGTTCGAGTGGCAGGAGCAGCGGACGACGACGCCTGAAGGTGTCTACCGCACACTGCGAGCCGCCATCCTCGATGGGACCGTGCCTCCTGGTGGCCAGCTGCGCGAGGCGCACATCGCCGGGGATCTCGGGATCAGCCGGTCCCCGCTGCGCGAGGCGCTGACCAAGCTGGAGGAGGAAGGCCTCGTCGTAAAGATCCCCTACCGTGGGGCGTTCGTCGTCGAGGTGAGCGCTCGGGAGGTCGCTGAGATCGACTCGGTCCGGCTGCGTGTCGAGCC
Source organism: Streptomyces sp. NPDC096046 (assembly GCF_040303285.1). Classification (NCBI taxonomy): domain Bacteria; kingdom Bacillati; phylum Actinomycetota; class Actinomycetes; order Kitasatosporales; family Streptomycetaceae; genus Streptomyces; species Streptomyces sp. NPDC096046. The sequence continues at coordinate 5,379 of NZ_JBEOSZ010000045.1, read as the reverse complement.
GTACGCCGCCGAGCTCTCGGCCGAAGCGCTGCGCGGCCCTGAGCGGCCCCAGTTGCTGCGAACCGTCGAGGATCTCCGCCGGGCCATGGAGAAGGACGACATCCCGACCAGCATCGACGCGCACCTCCGATTCCACAGGCTCTTCTACGATCTCTCGGGCCACGGCGTCCTGCAGAGCCTCTGGAACGGCTGGGAGACCAAGCTGCGCCTCCACCTCAGCGTCGACCACCGCACCTACAGCGACGATCCGCAGCAACTGGTCGTCGAGCACGAGAGGTTGGCCGCCGTTGCCCTGGGTGGCGACACCGACGCGTTCGGCCGGGAACTGGCTGCCCATTTCCCCATGGGGCTGGGGGCCAAGACGGAAGATCCGGGGGAGTCTGCGTCCCGGCATGTCTGAGGCCATGCCGCCGGTGTGAAACATCCAAGCCTGCTCGCCACGGCGTCGACGCCGCTGCGTTCGGTGATCGAGGTGTGCGACCACGGGCAGGCATCGGTGCAGGCTCCGCCGGCGGGCGTATGCCGGAGCGAGCGGCTGCGTCGAGTCCTGGGTGCCTCCTGTCGTGGCCGCGATCGGTCGGCTTCCGTCCGGCGCGGGTCAAGGGGCTTCACTCATCGCGCACTGACCATGCGATCGCGATTGAATCTCAGTCTTGACAAAGTCTAAACTGAAGTTTAGTTTTCAAGCTCCTTGAGTAGGTGTGCGTGGCCTGGGTGGGTTTGTTCATGGGGGGGGGGCTGCTGCGCCTGGCCCCTGCTGAAATCGGAGTTGAACATGAGGTGCTACGACTGCCTCCAGGAAGCGCGCAGCGACACCACCGGCATCGGTGTGTGCTCGCGCTGCGGCTTGGTCCCCTGTGAGAACCATGCCCGCGTACGACAGGTACAGGTCACCCGCCGGGTCGGCATGGGTGCTGCCTACGGGCGCATCCCTGCGCGCAGGGTGGTCTGCCACACCTGCGACATGGCCGAGATGGCGCACTGACCCGCATGGTGCGCTTGTCGCACCGCATCATCTCCGGTCGCCGAACGCGCGTCGCCCGTCCGAGCGCCCCGTTCTCGGCCTGCCCGGATGCCGTCCCGCGCACTGGTGCGGCGTCCGGGCCTCAGTCGCGGCCACGGTGGGTGCGCCGTTCCGGAGGCGCGACCGCCGACGGCAGAGTATCCATGATGTCCTTGCCGGCGGTCGTCCCGGCGCGGTGATGGGGCCGGCGTTCCCCCCGGCCCGCGAGTGCCCGTAGGTACTCGGTCAGTCCCGAACCCGCCTGGCGTCTCACGCGACAGGCGCTTCCAGAAGGGCCGCTGCGCGCTTGCCCTGAACCGCCACGTCGCACTCTCGAACTGATTCCGCGGCCGCGTTCGAGGTTGAAGTTCGTATTGACAGTGCTCGACGGACAGCCATATGGTCGACAAACGACAATAGGTTGACGGTTTTAAGCCACCATAAGGGGTTTTATCGCCGCCGTTCCTCGAGAGGAGAGCCGAGTGCAGATGATCAAGAATCATGAGTCTTCGGCAGCGAACACCGACTCGGCTTCCGATCGGCTTCAGGCCCTGGGACTGGCCCTTCCCGCGCTCCGGGAGAACCCGTACTACGTGCACCACCGGGCGGTGGGCTCCAGCATTCACATCTCCGGCCAACTCCCTTACCGGGACGGTGTGCTGCTGGGTCAGGGCGTTGTCGGCCGGGACCTGGAGCTGGAGACCGCGAAGGAGCTCGCGCGCCATGCCGTGCTGAACTGCCTTGCGGCCGCCGTGCAGGCGGTGGGCGATCTGGACCGGGTCCGGATCGTGCAGATGCTGGTCTTCGTGGCCAGTACGCCGGACTTCGGTGAGCAGTCGCAGGTCGCCAACGCGGCCAGTGAACTGCTCATCGAGGTACTGGGCGAGAACGGACGGCACGCCCGCACCGCGATCGGTGTCGCCGGGCTGCCGCTCAACACCCCGGTCGAGATCCAGATGGTCATCACCGCTGCGTAGGGCGGCCCCGACGGCGGTGTACCCGAGTGCGCGATATCGCGGGGCACGAACGTTTGGCATCGAGGGGAGTCAGCACCCGCGCCCCTCGATCATTTCCCCTCGATCGTTGCAGGCAGAACCACAAGGAGGGCAGCGTGAATCAGCTGCAACGAGCACTCGACGCTCTGGTCGAGCGGATCGACACCCCCGCGCCGATCGTGCTGGTCGACGTCATGCAGGGCAACATCGACCGCATGCAGGGCTTCGCCGACCAGCACAACATCAAGGTCAGGCCGCACGTCAAGACACACAAGTGCGTGGAGATCGGTCGGCGCCAGATCGAGGCCGGCGCGGTCGGGATCACCGCGGGAAACGTCGGTGAGGCAGAGGTCTTCGCCGCGGCCGGCTTCGACGACATCTTCCTCGCCTACCCGATCTGGGCCGCGGGATCGAAGAAGCCCCGGATCCGCCGGCTCGCCGAATCCGCCCGGCTGCGGGTCGGCGTCGACAACGTCGCGGCGATCGAGGCCCTCGCCGACGCGATGGGAGACGAACCGGACCGCCTGCAGGTCGTGATCGAGGTGGACTGCGGCGCCCGTCGTTCCGGGGCGCCGCCCGAGCTCGCGGGCGACCTCGCGCTCGCCGCCCGCAAGCGCGGTCTGGTGCCGGCAGGCGTCTTCACGTATCCCGGTCACGGCTGCGCCGGTCGCGACGCTCGTCGGCGTGCCGCGCAGGACCAGGAAGCCGCGCTCACCACCGCGGTACGCAGCCTCGAAGGCGTCGGGGTCACCGCAGAGGTGGTCAGCGCCGGCTCCACGCCCACCGTCGAGTTCTCCACCAGCAGCAGCGTGATCACCGAGATCCGTCCCGGCGAGTACGTCTTCGGCGATCTGAACAACGCCCGGCTGGGTGCTTGCGCGGAGGACCAGATCGCACTGTTCGTCGCCGGGACCGTGGTCAGTGACTGGGTCCCCGACCAGGTCATCGTCGATGTGGGCAGCAAGGCCCTCAGCAAAGAAGGCAGTCCCGAGATCGGCTACGGCGGCATCGCCGGCACGAAGGCGGTCCTGTCCAAGGTCAACGAGTACCACGGGTTCCTCCCGCTGCCGGACGGCGATTTCCGCCCCAGCGTCGGAAGCGTCGTACCGGTGGTGCCCAACCATGTATGCCCCGTCGTCCTCGGTTTCGAGGAACTGATCGTCACCGACAGCACGGGCACGTCGCTGGAGCGCTGGCCGGTCGACGCCCGCGGATTCCTCAACTGACCGGAACGGGACGAGACCCCCGTCCTCCCCAAGCCCCCACCCCCGACCGACCTCCCCCGTAACGAGGAGTGCCTGACATGAGACTCAAGAACGTCACGGCCCTGGTGACAGGCGCCAGCAGTGGCATAGGGCAGGCGGTGAGTTCCCACTTCCGCCGTGAGGGCGGGCGGCTCCTGCTCACCGGCCGCAGGGAGCGGCTCGACAGCGCTGAGCCCGACGATCTGTACGTTCCCGGGGACCTCAACGACGAGACGTTCGTCGAGCACCTGGCCAAGCAGGCCGCGGAGACCTTCGGCACCGTCGACGTCGTCGTCCTCAACCACGGCCTGCAGGCCGACGGTCCGCTCACCGAGATGGCCTGCGACGACGCGAGGAAGGTGCTCGAGAGCAACCTGCTCAGCGCGTTCCTGGTGATGAAGCACTTCGCCCCGCTGATGCCCGAGACCGGCGGCTCGTTCGTCTGCGTCAGTTCACGGCTGGGCATGGTCGGCATGTCCGGGCAGGTCCTGTATTCCGCCGCCAAGGGGGGCCTCATCATGCTCGCCAAGGGCGCCGCGATCGAATGGGCGCCGCGCAACATCCGGGTCAACGTCGTCGCTCCGGGTCTGACCGCCACACCGATCATCGAAGCGGCGTTCCAGCGCAGGCCTGACCCCGAGGGCTACCGCCGTCAGCGCGAGAGCACGATCCCGCTCCAACGCCTCGCCACCCCTGAAGAAGTCGCTGACGCGGTGCTCTTCTTCGCCTCGCGGGAGTCGTCGTACGTGACCGGATCGGTCCTGACCGTCGACGGCGGGTACACCGCCGGCTGAACACCCTGCTGGGCATCACCATCAGCAAGGAGCTGACGACCTGTTCTCCGTCGCTCCTTCTGCCTCGGGCGTCCGCCGATTGCGGCATGAACTGTCGAACAAGCGTCGAGCGCGTGCCCCGTTCGCCTGCTCCACGCGAACGGCGTCACCCTCAGTGCGCCCGTGCCGACAACCGTATCCGAGCCACCCGGCCACCTCGGCACCAGCCACGACGCCTCGTATCGGCCTCCGCACATCGGGAACGGGCCATGCCCACGAGCGTGTGTCAGACGCCGCTTGGCAGCAGCTCGTCGACCGTGGCCGCGGCCACCAACTTCTCAAGCTCCAAAAGGAAAGACATGTCGCTCCTGAAGGCCATCGACACCAATCCCTCCTTCACGCCGCGAGAGTCCGGCCCGCTCCCGGAACGCCTGATTTCCGGCGACCCCGCTTTTCGGACCTGGGCCCAGGACGTCGCCCGTGGGGAGTCGATCCATACGGGTGTCTGGGAAGCGACGCCCGGCGAGATGCGCTCGATCAAGGGCGAGACCTTCGAGTTCTGCCACATCCTCTCCGGCATCGTCGAACTCACACCCGAAGGCGGCGAGCCGGTGATCTACCAGGCCGGCGACAGCTTCGTCATGAAGCCGGGCTACGTCGGCGTCTGGAAGACCATCGAAACCGTGCGCAAGATCTACGTGACCGTGACGTGATGCCGATGCCCGGCCCCGATCGCCTTGAGGGTTTGCACGAAGCCACCTGCTGAGCAACGCCGCCGGGGCCGATGGTCCGCTCGGCCCGTCCCTCAGCCGCAGGCCAGAATCTGCTTCATCCCTCACCAGAGCCCTCATGCTCCGGCTCTGCTGAGGGCCACCCCACTCCGCTGGTCACCCCCTGTCCCGGCTCCAGTTTCCCCACCGCCACCCCCCGGTCACCCAGCCGACGTCGCTCCCGCGACAAGCTCGTCGGGAACTTCGATCCACGGCGAACACGCGCCCCAAACGGCGATCGGCAAGGCAAGCGGGCGATGTTCTGTCCGCGTTCGCCGCCCCGAACGATCCCCCCCCCGCATGCGAGGCAAAGCCCCCGCACAGCTGGTCCCACGCGTCCCCAGATGAGGAGTATTGCCATGAGTGATGCCCAGATCGGTCGTAGAGCGCTCCTGCGCGGAGCAGGCGGCCTGGCCGCCCTCGCAGCTCTTCCCTCCCTCGCCGCCTGCGGCACCGGATCCAGCCGGACAGCCGGTGGGAGTGGTGGGAAGGGCGGCAAGATGGTGGTCGTCCGTGACAGTGGCGGTTCCTATGGTGCGGCTCTGCAGAAGGCGATCTACACGCCGTTCACGCAGGAGACCGGCATCCAGGTCA
>NZ_JBEOSZ010000044.1:47761-71559 GCF_040303285.1 Streptomyces sp. NPDC096046 | reverse complement strand
CGTTCGCCCCGTCGCGACGCCCGGCACGCACTCTCGCCGCACCGGGCGCAAGCCCAAGTACACCCAGTACGAGGGCTTGCACCCGGCACGCCGAGCGCACGCACCGGACGCCGCTCCTTGACGGGCAAACGTTGCCTGCCGCGGCACTAGCCGCCCCCCTCTGCCCCTTTGCGACCCCTAGGCCGATCCGCGCCGTGAGGAGCCCCCGCCTGATGGACAGCCGCCGCCCCCCGCTCGCGCCCGCGTGTCCCACACTGCCGGACTACGTACGGCACTGGGCCGAAACCACCCCCGAGCGCCGGGCCTTCACCTTCGTCGAGCACCCGGCGCCGCACTCGCGCGGCGTCCACCGCACCCTGACCTGGCGCCGCCTGGACGTGCGGGTCCGGGCGCTCGCCGCCCGGCTCTCGAACGAGTCGGATCCGGGTGACCGGGTCGCGCTGCTGTGCCCGCAGGGCACGGAGTACGTGACCGCCTTCCTCGCGGCCCTGGCCGCCGGACTGGTCGCCGTGCCGCTGTATCCGCCGGGTCTGCCGGGGCACGCGGACCGGCTCGTGGGCATCCTGGCGGACGCGGGCCCCTCGGTCGTGGTGACCACAAGGCGGGCCAGGGACGAGGTGCGGGGCTTCCTCGGGTCCGGCGGGCCGCGGATCGTCGTCGCGGACGAGGTGCCCGACGACGAGGGCCGGGACCGGCAGCCGGCCGCCCCCGACGCCGGGACCCCCGCCTACCTCCAGTACACCTCCGGTTCGACCCGGGCCCCGGCCGGTGTGGAGATCGGCCACGGCAACGTCGTCGCCAACGCCCGCCAGGCGCTGGCCGCCTACGGCGTCGACACCCGCCCCATGACCTGCGTGGGCTGGCTGCCGCTCTACCACGACATGGGGCTGGTGCTCAGCGTCGCGGCCCCGGTGGTGCGCGGGGAGCTGTCGGTGCTGATGGACCCGGCGGCGTTCCTGCGCGAGCCGGTGCGCTGGCTGCGGCTGCTCGCCGCGCATCCGAACGCCGTGAGCGCCGCGCCCAACTTCGCCTACGACTACTGCGTCGCGACCGTCACCGCCGACCAGAAGGAGGGTCTGCGGCTGGACAAGGTGACCGCGCTGATCAACGGCAGCGAGCCGGTCCGCCCGGGCACGGCCGACCGTTTCCACGCGGCGTTCGCGGGCCAGGGCCTGGCGCCCGGGACGCACTGCCCGTCGTACGGGCTGGCCGAGGCCACGGTGTTCGTGTGCGCGGCCCGGCCGGGTGAGCCGCTGAGCCGGTTCGCGCTCGACCGGGACGCCCTGGCGGCCGGAAAGGCCCTGCCCGCCCCTCCCGGTGACCCCCGGGCGGTGCTGCTGGCGGGCTGCGGCACCCCGGCGGGTCAGCGGGTCCGGATCGCCGACCCGGTGACGCGGGTGCCGCTGTCGGAGGGCGAGGTCGGGGAGATCTGGGTGCAGGGGCCGAACGTCGGCCGCGGCTACCGCAACCGGGACTCGGAGGAGGTCTTCGGCGCGCAGTTCGCGGACCCCGTGGCCGGGCCGGGACGCTGGCTGCGCACGGGGGACCTGGGAACGGTGCTGGAAGGGCAGTTGGTCGTCACGGGACGGCTGAAGGACCTGATCATCGTCGACGGGCGCAACCACTACCCGCAGGACGTCGAGGCGACGGCCCAGGAGGCGCACGGGGCGGTGCGCCGGGACCGGCTGGCCGCCTTCGCCGTGCCGGGTGGCGCCGGTGGCGAGCGTGCGGTCGTGGTGGCGGAGCACGCCCGGACCGTGCGGCTCGCCGAGCTGGACGTGGCGGCTCTGGTGCATGCGGTGCGCGGTGCCGTCTCGGCCCGGCACGGGCTGCGGCTGGCCGATGTGGTCCTGGTGCCACCGGGCACGGTGCCACGGACCTCCAGCGGCAAGGTGTCACGGACGCTGACCCGCGCCCGCTACCTGGAGGGCGCCTACGGGGGGCAGGACCGGGCGGGTGCCGCGGGATGAGGCACGTCGACGAGACCGCGCTGCGCCTGCTGATCGCCGAGCGGGTGGCCGCCTGGACCGGCGCGTCCCCGCAGGACGTGCCGATGGACCGGCCGCTCGCGGACCTCGGCATGGCCTCCCGCGACGCCGTCGCCCTGGCCGGTGAGCTGTCCCGGGCCACGGGCCGTGAGCTGCCGACGACGCTGCTGTGGGAGGCGCCCACCGGGGACGCCCTGGTGGCGCGGCTGTGCGACCCGGAGGGCGCCGGGACCGGCGTGGCGTCGGCGTCGCGTCCCACGGTGCCCGGCACTGCGGCCGAGCCGGTGGCGGTCATCGGGGTCGGCTGCCGCCTGCCCGGCGGGGCGCACGGCCCGGACGGCTACTGGCGTCTGCTCACCCAGGGCGTCGACGCGATCCGGCGCGTCCCGGAGGACCGCTGGCGCGACTTCACCGCGTTCCCGCCCGCCGACGCGCACCCCTACGGCGGCTATCTCGACGACATCGCCGGGTTCGACGCGGATTTCTTCCGCGTCACCCCGCGCGAGGCCGCGGTGATGGATCCCCAGCAGCGGATCCTGCTGGAGGTCGTCCACGAGGCGCTCGACCACGCCGCCGTGCCGGCCGGGTCCCTGGCGGGCACTGCCACCGGCGTGTTCGTGGGCATCTCCGCGCCGGAGTACGGGCAGCTGACGGGCGCCGACCCGGCCGCCGTCGATCCCTGGGCGCCCGCCGGTGGTGCGCTCGGCGTCGCCGCAGGGCGGCTCGCCTACGTCCTGGACACCCGGGGGCCGAGCCTGGCCGTCGACACGGCCTGCTCCTCCTCGCTGGTCGCCGTGCACCACGCCTGCGTCAGCCTGCGCACGGGCGAGAGCGACACGGCGATCGCCGCGGGCGTCAACCTGCTGCTGTCCCCCGCCATCACCGTCGCCTTCGGCCGGGCGGGCGCCCTCGCGCCGGACGGGCGCTGCAAGCCGTTCTCGGCCGCGGCCGACGGTATCGGGCGCGGCGAGGGCTGCGCGGCCGTGATCCTGAAGCGGCTGTCCGACGCCGAGCGGGACGGCGACCGTGTGCTGGCCGTCATCCGGGCCAGCGCCGTCAACTCCGACGGCCGCTCGAACGGCCTCATGGCGCCCAACCCGGCCGCCCAGCGGGCGCTGCTGGAGAGGGCTTACCGGCAGGCCGGGCTCGCCACCGAGCACGTCGACTACGTGGAGGCCCACGGCACCGGCACCCCGCTGGGTGACCCGATCGAGGCGGGCGCGCTCGGCGCGGTGCTCGGCGCGGGCCGCGACCCCGACCAGCCGCTGCTGCTGGGTTCCGCCAAGGGCAACCTCGGTCATCTGGAGTCCGCGGCGGGTGTCGCCGGCCTGGTGAAGACCGTGCTGGCCCTGCACCATGACACCATCCCGCCGTCCCTGCACTGCGAGCGGGGCAGTTCGCTCGCCGATGCCCGGCTGCGGGTGGTGACCGAGCCGGAGCCCTGGCCCCGCTACGGTGGCACGGCCCTCGCGGGCGTCTCCGGTTTCGGGTTCGGCGGCACCAACGCCCATGTGGTGCTGGAGGAAGGGCCGCCCGGCCTGGCTCCCGCCCGGCCGGCCGAGGAGCCGGCCACCCGCCTGCATCTGCTCTGCGACGTCGACACCGAGCGCCTTCGCGACACGGCGGGCCGGCTCGCGGCCCGGCTGCGGGACAGCGCCGCGCATCCCGCGGACGTGGCCCGGACCCTGGCCGGGCGCACGGGCCGGGGGCCGGTACGCGCCGCCGTGGTCGCCCGGGACCGCGCCGAACTGGCCGACGCCCTGGACGCGTTGGCGGCCGGACACCCCGACGCGCGGGTGACGACCGGGGATTGCGACCGCGTCGGGCGGGGCACGGTGTGGGTCTTCTCCGGCTACGGCAGCCAGTGGCCCGGAATGGGGCGCCGGCTGCTGGCCGAGGAGCCCGCGTTCGCCGCCGCCGTGGAGAAGCTCGACCCGCAGCTCGCCCCGGAGTGCGGCCTGTCCCTCTACGACCGGCTGGCCTCGGGTGAGGGTCTCGACCGTCTGGAAGTGGCCCAACCGGTGCTCTTCGGAGTGCAGTTGGCGCTCGCCGAGCTGTGGCGGTCCCACGGGGTCGAGCCCGCCGCCGTGATCGGCCACTCCATGGGCGAGGTGGCGGCGGCGGTGTGCGCGGGCGCGCTGGACGTGGCGGACGGGGCGCGTGTCATCGCCGTACGGGCTCGGCTGCTGAGCGGTCTGCGCGGCGGAGCGATGGCCGTGGTGGAGCTGGACCACGCCGCACGGGACGCCCTGGAGAGGGACTTCCCTGAGGTGCAGGTGGCCGTGCACTCCTCCCCCCGGCAGAAGGTCGTCACCGGCGAGGAGGCGGCGGTGGCCGCGCTCGTGCGCCGGCTGCAGGGGCAGGGCCGGGCGGCCAGGGCCATGCGGGTCGTCGGCGCCGGGCACTCCCCGCAGGTGGACGGGCTGCTGCCGGAGCTGATGAACGCGCTGTCGGGGATCCGGGGACGGCGGCCACGCGTCCCGGTCCACTCCACGGTCCTCGACGACCCGCGCGGAGACTGCCTCTTCGACGCCGCGCACTGGGCGGCCAACCTGCGTCGGCCGGTGCGGCTGGACCGGGCCCTCGCCTCGGCCGCGGCCGACGGTCACACGGCCTTCGTCGAGATCTCCCCTCACCCGGTGCTGACCGGCGCCGTCGCCGACACCGTGCCCGGCGCCCTCGCCCTGGCCACCCTGCGCCGGGACGCCGACGGATCGGAGGCGTTCGCCGGGCAGGTGGGTGCCCTGTACGCGGCGGGGCAGCGGCTGCCCGTGCCGCCGGGGCGGGTCATCGACCTGCCGCTGCCCCGGTGGCGGCACGTACGGCACTGGTGGACGGACGGCCGGGGGGCGGGCTCGGAGCCGCTGCCGGAGGAACCTCCTGCCGCGGTGAGCGAGCCTTCTTCGGTCCTGACCCGTTTGACCCACCACATCGCCGCCGTCACGGGCCACTCCCCCGCCCGTATCACCCCGGACACCGCGTGGGCCGACCTCGGCCTGGACTCGCTGATGGCGGTCCGGGTGCGCACGGCGGTGGAGCGCGAGTTCGGCATCGAACTGCCCCTGCGCGAGCTGTTCGCCGCCGTCACCGTCGCGGACGCCGCCACCCGTGTCGAGCGCGCCCTCCCCCGGGACGACACCCCGGTGCGGCCGCTGCGCGCCACCGGCACGCGGCCCCCGCTGTTCCTCGTCCACGCCGCCGGCGGGCCGGTCACCGTCTACCGGGCGCTCACCGAGCGTCTCGGCGGCGACCAGCCGGTGTACGGGCTGGAGCGGATCGAGGAGGCCCGGACCGTGCCCGAGAAGGCACGGCGCTACGCCGAGGCGATCAACGCCGCCCACCCGGACGGGCCCTGCCTGCTGGGCGGCTGGTCCTTCGGCGGGTTCGTCGCCCAGGAGACCGCGCGGCAACTGAGCGCCGCCGGGCGGGAGGTGCCACTGGTCGTGCTCATCGACTCCGTGCGGCCCCTCCCCCTCCCGGGTCTCACGCGGGCCGACCGGATCCGGGCGCACTTCGAGGGCTTCGCCCGCCATGTCGCCGACGCCCACGGTGTGCGGCTGGAGTTGCCGTACGACGAACTCGTGGCCATGGACGACGACGCGGACCGGATCGAATCCGTGCTGCGGGCCCTGCGCGAGGCCGCCGACGTGCCGTCCGCCGCGCTGGAGCACCAGCGGGCCTCCTACCTGGACATGGGGGCCGGAGAGGCTCACCGTCCCGGCGTCCACGGCGGGCCGGTCGTCCTCTACCGGGCCGCCGAACCCGCGCCGCACACCGTGCGCGACCCGGCGTACGAGCGGGACGACCCGGCGCTGGGCTGGGACGAGGTGTGCCCCCGTCTGGAGGTGGTGCCCGTGCCCGGTCACCATCTGTCGCTGCTCGATCCGCCGCACGTCGACGCGATCGCCACCCACCTGAGCCGCCTGCTCGCCGAGCCGGCCCTCTGACCCCGGAACCCGAGGAGAGCCGTCATGCCCGACCTGCCGCACCGGCCCGCTGCCGGAGTGTCCCGCCGCACCCTCGCCAGAGCGACCGTCGCGAGTCTCGCCGCCCTGTCGGGGGCCGCCGCCGGCACCGCCCCCGCCCGGGCGGCCCGGCGGCTCGGGCCGCGCACACTGGACGTGTCCGTGCCCTCCGCCGCCCTCGGCCGCAGCGCGCCGGTCCGGCTGATCCTGCCGTCGGACTTCGGTACGCGCCCGGAGAAGAGATACCCCGTGCTGTACCTGCTGCACGGCGCTCATGACGACTACACGTCCTGGACCCGCGAGACGGACATCGAGGCGTTCACCGCGGGCCGCGACCTGATCGTGGCGATGCCGGACGCGGGTCCCACCGGCATCCCGAGCGTCTGGCGCGGCGGCCCGGACTACGAGACGTTCCAGGTGAAGGAGGTGCCGGCGCTGCTCGCCCGGGACTACCGGGCCTCCGGCGTCCGGGCGGTCGCCGGGGTCTCCACCGGCGGCTACGGGGCGATGGCCCACGCGGCCCGCCACCCCGGGGCGTTCGCCGCGGCGGCCTCCTACAGCGGCATCCTGGACACCACCGCCCCCGGTGTTCCGGTCATCATGGACGCGATCGTGGCCCGTGAGAACCTGCCGGCCGCGTCCCTGTGGGGCAATCCGCTGCTCAACCTTCTGACCTGGCGGGACTTCAACCCGCGCGCCCGCGCCACCGGGTTGCGCGGCACCGCCCTGTACGTCTCGCAGGGCAGCGGGGTGGGCAACGGCGGCGATCCGCTCCCGGGGATCCTGGAGAGCGCCCTGTGGCCCTCCGCCCAGGGTTTCGCCCGCACGCTGTCCCTGATGAGGGTCCCGGCCACCACGCACTTCTACGGGGGCGGCGGGCACGACTGGACACACTGGAGGCCGGAGTTCGCCGCCTCGTGGCCCATCCTCGCCCGTGCGCTGGGTGTGCCGGAGTGACGGGGGTGCCGTCGGGGCACGGAACGCAGCGGAGGGGTCGTCCGTCCAACACAGGACTTCCCACTCGTCCCACGGGCGACAGTCCGCGGGTGAGCCGCTTCCGGTCGAAAGGAGTGTCCGTGATGGCTGTGCCCACCCCGCACGGCGTGCCGGACCGCCCCACCGCCGCGCCGCAGTTCCCCCCTGAGCTGGCGAAGGTGCTGCGCGCCGATCTGGCGGCCGTCGCCGATGAGGTGGAGGAGGAGGTCCGCCGCCAGGTCCCCGAGTACGCCCGGCCCGCCGACGGTACGTACCGCCAAGCGCTGCGGTCCGGGGTGGTGCAGGCGCTGACCCTGTTCGTCGACCACATCGCCGATCCGCGCGACGACGGGGACGCGATCGCGGCGACGTACTACGCACTCGGGCGGGGTGAGGCCCTGGAGGGACGCAGTCTGGACGCCCTGCAGTCCGCCTTGCGGGTCGGCGGGATGTGCGCCTGGCGGCAGATGAGCCGCACCGCGGAGGAACTCGGGCTGGACTCCACGGTCGTGGCCGGGCTGGGGGAGCTGGCGTTCCGGACCGTGCACGAGGTGGCCCAGGCGGCGGCCTCCGGGTACGCCGAGGCCCAGCTGCGGAGCTCCGACGAGTTGGAGCGCCGCCGCAAGCGCCTGCTCGACCTGCTCCTGGAGGACGGGCCGGTGGCGCTGGAGGCCGTGCAGGACCTGGCACACAGCGCGCGCTGGCAGGTGCCCCGGACCGTCGCGGTCGTGGCGCTCGCGGCGGCGCCGGACCGGCGGGAGGAGGACCGGCCGCTGGCGGCGTCGGGCGCCCTGGTGGACATGGGGTCCCGTCCGCCGCGCATGCTGCTGCCCGAACCGGACGGCCCGGGCGGCATCGGCGGCCGGGCGTTCACACTCGCGCTGCGCGGCCGGCCCGCGGCGATCGGTCCGGCGGTCGCGGTCACCGAGGCCGCGCAGTCGCTGCGCCTGGCCGCCCGGGCGCTCGGCCTGATGGGCCGTGGGGTGCTCCCCCGCCAGGGCGTGGTGCGCTGCTCCGAGCATCTGTCGACGCTGCTGCTGTACGGCGACGAGCCGCTGCTGGAGCGGCTCCAGGCTCTGGTCCTCGCGCCCCTGGACACGGTGTCGGCGGGGCAGCGCGACCGGCTCGCCGAGACACTGCTGGCCTGGCTGCTCAGCGGCAGCAACGTGCCGGACGTCGCCGCGCGGCTGCACATCCACCCCCAGACGGTCCGTTACCGTCTGCGCCAGCTGGAGAAGCTCTTCGGCGACTCCCTGCACGACCCGGCGACCCGCCTCGACCTCATTCTGGCGCTGCGCGCTCGATCACTGCGCCCGGCACAGGACTGACGGCCTGAATTCAGGCGGCGTACTCAATCGGCGACAAAAACCGGCGACGTTTCCATAATCCTGTCCATAACAGGGTGCGGAAGAAAGCGAATACGTTCGGGGCGTTCTTTTTCGCAGGCGCTTCACGCGCCTCCCCACGCGGAGGATCCCCCATGCGTATCCGTATGTGTCTCGCGGCGCTGTCGCTGGCCGGCGGGGCCGGGCTCGCCACCCTCACGGCTCCCCCGGCCATGGCGGCGGCCTGCTCGGACGTCGAGGTCGTCGCGGCCCGCGGCACCTTCGAACCGGGCACCCTCGGCTTCATCGTCGGCGACCCGGTGTATTCCGCGCTGCAGAAGAAGGCAGCGGGCAAGAACCTGTCCAGCTACAAGGTGAACTACCCCGCCGACCTCTCCCCCACATCCGCGGCGCAGGGCAATCGGGACCTGGTGAACCATGTGCAGAGCCAGGCCGCTGCCTGCCCGAATCAGAAGTTCGTTCTCGTCGGCTATTCGCAGGGCGCGAACGTCGTCGACAACTCGATCGGCATCAGCAGCGCGGGCGCGGTGGTCGGCAGCCCCATCGTGGCCACGCTGCCCGCGGCGGTCGAGCCGAAGGTCGCCGCGGTGCTGCTGTTCGGCAACCCGATCCGGGCGCTCGGCAAGAGCGTCACGGGCACGTACCAGGGCCGCACGCTCGACCTCTGCGCCCAGGGCGACCCCGTCTGCCAGAACGGCGGGGGCGACGTCGGGGCGCACCTGAGCTACCGGGACGACGCCGAGGAGGCGGCCACGTTCGCCGCGGGCAGGCTCTGAGCCACGCCCGTACACGAAGGGGCCCGGGAGGAGATCCTCCCGGGCCCCGGGCGTGCGTGCGGGCAGGAAGGCTAGCGCGGTGCGCGCGCGAAGCCGGCGAGGCTGGTGGAGACGGGCTCCGGCCGGCCGTCGTTCTGCTCGGGGGCGGCGGTCAGGACGTCGAGGTGCTGGTAGCCGTCGGCGACCACGGGGTGCAGCTCGGCCGGGACCCGGCCGGCCAGCAGTCCCTCACCGGCGAGCACGGTGAGCACCGGATTGGCCTTGAGCCCCTCGGGATGGACGACGAGCTTCTTCACCTGCGGGGAGGTGGCCAGCTGGATGTCCGTGACCAGCTTGGTGGGGAAGTACTGCTCGGTGAAGTCCAGCGGCTGCTCGGCGAGGCTGCGGGCCAGTTGCCGCACGTCGGTGACCTCCTCACCGGCGCCGGTGAACGGGGTGCCGTCGGCCGACCGGTAGCCCGGGTCGTCGGCGTCGCCGACCCGGTCGTAGTTGCGCCAGGTGTAGAGCGGACCCTTCGGCTTGTCGGGGATGGCCTTGTACGCGGTGCCGTACGGCCCGGCCTGCCCGTCGCCGCCGTTGGCGACGGGGAAGCTCTTGTCGGCGATCGGTCCGCCGTCGAAGAAGCCCACGCTGGTCTGCAGGAACGCCAGCGGTACGGAGTTGTCGTCCAGCAGCGCCCCGAGCACGGCTCCGTTGGTGAGGCGGAAGTCCTTCACCGCGGGCTTGCCGCTGAGGAAGGCCGCCGTGTCCTTGGCGAACAGGAAGCGGTGGGTCGCCTCGATGTTGAGGTTGGAGGGCAGGTGGCGGGGCAGGTCGGCCTCGCCCTCCAGGTCGTTCAGGGCGCCGAGACCGGCGATGCCGAGCAGGGTCATGGTCTCGGGGTTGAGCAGCACCGGCGCGGACAGCGTGCGCGGCAGCACTCCGCTGTCGAGGCCGGCCTGCACGACGCCATGGCCGAGACCGACGTCGGGGAGGTTGGTGTCGTCGGGGATGCTCCCGCTGAGGTCGGCCAGCGAGGTGGAGACGGTCGTGTCGAGAGCGAAGTAGCCGGCGCACTGGTTGTACCCGGCGTCCGCCGTGGTGGCGCGGTCGCCGTCGAAGTCGGCGGCGACGAAGTAGCCGGTGATCACACCGCCCAGCGAGTGCCCGCCGCACAGCACCTTCCGCTTGCGGAGCGCCTGGGAGGGCAACTCGGCGGTGAGGAGGTCGTACTGGTCGCGTACGGTCTGCTGGATGCCGAGCTTCGCCATCCAGCCCAGTTGGGCGTTGCCGGGGTGGCCGCCGAAGCTCCGGCCGTCGACCTGCTTGCCGCGGTAGTAGTAGTCGACAGCGGTGTGCTGGTCGCCGGAGGCGATGCCGGTGCGGTCCTCCAGGCAGTTGGAGCGCCGGTCCAGCGCCCAGAACTCGATGTGCAGTCCCTGCTGAGCGGCCTTCGTGACGGTGTTGCGGGCGACGCTGTCGAAGGCGCCGGCCCCTTCGAGGATGCCGGGCTGGGCGATGAGGACGCGGTCCGCGTCGGCCGAGGCGGCCGGCCCGCCGGCGGAGCGGTAGCGCAGGTACGACAGCCAGTCGCACGCCGCCGGACGTGCCCCGGCCGACTCCGGCAGCGGCACCTTCACCCGCACCACCGACTCGGTCACCCCGGTCACCGGTGAGGTCGATCGCACCGGCGTCTCGGTGCGCGTCCCGTCGGCTTGGGCGCCGGGGGCGGCGGCCGTGAGTGTCCCGGTGGTCAGCAGCACCGCCAGCACGGCACCGCACCACTTCCCTCTCCGCATACGGTTCATGTAATTCATGTCCATGCCACGGACGCTAGGGTGGCGCCGCCGCCGCTCTCAGCCACTGCTGATGAGAACTCAGCTTCCGGATCGCGCCTTGTCACCGGCGCACAGCGCGCCCGGCGCCGGGCCTCCGGCACGGGGCGCGTAACGCTTCCGGACGTCACCGAGCTGCGAACCGGCCGTTTCGGGAGCATGGTGGGGCTATGGACGGTCAACCCCCTGTGGTCGTGCAGCCGCCCGCGACGGACGGCGGACGGCTGGTGACCATCCACGGCGAGCGCATGGGCGTCGCCTACAGCCTCTTCGACGTGCTGGACCTGCTGCACCGCGAGGGCCTTCCCACCGCGGACACGGCCGTCGACGACACCCAGCTGATCGAGTGGCAGGGCGGCGGCCCGTACGACTGGAACAGCGGGGCGTCCGAGGAGGCGTGAGCCTCGGCACGGCGGGCCCGGACGGTCAGTCCGCTCCGGCGGCCCCTTTCGCCGACCGGTCGAGGCGGTCGCGCTGGGCGGGCGTCAGCCTCACAGGATCTCGGGCCGTCCGTCGAGCTTCCGGTCGCCGCCCGGGCCGGTCCGCGCGACACCGACCTTGGTGGTGATCAGCAGGCTCCGGGTAGGGGTACAGGGCCTCCGCGAGGAGCTTCTCATTGGCTCCGCCGCCGTACAGATGCGCCGTGTCGATCAGGGTGACGCCCAGTTCGACGGCCCGCCGGGCGACCGCGAGGGCGTTCTCCCGGTCGGGGCCCGGTCCGGCCGGCAGGTGCATCGCGCCGAAGCCGAGCCGGCGTACCTCCAGGTCTCCGCCGACACGGACCGTGGATGTCATGAGCCGCCGCCTCCCCCTCCGGTCAAGAGGGCACCGCAACAGGGCAGTTGGGGAAGGGCATCGGCCGCTGCGGACCGTCGCACCGATCCGGGCGCGCCACACTCGACGAGCCATTGCCGGTGCCCGGCGATACGCTGCGCGAAAACGACCCTTTGCCCCTTTCTGGGAGGTTCTCATGGCCTCGCGTCTCAATCCGTACCTCAGCTTCAACGGCGACGCCCGGCAGGCGATGGAGTTCTACGAGGAGGTCTTCGGCGGCACGCTCGCCCTCAACAGCTACGGAGACTTCGGACAGGCGGACGCCCCGAACGCCGACAAGATCATGCACGGCATGCTGGAAACCACCGGCGGCTTCACCCTGATGGGCGCCGACAACCCGCCGGGCATGGAGTCCGAGCAGGGCAGCTCCTACTCGGTGAGCCTGAGCGGCGACGACGACGCCGAGCTGCGCGGCTACTGGGAGAAGCTGTCCGAGGGCGGCTCGGTGTCGGTGCCGCTGGAGAAGCAGATGTGGGGCGACGTGTTCGGCATGTGCACCGACCGCTTCGGCGTCCCCTGGATGGTCAACATCAGCTCGGAGAACTGAGCAGCGGAGCCCGACGGTCCGCCCCCCTGAGTCCGCCCGACGCGGGGTCTCGATCCCGCCCGCCGTTGTCGTGTGGCACGCTCTTCGTCCTGGCAGCGTGGAGAGGCGGCGGCATGCGGATAGGACTGCTCGGCACCGGACCCTGGGCGCGGATGGCTCACGCACCCGCGTTGAGCGGGCACGACGGGCTGGACTTCGCCGGGGTGTGGGGCCGCCGTCCGGAGGCCGCCGCGGAACTGTCCGAGCGACACGGCGTGCGGGCGTACGACGACGTCGACGCGTTGTTCGCCGACGTGGACGCCGTGGCGGTGGCGCTGCCGCCGGAGGTGCAGGCCGGGCTCGCCGCGCGGGCGGCACGGGCCGGATGCCATCTGCTGCTGGACAAACCGCTCGCGCCGACGGTGGAGCAGGGGCGGGCGGTGGTCGAGGCGGCCGAGGAGGCCGGTGTCGCCTCGGTCGTGTTCTTCACGACGCGCTTCCAGCCCGGGCCGGCGGCGTGGATCGCCGAACAGGCCGCGGTGCCGGGCTGGTTCACGGGGCGGGCCGAGTGGCTCGGGGCGGTGTTCTCCGGCGAGAGTCCCTTCGCGACGCCGTGGCGGCGGGAGAAGGGCGCCCTGTGGGACGTCGGCCCGCACGCCCTGTCCGTGCTGCTGCCGGTCCTCGGCGACGTGCGGCGTGTGACGGCGGCGGCGTACGGGCCCGGCGACACGTCCCATCTCGTCCTCGACCACTCGGGGGGCGCGTCGAGCACCCTGACCCTGAGCCTGACGGCACCGGCCGCCGCTGCCGGTGCCGCCGTGGAGCTGCGGGGGGATGCGGGGGTCGCGGTGCTTCCCGACAGCGCCGACGGCGCGGTGCCCGCGCTGATGCGGGCCGCGGACGCCCTGCTCCACGCCGCCCGGACCGGCCGCCCGAACGCCTGTGACGCGGCGTTCGGGCTGCGGGTGACGGAGATCCTCACGGCGGCCCAGGACCTGCTGAACGACGGGTCCTAGCCGGGCGACGTCTCCCCGGCGACGGCTCCCTCAGCGCGCCGGGTCGAAGTTGAGCCGCTCCCTCACCACCGGGTAGCCGGCCTTGGCGAAATTCGCCGCCATGGGGAAGTTGCCCTGGTCCGTGGCCGCGGCGACGAACTCCGCCCCCTGTTCGACGAGGAAGTGGGTGCACTCGGCCAGGAGGTCGTAGGCGTAGCCGTGCCCGCGCTGGTCGGGCAGGACGCCGATGAAGCCGATGCAGGGGCCGGACGGGTTGCGGGCCGGGATGTGGATGCCGGCCGTCTCGCCCTGCGGGGTGTACGCCACCTGCCACCACTCGCGGGGCGAGGGGCACCAGTGGAGGAAGTCGAGTTCCTCCCGCGCCGCCTGGTCGAGTCCGCCCTGCTCGATGGCCTTGAGGGCATGGGCGTCCAGGGTGACGGAGTGGATGCGGCGCAGCGCGTCGAAGAACACGGCGTCGTCCGGCTCGGCGCGGAACTCCAGGCGCCCGGGCCGCTCGGGCAGGCCGCGCCCGGGGGTCCAACGGTACAGAAAACGCTCGACCAGGAGGACGTAACCGGCCTTGCGGGCGGCGGTGAGGCGGGTCTCGGCGGCGGAGCGCAGTTCCGGGTCGTCGCGCCAGCCGGCGGGCAGGTTCAGCTCCAGTTCGACCTGCCAGGGGGCGGAGCGCAGGAGGGCGGCGCCCGCTTCCTCCTCGCCTTCGGCCACGTCGAACCAGTTGAGGTTGAGGGGCTGGGTGTCGTCGGGCCCGCCCCACCAGGCGCCGCGTGCGACGACGCGGCCGTCGCGCAGGGCCACCCGCTTCCAGTCCGGGCGGTGCCGGGTCAGCCGGTGGCCCTCACGGGCGCCCAGCGGGTCGGGCAGGGTGTCGAAGAGTTCGGCGTCGCTCGTGTCGAGCGCGCGGATGACCGGATCGGTCATGGGATGTCCTCCGGGACGCAGGCTGCTGCTCAGAGCGCTCCCGGTCGGTCAGAGGCACGCCGGGACAAGGGGGAGGGAGCGCGGGTACGGGATGAACTGCACGGCTCTGCCCTCCTTCCACCGGTCTCAGGGGCGTGGCGCGCCACACGCTACGGGATCTCCGGCGGGCCGTCCAACGCCTTCCCTGCCTGGCTCGACTGCTCCTTGAGCGGTGGCCAGGCGATGCGTGATGTGTCAAGTGGATTGGGAGAGGCAGGACTTCCGCGAAACGGACCGGGTTGGCGAGGGCGGTGCCGGTCCGCAGCATCCGTTCCGCAGCGTGGTCTGAGAGCGCTCCCATCCAGGGCACGGCTCCCACGGGCATCAGGCTGACGCTCACGCCGTTCCAGGACCGCGGCGGACCACGAGGGCCCACGGCGGCGCGGGCCCGGCGTGCGGCGGCCGGTCGGGCGTAGCAGCGTGGTGGGATGAACAGTGTGCGCGGCCGGCTTGCGCGCCGGGACCCGGACCGGCGGGGCTGGCTGCGCGGCGCGCCACCGCCCGGCTGGGCCAGGGTGCTGCCGTCGGCACTGCTGGCGGGCGTGTGCGCGGCGGAGCTGATCAGTCCGAAGCCCCTCGACATCGGCTTCCTGCTGGGCGCCATCCCGCCCCTGGCCGTGCTGGCGCACGGACCGGTGATGACGGCCGTGCTCGGCGCGCTGGTGGTGGTCGTGCTGTCCGTGCCCGTCTTCAACCTCGACGATCCCGGCAGCACCGACCTGCTGACCGTGTGCTTCGTCTCGGTGCTGAGCGTGCTGCTGTCGTACGTCCGCACCAGGCGGGACGCGCAACTGGTCACCGAGCGGGCCGTCGCCGAGGCCGCGCAGCGGGCGGTCGTGCCGCCTCTGCCGGAGCGCGTCGGGCCGGTGCGCTGCGCGGGCCTGTACCGGGCCGCGCAGAGCGGGACGCTGGTCGGCGGCGACTTCTTCGACGTCCGGGCGGGCCCCTACGGCGTACGGGCCGTCATGGGCGATGTGCAGGGGCACGGGCTGTCGGCCGTCGCGACGGTCGCGTCGCTGCTGGGTGCCTTCCGGGAGGCGGTGCTGGACCAGCCGGACCCGGAGGCCGTGGCGGCCCGGCTCGACCGGAGGCTGGCGGTGGACTCGGCGGGCGAGCCGCACGCCGAGTTGTTCGCCACGGCGGTGCTGCTCGACTTCTCCGCCGACGCCCGGCTGGTGCGGATCGTGGCGTGCGGGCAGGCCGGACCGCTGCTGTTGCGGGACGGGCGGGTCGTGGAGCTGGACGTCGAACCGTGCGCGCCTCTCGGCATCAGCCTCACCGAGGCCGCTCCGCCGCGGGTCGTCTCGGTGCCGCTGAGGGCCGGTGACCGGCTTTTCCTCGCCTCCGACGGCGTCACCGAGGCCAGGGACGCCGACGGGGTCTTCTATCCGCTGGTCGACCGGCTGCCGGGCCTCGCCGTCGAGGACCCGGCCACGCTGGCCGAGCGGGTCTGGACCGACCTCGTGGGGCACTGCCCGGACGTGCGGGACGACGTCACGATGCTGGTGCTCGCGCCCCGCCCGCCCGGAGGGCCCTGACAACGGCGGCCGGCGGCGGCCCGCGAAACTGCGCGGGCCGCCGCCGGGCCGTACGACCGGTACGTCAGTCCTTGATCTGGCACTCGTTGCCGAACACGGGGTTCAGGAGATCGATCACGTTGATCGTGTTCCCGCAGACGTTGGCGTTGACGTCGATCGGGATCTGGATGACGTTGCCGAAGAGGACGCCGGGGTTTGGCAGCGATACCGACGGGACCGTCGTCCGCGCTCGCCGTACCGGCGAAGGCCGGCGGGGCGGCGCAGGCCAGGCCGGCCGCGGCAGCACGTGTGGGCATGGGTGAAGCCCCTGTCATGCGGGACATGTGTCTCCACCGTGACCCGTGATGCGCCGACCCGACATCGGTGAGCGCCCGAACGGGGTGCACGGGGTCGGGCGGGGCCGGGTCCGCGCTCTCCGGATGCAGGCCGCGCTCCCGCGGGGAATGGTGATATCGGACCCGTTTTTCAGCACCGGGGCCGCACCAGCGATCCGGACCCTAGGAGCAGAGAACATGTCGACTTCACAGCCCGCCGCGTCCCAGCAGCCCGAGGACCGCGCCACCCCGGACCGTCTGCTCCACGCCCGCACCGGCACCGATGTGTCGCCGGAGGACCTGGTCCTCGCCTCGGGCAAGGACCTCACCCCGCACACCATCGAGTGGGCCAAGCGCAAGCTGGCGGCGGAGGGACCCGCCGCTCTGGAGAAGCTGCTGCCCTAGCCGGACCCGCGGCGTACGGGAGCCGCCGTGCCCGGACGTGTCCTGGTACGACGGCTCCCGTACGGGCGGGCGGGCTGTTCACTCTCTGCGGTCGGCCTCGGGCAGGGCGAGGTCCTCTTCGACCACGTGCACGGCGGCCTCCTCCGCACCCGCGGCGCCGCCGTCGATGCCGACGTCGGCCGCGACGCTCTCCTTCGTGGTGTCGGCGTGCGCCCCCTCGTCCGGGGCGACCAGGCGTCCGGCGCGTGCGGTGCCCGCCTCGGGGTCCACCGGTTCGCCGTCACTGTCGGGGCTGTCGCCCACGCCGTCCCCCACGGGCGCGGCGGACACGTCGGGGACCTCCTGGGCGAGCCGCTCGTCCAGGGTCTCGCCCTCGTGCTGCTCGGCGGCGGTGGTGCCGCGCTTGGTGACGCCGAGGGGCTTCTCCGGCGGGGAGTAACCCTCGTCGAGGGTGTCGTCGTAGGTCCGTTCGTCGACGGCGTCCTGCAGGTCCAGCGGCGCGGCGTCCTCCTGCTCCTCGTTGGTCCCGGTGGGCTGGTACACGTCGTCCGCCATCGGTTCGGGGCGCATCGGTTCCGTGCCCATCGCTCCTGCCTCCTTGTCGCTGCGTCGACTCGTTCGTCTCTGCTGTCCGTTCCGCGTTTCCCGTAACGCGGGCTCTAACCTCGACGGATTCCCCCCGGCCGGGAGGGCGGCCCGTCGTCCGGCGGACCGGCGGAGTCGAAACCGTCGTCCCCGGGCCCGAGCCCACTCCCCTCCGTCCGGCGGCAGGGGACCCGCGCCCCGCACGCCCTGGTCGTACGCGGGCGACGCGGAGAACCAGACGCCGTCACGGGGCGCAAGGAATCCCGACCGGGGGCGTGAGCACCGGCTAGGAGCCGTGCGGCCCGGCCGGGCCCCCCGGCCACCTCTCCTCGATGCGCCCGACCCTCCACACCACCAGGGCCACCACCCACGTGACGAGGAACAGGGCGACGACCACGTAGCCGAGGACGTTGAGGTCGAGGCCGGAGATCCGGTCCCAGAAGCGGCCGTGCAGGCCGAACTGCCCGGCGAGCAGGCCGAGGAGCTCCACCGTGCCGATCAGGAGGGCCACGGCGACCGACAGGCCGGTGATGGTGAGGTTGTAGTAGACCTTGCGGACGGGCTGGGAGAACGCCCAGCCGTAGGCGAAGTTCATGAACGAGCCGTCGACGGTGTCGAGGAGGCACATTCCCGCGGCGAACAGGACGGGCAGGCACAGGATCGCGTACCAGGGCAGGCCGGAGGCGGCGCCGGAGCCGGCCAGGACGAGCAGGGCGATCTCGGTGGCGGTGTCGAAGCCGAGACCGAACAGCAGGCCCAGCGGGTACGTGTGCCAGGGCTTGGACACCGACCTGGTGACGCGGCCCAGCAGTCGGTTCATGAGCCCGCGGTTGTTCAGGCGCTGTTCCAGGGCTGCCTCGTCGTAACGGCCCGAGCGCATGGCGCGGAACACCTTCCAGATGCCGGCCAGGATGACGAGGTTGACGCCCGCGATGAGGTAGAGGAACGTCCCCGAGACGGCCGTGCCGATCAGGCCGGTGACGTCGTGCAGCGCGGAGCCGTCGTCGTGCACCGGCCCCGCCAGGGTCTTCACGCCGAGGGTGAGCAGGAAGGCCAGGGCGAAGACGACGCTGGAGTGGCCGAGCGAGAACCAGAAGCCGACCGACAGCGGCCGCTGCCCCTCCCCCATCAGCTTGCGGGTCGTGTTGTCGATGGCGGCGATGTGGTCGGCGTCGAAGGCGTGCCGCATGCCGAGTGTGTAGGCCGTGACGCCGATGCCGACGCCGAAGGTCTGCGTCCCGATGGCGCGGTGCTCCGGGGCGACGATCACGACGAGGGTGAACCAGCCGATCACGTGCAGGGCCAGGACGAAGGCCGCCATCCCCCCGACCCTGGTCCACTCCCGCCGCGTCATGGAGCTGCGGACGCGGTGCCAGGCCGTGCGCTGGGCGGGGGCCGGGGCGGGGAGGGGCGGAGTGGACTCAGGGACGGCCGTCATCGGAGGGAAGGTCCTTCTGTCGTGCGGACGGCTGCGGTGAACAGCCTCACGCCATCCTGCGGCAACTGCAACTCATGTGCAGTAAAGCCCGTGACAGGTCCTGTCCATGGAACCGGAAACTCCGCCCGGCGCGTGGCTGCCGGCGGGTGTCAGACCTCGGCGGGCTCGGGGCGGTGGACGGCCAGGAACTCCGTGAAGGACGAGGGGCCCGGAGTGAAGAACTCCGCCCGCAGTCCGCCCTCGTGCTCGCTCGCCCCCATGCCGTCGCCCCCTCGATCGTGCCCGACAGCCGACTCCTGCCTGAGCCGGGCGGGCAGGAAACGCGTCCGGGACGTCAGCCGCCCGGTGCGAGGCGCACGTCCAGGTCCGAGATCCGGTGCACGGGCCAGGAGCGGGCGTAGCGGGGCGGGGTGGCTCCGGCGCGTGCGAGGTGGGCGACCGGAAGGCGGTCCGCGGTGCGCAGGATGCCGGCCACGGTGATGTTCTCGTTGTTGCCGGACGTCGCCCCCGAGGAGCAGCCGGTGTAGTAGCCGATCGGGATGGCCTCATGGCCGGTGAGCAGGCAGGGCGGGCGGACGCCGAGACGGTGCAGGGCGTCGGCGGTGCGGTCCCAGTCGCGGCGGCTCTCGGTGTTGCGGACCACGGCGCCGTTCAGCACGGCGAGCTGCGCCGCGAGGTGCCCGGCCAGGCCGAGCGCGACGAGCGTGACGGCGACCGGACGCCATGTGCCCCCGGGGGCTTTGACCAGGTGCCACAGGGCGTCCGCGACCGGGAGCGCGAGCAGGGCGTAGGTCGGCTGGAGGAAGCGCGGAGCCGCATATCCGATCATGAAGAGGTACGGCAGGGCGGCCGTGATGGCGCAGGCCAGCGGGACCACGGTCCGTTCCAGGCGCCTGGCCCGCGCCGCGACGACCAGCCCGAGGCCGACCAGCACGGGCAGGGCGAACCACCAGAGGGTGACCAGGGGGTGGGGCATCGGCCCGGTGCACGGCCGGCACAGGGCCCGTCCGCCCAGGCTGCGCAGTTGGTCGTCGACGGCGATCTGCCAGCCCAGCCCGCCCTGGATGCGGGAGGCCTCCGCCAGCCGCTCGCCCAGGCCGCCGTACGCGGTGTACGCCTCGATCACCCAGGGCACGCCGCCCGCCGCGAGTCCCGCCGCGAGCACGAGAAGGAGCCGCCAGTGGCGGCGCGCCAAGGCGAGGACGAGCAGCGGCACGGCCACGTGGACGGCGTCGGTGGGCCGCATCCACGCCATGAGCGCGGCGCCCGCCGCCAGACTCCACAGGAGCGCCGGGGCGGGCCGCTCCGCCCCGGCGCGCAGGAAGCAGCCGACGCAGATCAGGGCGCCGATCGCCACCCAGTAGTTGGGCATGGCCTGCGGGCCGTAGAAGAGGGTCAGCCACAGGGAGGCGAACAGGGCCCCGCCGACGACCAGGACGCGGGTCGGGAACAGGCCCCGCCACGCCCGCAGGGCCAGGTAGAGGGCGAGTCCGGAGAGCAGGGCGAGGTAGACGCGCAGCAGCGGGACGGACGACGACCAGGACGCGACCGGCGCCACGAGCAATGAGACCCCGCGGGAGCGGGGGGCGCTGAAGAAGGCCGCCGGGTGGTGGGTGGTGACCTGGCTGACGTAGACGATCTCGTCCCAGCCGAGACCCAGGACGGGCCGGACGAGGGCGAGTTGCGCCAGGGCGAAGACGGCGGCCAGGGCGGCGAGCGGCCGGTCGCCGCGCGCCAGGCGAGTGGTGCGCGGCCCGGCCGGACGTTCGCGTCTTCTCCTTCTGACGAGGATGGTGCTCGCGCCGTCAGACATGGTGCGCCCCTAATCCCGGTGATCGGAAAACACGATCAAGCTAACCCGCGGGGCGGGGGTGCGCAGGGCGGGATTGGGCCAAGTGACTGACCCGGGGGGGCGGGCTCAGCGGGTGTGCGGGGCGCGGTGCGGTGGCTGGCCCGGGGCCGGGCGGTGGGTCAGCTCGGGTAGGGGCCGGGAGACGGGTGCCTCCTCACTCACCGTCAGTTCGCTCCCGTGGTGGTGGAGGGTCAGGGGCCGGCCGGAGATCAGGGTGTACGTGGCCTGATCCGCGGTCAGCTCCACGCGCAGGCACCGGCCGAGGAAGCCCACCCGGAAGGCGAGCCGGCTGTAGCGCTGGGGCAGGCGGGGGGCGAACCGCAACCCCCCGTCGCTGCACCGCAGGCCGCCGAACCCGGCGACCAGGGCCATCCAGGCACCGGCGAGCGAGGCGATGTGCAGTCCGTCGCGGGTGTTGTGCGCCAGGTCGCCGAGGTCCATCAGCGCGGCCTCGGCCGTGTAGGCGACCGCCAGGCCGAGATGGCCGGCCCGGGCGGCCATGACGGCCTGGACGCAGGCGGACAGGGAGGAGTCCCGGACGGTCAGCGGCTCGTAGTAGGCGAAGTTGCGGGCGATCTGCTCCTCGTCGAAGTACTCCTCGAAGAAGCTGCCGCAGGTGTACATCGCCAGCACCAGGTCCGCCTGTTTGACGACCTGCTTGCGGTACAGGTCGAAGTAGGGGAAGTGGAGCATCAGGGGGTAGTGGTCCGGGCCGGTGCGGTCGAAGTCCCAGCGCTGGTAGCGGGTGAAGCCGGCGTGCTGTTCGTGCACCCGCAGTTCCTCGTTGTACGGAACGTGCATGGCCTCGGCGGCGTCCCGCCAGGCGGCCCGCTCCTCCTCGTCCGCGCCGAGCCGCGCTGCCTCGTCCGGGTGGCGCTTGCAGGCGTCGGCGGCGGCGAGCAGGTTCGCCCGGGCCATGAGGTTGGTGTACGTGTTGTCGTCGGCGATGGCGCTGTACTCGTCCGGGCCGGTGACGCCGTCGATGTGGAAGGCGCCCCGGTCGTCGTGGTGGCCGAGGGAGCGCCACAGGCGGGCGGTCTCCACCAGCAGCTCCACACCGACCTCGCGTTCGAAGGTCTCGTCGCCGGTGACGGCCACGTACCGTACGACGGCGTCGGCGATGTCCGCGCCGACGTGGAAGGCCGCCGTGCCGGCCGGCCAGTACGCGGAGCCCTCCGAGCCGTCGATGGTGCGCCAGGGGAACGCCGCGCCGCGCAGGCCGAGTTGGGCGGCGCGTTCCCGGGCGGCGGGCAGGGTGTCAAGGCGCCAGCGCAGCGCCTCGGCGGCGGACTTCGGCGCGGTGTAGGTGAGCAGCGGCAGTACGAACGCCTCGGTGTCCCAGAAGGCGTGGCCGTCGTAGCCGGAGCCGGTCAGTCCCTTGGCGGGGATGGCGCGCTGTTCGGCGCGGGCGCCGGCCTGGAGGACGTGGAAGAGGGCGAAGCGGACGGCCTGCTGGATCTCCTCGTCGCCGTCGATCTCGACGTCGGCGCGCGACCAGAAGTCGTCGAGGTAGGCCCGCTGTTCCTCCAGCAGCCCCTGCCAGCCGCTGTGGCCGGCCGCCGCCAGGGCCGCCTCGACCTGATCGCTCATCGCGGGCCGGGAGCGGGCACCGGACCAGCCGTGCGCGACCAGCTTCTCCACCCGCAGCCGCTCCCCCGGTTCCAGAACGGAGGTGATGGTCAGCCGGGCCACGTCCACGTTGGACTCGCTGCTCGTGGTGGTCCGTTCGGGACCGGTGACGGTGTGGTCGGCGGCCACGGCGACCCTGAGGCCGCTGCGGCGCGTGCGGTGGATCAGGCGCAACCGGCTGCCCGCGGCGAGGTCCTCCTCCGATTCCAGCGGCGACTTCAGCGCCTTGGCGGCGCGCGGGTCGCCGTCCGGTTCGGGCAGGCTCTCGTTGGCGACGAGTTCCGACTGGACGACCACGCGGGTACGGCTGTCGACGGGCTCCACCTCGTACGCCACGGCGGCTATCGCGCGCTGGGTGAGGGACACCAGGCGCGTGGAGCGCACCCGGACGGTGGAGCCGGCCGGGGAGGTCCATTCGCAGATCCGCTCCAGGACGCCCCGCCGCAGGTCGAGGGTTCGCTCGTGGGTGACGAGCCGCCCGTAGCGCAGGTCGAACGGCTCGTCGTCGACCAGGAGGCGCAGCACCTTGCCGTTGGTGACGTTGATGGACGTCTGGCCGGACTCCGGGTAGCCGTAGCCGGCCTCGGCGTACGGCAGTGGGTGCAGTTCGTGGACGCCGTTGAGGTAGGAGCCGGGCAGGCCGTGCGGTTCGCCCTCGTCGAGGTTGCCGCGCCAGCCGATGTGGCCGTTGGACAGGGCGAACACGGACTCGCTCTGCGCCAGGACGTCCAGGGTGAGTTCCGACTCGCGGACGGTCCAGGGCTCTACGCCGTACGCCCGCTGTGTGATCACCGGGTGTCCCCCAGTTCGGCGAGGTCCTTCACCACGATGTCGGCGCCGTGCCGGTACAGCGCGTCGGTCTGCCCGACCCGGTCGACTCCGACGACATACCCGAAACGGCCCGCACGGCCCGCGTCCATACCGGCCAGGGCGTCCTCGAAGACGGCCGCGGCGGAGGGCTCGACACCGAGGTCCTCGGCGGCGGCGAGGAACGTGTCCGGGTGCGGCTTGCCGGGCAGCTTGCGCTCGGCGGCGACCACGCCGTCGATGCGTACGTCGAAGAAGTGCTCGGCGCCGATCGAGCGGAGCACGTCACGGCAGTTGGCGCTGGAGGAGACGATCGCGGTACTGAGGCCGCGTGCGCGGACGGCCTCCAGATAGCGCAGGGTGCCGTCGTAGGCCTCGACGCCGTCGGTGCGGATCTTCTCGAGGAGCAGGTCGTTCTTGCGGTTGCCCAGTCCGTGCACGGTCTCGGCGCCCGGCGGGTCGTCCGGGTCGCCGTCGGGCAGGTCGATGCCGCGGGAGGCGAGGAAGGCGCGCACACCGTCGGCGCGTGGTCGTCCGTCGACGTACTCGTCGTAGTCCGCCGCCTCGAACGGCCGGAAGTCCGCGCCGTCACGCTCGCGCAGGAAGGCGTCGAACATCTCCTTCCAGGCGGCGGCGTGCACGACGGCCGTCTTGGTGACGACGCCGTCGAGGTCGAAGAGACAGGCGTGGATGTCTTCGGGAAGACCGAGCTGCGTCATACAGGACCCGTTCCCCGCCCGGCGACGTTCCAGTGAGTGGCGCACGCCACATGCCGGGGGGCGCGAGGGTGCCGGGGGTACGAAGGTTGCCCGGCGCGCGAGCATGCCGCACTGCCCGAGCGCCCAAGGCACAGGAACGCAAGGACGCCCGCGACACGAAGGCCGCCCAGGACGCGAGGATGCCGCACTGCCCGAGCGCCCAAGGCACAGGAACACAAGGACGCCCGCGACACGAAGGCCGCCCAGGACGCGAGGATGCCGCACTGCCCGAGCGCCCAAGGCACAGGAACGCAAGGACGCCCGCGACACGA
>NZ_JBEOSZ010000044.1:0-47663 GCF_040303285.1 Streptomyces sp. NPDC096046 | reverse complement strand
GAAGGCCGCCCAGGACGCGAAGATGCCGCACTGCCCGAGCGCCCAAGGCACAGGAACGCAAGGACGCCCGCGACACGAAGGCCGCCCAGGACGCGAGGATGCCGGGGACGCGAGGGGCCGGGGCGCGAAGGACGCCCGCGAGGCGAAGGCGCCCGGGACGCTGGGTGCTCCGGTCCGGGGGCGGATGGCAGACTCTCCCCGTGCCGCTCACCTTCGACGACCTCGTTCACCGCGCCCGGGCCCTCCCGCGGGGCGGCCGGCGCGCGATCCTCGGTATCGCGGGCAGCCCCGGCTCCGGCAAGTCGACGCTCGCCGAGCACCTGGTGCGGGAGCTGAACGGCACCGGCGACCCCTGGGTCGCGCACGTCCCCATGGACGGCTTCCACCTCGCCGACGCCGAACTGGAGCGCCTCGGCCGCCGGGACCGCAAGGGCGCCCCCGACACGTTCGACGCGGCCGGCTACGCGGCCCTGCTGCGGCGGCTGCGCGACGAGCCCGGCGACGACGTCGTCTACGCCCCGGGCTTCGAACGTGTCCTGGAGCAGCCGGTCGCGGGCGCGATCCCGGTGCCGGCGACGGCCCGTCTGGTCATCACCGAGGGCAACTACCTGCTCCTGGACACCGGCGCCTGGAGCCGTGTCCGTCCCCTCCTCGACGAGGTGTGGTTCTGCGAGCCGCCCGAGCACGAGCGCACCCGCCGGCTGGTCGCCCGGCACGAGCGGTTCGGCAAGACGCACGAGGAGGCGGTGGCCTGGGTGTCCCGCTCGGACGCGCGCAATGCCGAGCTGGTGGCCGCGACCCGGGGGCGGGCGGACCTGGTCGTCCCGGAGCCGGCGCTGCCTCGCGTGCAGGCGTGGCCGGGGCGGGGCGAGGCATGATCTCGCCATGATCAGACACGCCACCCCGGACGACATCCCCGAGATACGGGCGATGATCCGTGAACTCGCCGCCTACGAGAGGGCCGCCGAGCAGGCCCGGGCGACCGAGGAGCAGCTGCGCGAGGCCCTGTTCGGTGCGTATCCGGCCGCCCACGCGCTCATCGCCGAGGACGACGACACGGGTGGGACCGTGGGCTTCGTCCTGTGGTTCCCGCGCTTCTCGACCTGGACGGGCACGCGCGGCATGCACCTGGAGGACCTTTACGTACGGCCGCAGGCGCGCGGCACGGGGCACGGCAAGGCCCTCCTCGCGGCCCTCGCCGCGACCTGCCGGCGCACCGGCTACGACCGCTTCGAGTGGTGGTTCCTGGCCTGGAACACGCCGACCATCGACTTCTACACGTCGCTCGGGGTGGAACTGCTGGACGAGTGGAAGGTGTGCCGGCTCAGCGGCGAGCCCCTCGGGGAACTCGCCGCTCAGGCACCGCGGGTCGCGGACCCGGCCGGCGAGGGGTGAGCCGTTCTCAGGCGGACAGCGTCAGTTCCGGTTCCCCGCTCGCGTCGCCTGCGGCCTCGCCGATCACCGCCGTGAACGCCTCGGTGCGGACCCGGAGGGCCGTCCCGACGCGCGCGAAGACCGGCGTGAAGGCGTCGGCGCCCGGGCCGTAGCGGACGGCGAAGACGTGCAGGTCCTCGGGGGCGCCGGGGGCCGGCTGCGCCTCCAGGGCCGTCGAGGCGACCAGGTGGCTCCAGCCCTCGTCGGGGTTGCCGTAACCGCGGGGGTCGGCGGCCAGCGCGAAGGCGGCCTGTTCCTGGGTGACGGGCGCGCGGGCGTCGAAGTGGTGCGGATCGTCCGGGGTGGGGTGGGTCAGGCGCAGATCCCCCGCCGATGTCACCCGGGGCTCGGCGGTCCTGCGGACCCGGTCGCCGTCGTCGGCGGCGTAGGGCAGACCGGCCAGCAGGTACGGCGTGCCGGGGAGGCGTTCGACCGCGACCGTCATCCACAGGGTTGTGCCGTCGGTGACGTACAGGGACTGGACATGGCGGAGGACATGGTCGCGGCCGACCACCGGTTTCGTGACCAGCTTCGCCCTCAGGCCCTGTGCCACCACGTCCCGCACGCGGACCTCGCCCATCGGGCGGCTCAGCAGGAACCCGTCGGTCACCGGCCCGAAGCCGTGCTGGCGCTGGACGGCGGCGGGCAGGTAGTAGACGCCCGCGGCCTCCACCAGCGAGGGGGTCATGCGGGTGTCGAAGGCCACCGACACCGTGCCCGCGCGCAGTTGGTGGCGGACCGGCGTCGTCGACGGGGTGCGGTGCCAGCGCGTGGTGTCCTGGATCTGCCAGACCAGCATCCACGCGAAGTGGCCGTCGACGCCGCCGTCATCCTTGCGGGCGTGCCGGGCCCAGCGGCTGTCGCCCCGGTAACGGCCCAGGTCGGAGCCGATGCGGGCGCCGAAGTAGCGCAGGCCCAGCACCGATTCGAACGCGGAGTGCTGCTCGCTGTAGCGGGGGCCGCCGTTGTCGAAGCCGCCGCAGGTGAGGCGGGCGTCGAGGTAGCGGGCGAGCGCCTCGCCGTCCTCGGCGAACTTCTCCTCACCGCTGACCCGGTGGGCCTGGGCCAGGAAGGACAGGGAGATCGGACCGTAGTTGTTGTCATAGGCACCGCCGTGCTCGGACGGCAGCAGCGCGCCCCGGTCGGCGACCCGGTGGGCGCGGATCTCGTCCTCGTACAGCCGCAGGGCCTCGCGCCGCACCGAGTCGCCGTCCTGCGGGGAGGGCAGGTGCCGGGCCAGCATCAGGCCGGCGACGACACAGCCGATCGCCTGGTTGCCGGCCTCCTGCGGGTTGAAGAACGTGGCCTCCGTCAGCCAGCGCCAGTAGCCGTGCGCCACCTCGACGAGCCGGGTGCGCTGCCACTCGTCGACGAGGCCGTCGGCGGTGTCCAGGACGTTGACCGCCTGAAGCAGCGCCCACACCGTGCTCGGCCAGTCACCGATGGGGTGGGCGCCGGATGCCAGGGTGTAACGGGCGTACGGCAGGCCGGAGTCGCGCACCCGCAGATTGGGGTAGCCGGGGTTGTCCTCGGTGTAGACCCGTTCGTCCAGGTGGAAGGCGAGGCTGCGGCGCACCGCGTCCGGCAGCCGGGCGTCCTTGCCGCGCTGCCAGGCCAGGGCCAGCAGGGAGGTGATGCCGAGGGACGTATCGCCGATGTCGTCGACGCAGTCGGGGTGCTCGAGGTTGCCCTCCGGCGTCATGCGGGCCAAGGCCTGCTCGGTGACGTCGGCGAGGACGGCGTCGTACGCCTCCGGGGTGTCCGGGAGGTCGTGCAACGGGCCGCGCTGGTGAGGGAGGTGCACGGGTGGATCAGCCCTTCATGCCTGGGACGGCCATGCCGCGGGCACGGTCAGTCCTTCAGTCCGGCGTTGATGTCGGCGTTCATGACGTAACGCTGGAACACCAGGAAGACGACGATCAGCGGGATCATGGAGATGACCGATCCGCCGAGCACCACCGACCAGTTGATGTTCTGCGCCCCGACGAGGCTCTGGATGCCGATCTGCACGGTGAACTTGTCGGGGTCGTTGAGCATCAGCAGCGGCCAGATGTAGTCGTTCCACCGCCACTGGAACGACAGGATGGCGAGCGTCAGCATGATGGGCCGGGAGATCGGCACCATGATCCGCAGGAAGATCGACAGTTCGCGGGCACCGTCGATGCGAGCGGCCTCGATGAGCTCGTCGGGGACCGTCAGGAAGAACTGGCGGAACATGAAGCACCCGGTCGCGGTGAGCACGGCCGGAAGGATGATGCCGGCGAGCGAGTTGTAGAGGCCGAGGTCACGGACCACCAGGAACTGCGGGGCGAGCATGACCTCGGAGGGCAGCATCGTGGTGGCCAGAATGCCCACGAAGAAGACCTTGAGCCACCTGTTGTCGTACTTGGCCAGCGCGTACCCGGTGCAGCAGCTGACTCCCACCGTGAGGATCGTCGCGATCACACACACGATGGCCGTGTTGACGAAGTATCCGGAGAAGTTGGCGCTGTCCCACGCCGCCTTGTAACCCGACAGGGTGGGGTCGTGCGGAAGCAGCGTCAGCGGAAGGGAGAACAGGTCTCCCGCCGGTTTGAAGGAGCTGAGGACGAACCACAGCACCGGCAGCCCGTAGAGGGCCGCCAGGACCCACAGCAGTGTCGTCGCGGGCACCGCGCGCCGAAGCCCGCCGCCGGCCGTGCCGCGGGGCCGCTTCTTGCCGACAGCCCGTCCGGCCTTGGTGTCGACGGGGCGTGGCATGTCTGTGGTTGTCATCGGTTCTCCACCCGCCGGTTGACGACCAGCTGGATGATCGCGACGGCCATCAGGATGAGCATGAGGACGAACGACGCGGCGCTCGCGTAGCCGATCTGGCCCGATTTGAAGCCGGTCTGGTAGATGTACTGAACAAGCAGGTTGTTCGACGTTCCGGGTCCGCCGTTGTTGAGGGCGGCGAACAGCGGATATTCCTTCATCGCGTGGATCGTGTTCAGCAGGATGACGATGAAGGAAGTGGGCGCGATGCTCGGCAGGGTGATGCTGACGAACTGGCGCCACGGACCGGCGCCGTCGAGCGATGCCGCCTCGTAGTACGACACCGGTACGTTCTTGATCGCCGCGATGAACAGCAGCATCGAGAAGCCCGTCCAGGCCCAGGACGCCGCCACCACCACCACCAGCAGCGACAGGTCCGCGTTCGACTGCCACGGAACGGCACTTCCGCCGAGCTTCTCGATGAGGTAGTTGACCAGTCCGAAGTTCTCACCGAACAGCCACCGCCACAGGACACCCACGACGATGGGCGACAGAAGCCACGGGATGAAGAAGAAGACGCGGGCGACCGACACCCCCTTGGCGTGCCTGCTCACCAGCACGTTGGCGATGAGCAGCGAGAACACGAAGTTCAGCGGGACGAAGAGCACGGTGTACAGCAGCGTCCGGGTCAGCGCGTCGAAGAAGGTGGAGTCCCCGAACAAGTGCTGGTAGTTGTCCAGTCCGATGAACTGGAACGCCCCCACGCCCGTGTAGTTCGTGAAGGAGTAGACGAACCCGATCACCGCCGGCCAGACGAAGAACAGCGCGAAGAGCACGACGTTGGCCGCGATGAGGACGAGCGGCGCGACGGTGTACTTGCTGCGTCTCCTGGGCGGGCTCGCGGACACGTCCGGGGCGCGTTTTGTCATCTTCCTGACTCCGTGCTGGTGGAATGGGTTCCTGTGGGCTCAGGCCATGAGCCCGGCATCGCGTGGGTCCCGAGGCCGGGCGGCGGTGTCTCGACCCGCCGCCCGGGCCTGTCGGCCTGCGCTCAGCCGCCGACCTGCTGGTTGTAGCCGGCCACGATGTTGTCCAGCGCCTTGTCGACCGACTGCTGGCCGTTGATCGCCTTGCCGAGCTCCGTCTTGGTCGGGTCCTCGGTGAGGCTCTTGCCCTTCAGCACCCAGTTCGTCTGCGCGGTGTTGAAGTAGCCGGAGATCGGGGCGTACAGCGGGATCGACTCGTTGTACAGCTTGAACGCCGCCTGCGCCGCCTCGGACTTGAAGGGGTACTTCGGGTTCAGGCCGCTCTCGACGGGCAGGAACCCGGACGCCTCGCACAGCGCCTGGTAGTGGGCCGGCTCGTACAGCCAGGACAGGAACTTCGTCGCGGCGGCGGCCGCGTCACCGTTGTTGTTGAAGCCCACCGTCATGCCGCCGCTGTTGACGTCGCTGGCCTGCACCGGCTCGGCGGGCGTCGGGACGCTCGCCCACTCGAACTTCTTGATGCTCTCCGCGAAGGCGGGAACCTGCCACACGCCGGACCAGTAGGCGACCACGTCACCGCTCTGGAACATGGCCGACGGGTCGGCGCCGCTGGTCCACACCGACTTCGGCATGGTCTTGTCGTCGTTCATCTCGACGAAGCGCTTCACGGCCTTCTTGGTCGCGGCGTCCACCGAGAACGTGCCGGAGGAGTCCGCGTGGACGTACTTCCCTCCGAGCTCGTACACCATGGCGCGGAGCCGGGAGGGCGACTGGTCGAACGTGAGGGAGTACTTGGCGCCGGTCTTCTCCCGGACCTTGTCCGCCGCCTTGACGAATTCGGTCCAGGTCCAGGTCTTCTGGGGCGAGGACGGGAAGGAGACGCCGGCCTTCTCGAAGAGCGACTTGTTGATGAACAGGCCGGACGCGGTGACGTCCGAGGGGATGGACAGCACCTTCCCGGACGAGTCCTTGGCGATGAAGTTCTTGTTGATCTTGTTGTTCTTGTTGTTGGCGATGGAGCCGAGGTCGATCAGCTTGTTCGCCCAGATCGGGTCCAGCTTCGGCACGGCCGCCACGTCGGGCAGGGAGTTCGCCTGCGCGGCGTTGCGCAGCTTCGCGTCGTAGCCGTCATAGGGGATGTTGACGAGCTTGACCGTGACGCCGGTTTCCTTCTTGTACTGCGCCACCATCTTCTTCCAGCCCGCGTCCTGCCCCGGAACCGTGGAGATCCAGAACGTCAGCGACTTGGAGGTCCCACCCGAGCCGGAGTCCGACCCACCACAGGCGGAGAGCAGGAGGGCACCTGCCGTTGCCACGGCAGCGAGGGGAACAACGCGGCGTATGCCGCCGCGGCCGAGCCGGCGCGAGCGCCGCACACCCAGACTGGTCATCTTCAATCCCTTTTCGTCGTAGCGGAAGAAGCACGGCGCCAGCCGAGGCGGCACAGGTGCGTTTCGCGGGAGATTTCGCTTTCCGGGGGCACGGCCTCGCCCGGCCGCGTCGTCCTGACGGGTGGGGTCCCCGGCCATGACGGCCGACGTCGCACAAGCACGCCCTCGTGCGGCTGCCGTACTTCGCGTACGAGCGGGAGGCTCACCCGGAGTCGGCGTCCCGGCCAACTCAGAAAGCGCTTGTCCGGACATTGGCAGACCGATGGCGCAGCCGTCAATGCTTCGCCCGCACAGCTCCGGTCACGGTTTGAATTCCATGGGCGACGGCGAGCCTGCCGGCGCCCGCCACGGTGCCGGTGTCGCCCACCACACTGCTGACCACCTCGGTGGGCCAGCTCAGGCGGGCCAGCTCGGCCCGCACTCCCGGCAGGAGCTGCGGGTCCGCGCCGGTGTCACCGCCGAGGACGATCAGGCCGGGGTCCAGCACGGCGGCGACGGCGGCGGCCAGCCGGCCCACGTCGGCGGCGTGCGCGTCGACCACCGACCGGGCCATGGCGTGCCCCTGCCCGGCCAGGGCGAGGAGCCGCTCGGCGGTGCGCGGGCGGGGCCCGTCGGCCTCCTGCCAGGCATCGGCCGCCCGGCGCAGCAGCGTGCGCGAGCCCATGCGCTGCTCCAGGCCCTCATGGCGCGGGGCGCGGCTCTCGTCCCAGGGGTAGGGCAGGCGGGCCACCTCACCGGCGGCGCCGTTCGCCCCCCGCAGCACCCGGCCGCCGATGACGACGGCGAGACCGATGCCGACGCCGATGCGCAGGTAGCCGAAGGTGTCACGGCCGACGGCGGCGCCTTCGTGCAGTTCGGCGAGGGCGGCGCAGTTGACGTTGTTCTCCAGGTGGACGGGCACACCCTCGGGCAGTGCGACGGCCATGGCGTCGAAGGCCGGGCCGGCCTTGGCGGTCGCGGGGCGCTCCCCGGCACCCTCGTCGTCCCGGGTGGTGACGTCGCCGACGGCCACGACGACGGCCCGCAGCGGGGCCCCGGCGGGCAGCGCGTCGAGCACCCCGGCGACGGTGCCCGCCGCCTCGGATCGGGATCCGGTGCCCTCGGCGAGCAGCGTGCCGTCCAGCGCGCACCCGCGCACCCGCGTCTTGGCGGGCCCCAGATCGACCGCGAGCACGGCCCCGGCGGCCGGGCCGAGCCGGTAGACGGCGGCGCTGCGGCCGGTGCCGCCGGAGGCCCGCCCGGAGTGAGCGGCGAGCTCAGCGGCCTCGAGCTCGGCCACGGCGGTGGAGACGGTCGGCTTGGAAAGACCCGCACCGGCCGCCAGCTGGGGGCGGGTGGCCGTCCCCGTCCCCGCCAGTACGTCGAACACCACACGGGCACTCTCACTCAGGTGCATGGTCTCCCCAGGTCGTGCTGCGGCCGAGCAGGCGGCCGCGAAGGTCGCGCGGCACCGGGAATTCCGTGCCTCTTGACGCGCACCCTACTTCGTTAGTTAACTTCCTAACGAACTTCACGGTACTCGCCTGCCGTGTTCGACAGAAGCCCGTCCCGGGGCTTCCCGACCTCTTCAACTGCCGTGGTCCGACGGGTGGTTCGCCTGCCGCTCGCCGTGTCCGCGCAACGACGAAAGAGGACCCGTGCAGGACTCCACGCCTTACGCGGTCGGTATAGACGTGGGCGGCACCAAGACGCATCTGCGCGCCTTCGCGGACGGCGAGGACCTCGTCGACCGCGTCCGCAGCAGTAACGGATGGCGGCCGCACGACTCCGGGGCCGCCGCCGACTGGCTGGCCGCTCTGCTCACCGACGCCCTGCCTCCCGGCGTACGGCCGTCCGCGCTCGCCGTGGGCGGCCACGCCTGTGAGACACCACGCCAGTGCGCGGGGATCCGGGCCGCGCTTCAGGACAGGCTGGGGGTCCCCGCCCTGGTCGTGGGCGACGCCGAGCTGCTCGTCCCCGCCGCGGGGCTGGACCAGGGCGTCGGCCTGGTCGCCGGCACCGGTTCGGTCGCCGTGGGGCGACGGTCCGACGGTGCTCCGGTCCAGGTCGGCGGCTGGGGCGCGGTACTCGGCGACGAGGGCGGCGCGGCCGGCCTGGTCCGCGAGGCCGCACGGGCCGTCTGGGCCGCACACGACCGCGGGGAGGAGTCCGACGCCCTGGCGACCGGGCTGGTCGCCGCGTTCGGGGTGGCCGAGGTGCCCGCGCTCGGAGCCGCCCTGGAGGCCGCCGCGGACGTGTCCGCGGAGTGGGGCCGCCGCTCCCCCGCCGTGTTCGCCGCCGCAGCGGCGGGCTCACCGCTCGCCCGGGCCGTGATCGCCGAGGGCGGACGGGCGCTCGCCGGGCTGGTCGTACGGCTGGCCGCACGCGGCGTCCGGGTGGACGACGTGGTGGTGGCGGGCGGCACCGTGCTCGCCCAGCCCGCCCTGTACGAGGCGTTCACCGCCGCGCTCGCCGAGTCCCTGCCCGGGGCCCGGCCGCAGCCGTTGCGCGTGCCGCCGGTCGAGGGCGCGCTGGCCCTGGCCCGTTCGCTTCTGTGAGCCGGCCGCCGCCGTTCACCATCCGGACACGGCCTGGTGGCCGAACCCTCGCCGAAGGGCCACCGCACGGCCGTAGATCTTCGCTCGTACGCAACAGGTGCCACAGAAACCACCGGACGCACCAAAAGCAGCACATGCAGCACCACCCGGCCGCACGGCCGAAGCTCCGTCGCTCCACGCCATGACACCTTCCTCGCAGAATCGCAGAGAGGCACACCCATGCCGTCATCAGCCGGGCACCGCTCCCCCGCCGCCACCGTCGACAGGCGGGGCTTCCTCAGGACCTCCCTCGGCGCCTCGGCGGGCCTGCTCGCCGCACCCACCGCCGTGTCGTGGCTCGGCGCGGCGGACGCCAAGGCCGCCACGGGCTTCGCCGCGTTCGTCGACGACTACAAGTCGAACGTCGTCACGAACCAGAGCCCCGAGACCAACGCCGTCGTCCGGATCCTGGGCGGCATGGCGAAGGTGTGGAAGACCGGCGACGCCTGGGACACCGGCCGGGTCCTGGACCGCGAGGTGCTGCGCGCCAACATGCGCTACTGCGCCCGCATCACCCAGGCCCGCACCGAGGCGCAGGCGAAGGAGGCCTTCCTCTACGACCGTCAGCACCAGAGCTACGCCATGATCGGCGGTCTCGGCCCGCTGGCCGGGCTGTACAAGGCGGGCGCCAAGGCGGTCACGTCGATCACCACCGCCCCGGACGGCACGCCCCCCGGGAAGATCAGCGACACCCTGCCCGCCGACGCCCCGGCCGGGTCCGCGCTCGGGGCCGGCTCGTACGACTCGGACCTCGGCCGGGTGGCCAGGCTGGTGGACACCGTGCGCGGGCCGTTCGCCTCGAGCAACCCGGCCAAGTACACCTTCCAGTACCCGCGCCCGTGGCGGATGAACGAGGACAGCGAGGTCGTCGACACCGGCAGGAAGGACGCCCTCGGCTACCCGGTGTACGACTCGGACGTGGTCGTCGCCCCGCAGTTGCTGCGCCAGCGCTCCGAGAACGCGGCGGAGGACGGCGGTTTCCCCAGCGGCCACACCAACGCCTTCCACCTGGCCGGTCTGGCCCTGGCGTACGCGGTGCCCGAGCGGTTCCAGGAGCTCGTGACGCGGGCGTTCGAGCTCAGCCACACCCGGATCATGGCGGGCATGCACTCCACCGTCGACGTCATCGGCGGCCGGATCATGGCCACCGCCCTGACCGCCGCGGCGCTGGCGGACCCGGCGAACGCGGAGCTCAAGGCCGCGGCCCGCGCCCAGGCCCTCGCCTATTTCACGCAGCGGACCGGTACGACGGCGGACACGCTGTACGACCACGCCCACCCGGGCGCCGGGGACGCCTACGCCGACCGCGAGGCCAACGCCCGTGCGGTCGAGTCCCGGTTGACGTACGTCCTGCCGCGCCGCGGCCGCAAGGACCCGCTCACCACCGTGCCCCAGGGCGCGGAGGTGCTGCTGGAGACACGGCTGCCGTACCTGACCGCGGCCCAGCGGCGCGAGGTGCTGCGGACGACCGCGCTGCCCTCCGGGTACGTCCTGCTGGACGGCTTCGAGCAGTGGGGCCGGCTCAACCTGTTCGCCGCGGCGGACGGTTACGGCGCCTTCGACCGGGACGTCATCGTGACGCTGGACGCGGCGGCCGGGGGCTTCCACGCGGCCGACAGCTGGCGCAACGACATCGAGGGAGACGGCGGGCTGACCAAGCGCGGCACGGGCACGCTCACGCTCGCGGGCCACAACCGCTACCGCGGCGGGACCGCCGTCGAGGCCGGCACACTGGTCGCCGCCTCGCCGAACGCCCTGGGAGAGGGCGACGTCCGGGTCACGGGCGGCACCCTGCGCGCGGACAAGGTACTGCGGGTGCGCGGCTCGTACGTCCAGGAGTGCGAGTCCACGCTGGAGTTGCCGCTGCGCCGGAACCACGGCCCGGCGCTCAGGGTGGGCCGGCGGGTCCTGCTGGGCCGGGGCAGTGTGCTGTCGCTGCGGCTGGACGCCGAGCGGCCGCCGGTCGTGGGGACCACCGTCCCGGTGCTGTCCGCTTCGCGGGTGCGCGGCCGGTTCGACCGTGTGGAGCTGGACTCGCGGACGCTGCGGGCCGTGCCCGTCCACACCGCTGACGGTCTGTCGGTACGACTCGTGAGGCGGTAGCGCTTTCCACGGCGGGGGCTGATGCAGAGTGGGTCCATGAGGGACCTCTGGATCGCTCCCGCCGTTCCCCGGCCCGTGTCGCCCTCACCCCCTGCCCGCCCCGCGCGCCGGCCCGCCGGACGGTGGCCGGTGCCGCTCCTGGTGGCCCTGCTGCTCGCCCAGATGGCCTTCGCGATGGTCACGACCGCCGTGCGGCAGACCCCGACGATCGACGAACCGGTGTACGTGGGCGCCGCCGCGCAGTACGTGCGCGAACACCGGCTGCGACACAACCCCGAGCATCCCCCGCTGGGCAAGCTGGTCATCGGCGCGGGCGTCGCCCTCGCGGATCCGAAGGCCGGCCCTGATGTCGCGGGGGACCAGGGGGAGGCGGGCCGGCGGCTGCTGTACGAGTCGGGCAACGACCCCTGGCGGCTGATGCTGTGGGCCCGCCTTCCGGTGATCGCGCTGACTCTGTCGTTCGGGCTGGTGGTGTTCGCCTTCGCCCGGGAACTGGCCGGGCTCGCCGGGGGGTCTGCCGCACTGGCGCTGTACTGCTTCTCCCCCGACGTCATCGCCCACGGCTCGCTCGCCACGCTGGACGTGCCGGCCGCCGGGTTCGTCCTGACGTCGGCGTGGCTGCTGTGGCGGGCGCGCCGGAGGCCACGGCTGTATGTGCCGCTCGCGGGAGTGGCGTTGGGTGCCGCGCTGGCCACGAAGATGAGTGCGTTGCCCGCTGTGCCGGTGCTGATGGTGCTCGCCGGGGTGTCGGCGTGGCACGCGTCCGCGGGAGGCCGGCGACTTCCGCGGGCGGTCGCCGCCGCGGGCCTGGTGGCCCTGGCCGCGATCGCGCTCGTGTGGGCCACGTATCTGGTGGTCGATCCGCGGTTGCGCTGGACTCCGGAGCAGCATGTGCCGGTGGTGCGCGGACTGCGGGGACTGCTGGTCGGATCGATGCCGTTTCCGGAGGCCTACCGCGACGGGATGCGCGTGCAGTTCGGTCTGGAGAACCGGCCCTGGCAGGGCTTTCTGTTCGGGCGGCGCTACGACGGCTCACTCTGGTACTACCTGCCGGCCGCGCTGCTGGTGAAGACCCCGCTGGGGGTGCTCGCGCTGTGGGCCGGGGGCGTCGGAGCCGTCGTCGCGGTCCGGCGGCTGCGGCCCGCCGCACCGTACGTGCTGGCGGCTCCGCTGGTGCTGCTGGTGGCGGCCATGCAGGCGGCGCGGGACCTGGGGACCCGGTACGCCGTGTTCCTGCCGCTGTTCCTGGCGGTCGCTGCGGGCTGCGCGCTGGTGGTGCGACGGCGGTGGGTGTCCGTGGGAGTGGCCGTGCTGGTGGCGTTCGCCGCCGTCAGTTCGGTGCGGGCGTACCCCTACTATCTGCCGTACTCCAACGAGGCGTTCGGGGGGCCGGGCAGGACCCGGGAGTGGTTGCACGACTCGAACGTGGACTGGGGGCAGGATCTGGGGCGGCTCGCGGAACGGCTCCGCGACCGGTACCCGGGTGAGCGGGTCTGGCTCGTGTACAAGGGCAGCGGGGTGCCGTCCTTCTACGGCATCCGCGCCTCGGACCCCCTGCGGGTGCCGGCGCGTGAGGTGCGGGGGCTGCTGGTCGTGTCCGATTCCGCCGCCGCGAAGGCCACGGGACGGCTGGCCGGGTTGCTCCGCGGCAGCCGCCCCGTCGACGACGTCGGGCACTCGATCACGGTCTATCGCCGGTGAGTGCGCGAGGAACGCGTGGATCAGTGGGTCGCGTGGAAGAACCCGTCCGCGCTGACATACCGCATGACCCGGCCTGCCACCCGGTAACGGCCGTTGGGCACGTCGGCGCACCTCGCCACGTGGACCGCCAGCGGCCCGGCGAACTCGTAGCCGCGGCGTTCGGCGTGGCGGGACAGGCTGTCGGTGAGGACCTGACCCACGTCCGTGCCGGCGCGGGTCAGGCAGTCGTGCACGTCGTCGGGCAGTTCCAC
This sequence comes from Streptomyces sp. NPDC096046, assembly GCF_040303285.1. Classification (NCBI taxonomy): domain Bacteria; kingdom Bacillati; phylum Actinomycetota; class Actinomycetes; order Kitasatosporales; family Streptomycetaceae; genus Streptomyces; species Streptomyces sp. NPDC096046. The sequence goes on along the minus strand of NZ_JBEOSZ010000044.1, from coordinate 34,488 downwards.
GTCGTAGGCGTTGGGGACCATGACGCGGCCCTCACCGCACACGACGGCGTTGTCGTCGCACTCGCGTCGCAGCGCGCCGAGGATCTCGACCGGTTCCTTGTCCACGAGCCGCGCCCACAGCGCGTCCCATCGGTTCTCCAGGGCCTGTTCCAGCGCGCTCAGCGCACCCATGCCGTCTCTCCTGCCGGAAACGTCGTCGGTCGGATCGGGATGCCGGGGATGCCCTACCGGTCGTCGTAGTCACCAGGGCGGACCTCGGCCTCCTCCAGGGCCTCGCGCATCGTGCGGCCGGTCCCGCCCTGCGCCCGGGAACGGTCCTCGTCGCGGTGTTCCAGCAGCTCGTCGGTGGTCTCCGTCTTGGGACGGTTCTCCTCGGGGACGGTCATTCGGTGACTCCTCTCGTGATCGTGTGCGGCGGCGGGTTCCCGCCCGGCGTACGGGTAACCCCGTGCGGGGCGGCTCATGCGCCCGGAAGAAGCCCTGGTCACCACGGTCCGTGAGCTATGTTGAACGTCCGTGGGAGACGAAGGAGGCGCACCGGTGCCATCGCCGCAGCAGGCACGCGCACAGGCATCCGCGATCACCTCGGGGAAGGCCGCCCCCGAAGCGGAGGTCTCCCCGTCCGCCCAGCTCCGGGCCCTGTTCGACCGGCCCCGGCTGTCCCCCGGGCAGCGGCGTATCGCGCAGTACCTGATCGAGCACATCACCGAGGCGGCGTTCCTGTCGATCACGGATCTCGCGGACCGGGTCGGTGTCAGCCAGCCCTCGGTGACGCGGTTCGCCTCGGCGGTCGGCTTCAGTGGATACCCGGCACTGCGGGAGAAGCTCCAGTCGATCGCGCTGGGCACCCTCGCCGTCGGTGCGGCCGACGAGAACCGGGGCAACGAACTGCAGGCGGCCGTCGACGCCGAGATGGAGAACCTGGAGAATCTGCGGCGCGACCTCGCCGACCCGAACGTGGTCATCGACGTCGGCCGCAAGCTCTCCTCGTCGGCCCCCCTGACGGTCCTCGGCCTGCGCATCTCCGTTTCCCTGGCGGAGTACTTCGCCTACGCCGCCCGCCGGATCCATCCGGACGTCCGGCTGGTGACGCGGGGCGGCAGCGTCGCCTACGACGCGCTGCTGCAATCGCGTGAGGCGGGCGGTACATGGGTGCTGGCGTTCTCCATGCCCCGGCACGCCCAGGAGACCCTGACGGCCGTGCGGGTCGCGCGGGGCGCCGGGCTCAAGGTGGCCTTGATCACCGACCTGGCGCTCGGGCCGCTCGCGGACGAGGCGGACGTCGTCTTCGCCCTGGGAACCGGTTCGCGACTGGTCTTCGACTCCTACGCGGCTCCGGGCGTGATGTGCTCGGCGCTGCTGCAGGCCATGACGGACGCGGATCCGGAGCGGACGCAGGCCCGGCTGGAGGAGTACGAGCAGGTCGCCGACCAGCACCAGTTCTTCCTCCGGGACTGAGGGGCACGCCGCCGATCCCACAGGGGACCATACGCAACAAAGCGCGCATGAATGTTTTCATGCTCCTTGCAAACCGATTGGCATATATAAATACTGCTCACGGATCGCGACCCGGTCGTCCCGGATCCGTTCCGCACCCGTGGAGCCGGGTCCTACCCACTCCGGCGTCCCGGGTGTTCGTGGCGGCCCCGGTCATCCCCTAGGCCGGGGCCGCCCCGACTCGTCGTCCACCCTCGCGACGCCGCACACCCGAGAGCGATGATCATGCCCCTGACGACCACGCGCATCAGCCCTGACTGGCCCTGCCAGGTCAAGATGCCAGGCAGCTACGACTGGGAGCGCTCGGCGGCCAAGTGGCTGCGCGAGCTGGTGCCCACGCGCTACGCCGGATACCCGGTGTTCATCCGGCACCCCGTCCTCCTCGCGCGGCATGCCCAGATCCAGGTCCAGCAGGAGATCCGGGTCGCCCGCACCGCCCTCCAGACCGCCCGCGCCGACCTGCCCGGACTCGGCCTGCACGAGGGCGTCATCGAGCACACGATCAAGCTGTACGCGGCCGAGGTCATGCAGCTCCAGCACATCGCGCGCAGCGTCCGGGCGGTCACCCAGGCCCTGGTGGAGGCCAACCGCCAGCCCTGAGCGCGCGGGCATGACCCGCCCGTCGCGCGCACCCGTGGGTGACGGAGCACCAAGGTCCGGCGCGGCGAACCCCACACCACCGGCCGACCGCTGCCGCTGCGGGCCGCCGTCTTCCCGATGGTCCCGCTTCCGGTACCGGCCTACCAGGTGATGCCGGGGGGCTCAGCCGGCTGCTGCGGCTGTGGCCGTATCCGCACGCTGGAACTGCACGGCCACGGACGGCGCCACGAGGTCCATGTGACCGACGGGGTGCCTGAGGCGGGCGATCCATACGTGCGCACAGGGCGTTCTTCCCCTCGGCCCAGGTGTGCAATGCTCAACGCGTGACGAGCGAGCCCGTGACGTCGGCGCAGCCCGGTGGCGCACCGGACCTGGCCGAACTGGCCAAGATCGTCGCCCGGCAGCGCGCCGAACTGGACCGGCTGCGCGACCAGGCGGCCACCTCGGCTGTCGTGGAACGCGCCAAGGGGGCGGTGATGGCGCTGACCGGCTGTACCGCCGACGCGGCGGGCGAACAGTTGCTCCAGCGGGCCAAGGCCGCCCGTCACACCCTGCTGGAGGAGTGCTGGATCACGCTGGGCGGTCTCGCTCCGGCGCCGGCCGGCCGGAGCGGGGCGCGCGAGGCCGTCGGCATCGGGGTTCCCTGTTCCGAGGCGACCGCGCTGGAGCAGTCGGCCGTGCCGGACGACGTCACCGCCGCTCTGGCCCGCCTCGGCAAGGCCCTCGTTCGGGTGATGACACCGCACGACCTCGCCCGGTGTCTGCTGGAGCATCTCGGCCCCGACATGTCGGCGGACGCGGTCCTGATCTACGCGCGCAGGCCCGACGGCGGCCTCGGACTGATCGGTCACGCGGGTGTCGACGACACCCTCGCGGCCCAGTGGGGCCAGGTGCCGCCGCTGAGCGGCATGGCCGCGCTGGACGCGCTGCGAGCGGGCGAGCCGCGCTGGCTGGAGGACTTCGCCACGGACGAGCGGCGGTACCTGCTCATCGGCGACCCTCCCGACCGGTGGCGCTCACGTGCCTGGCTTCCGGTACTCGCCGCGGGCCCGGCCGTACCCGAGGTCTGCATCGGCGTGCTGCGCGGCCGTGCCGGGGTGTTCACCGCCCGTGATCGCGCCCATCTGCGGGGCGTCGCCAGGCTGTGCGCCGGCCGGCTGCGCGCCTTCGACACCCCGCCCGAACGGAGCGCCGACGCCGCCACGGACGCGGTGCAGGCGCTGTTCGAGGCGCTGCCGGTCGCGGCGATGCTGCTCACGCCGCTGCGGGCAGCGCCGGGTGAGGTCGAGGACTTCCGGGTGCAGGCCGCGACCGGCCAGGTGGGCGATCTGCTGGGCCGGACCGGTGAGGAGCCGGCAGGGCGGCGGCTGCTGGAACTGCGGCCGGCCCTGGCCGCCGAGCCGCTGTGGCGGGGCTGCCTCCGGGTGCTGGCCACCGGGCAGGCGTACGAGGGCGAGCCGTTCGCGCACGAAGAGGTCGTGGCGGGCGTCGCCGAGTTGTCGCTGTACACGGCCCGGGCCGCGCCGCTGGGCGACGCCCTCGTCGTCTCGTGGATCCGGCACGGTCCCTCCGACCGGCAGGAGCAGCGGCTGGCGGACCTGCAGCGGCTGGGCAATCTCGGCTGGGCGAACTGGAACCTGGTCACGCAGGAGGCCTCCTGGTCGACCCAGGTGTTCTCCCTCGTCGGCCGGGATCCCGCGCACGGTCCGGTGGGCCTCTCCGAAGTGCCGGAGCTCGCGTTGCCGGAGGACACACCCGCGCTGACCCGCGCCGTCGACGAACTTCTCCACCAGGGGCGTCCGTTCGACGTGCCGTTCCGGATCCGGAACAGCGGCGGCATCCGGCATCTGCGGTTGGCGGCCGAGGCGGTGGCCGACCGGCACGGCACGCCCGTCGAGGTGCACGGCTTCGTACAGGACATGACCGCCCGGCGGCGGGCGGAGCTGGCGCTGGTCGAGAGCGAGCGGGCGATCCTGACGCAGCACGACGTGCTCCAGGCCGAGCGGACCCTGGCCACCCGGCTCCAGCACGCGCTGCTGCCGTTGGCCAACCGGCCCGTGCACCTGGCCGGGCTGCGCGTCGAGGTCGCCTATCTGCCGGCCCAGTCGGGGGTGCACCTCGGCGGTGACTGGTTCAGTGCCATCGAACTGCCCGACGGGGACGCGCTGCTGGTGGTCGGCGACGTCGCCGGGCACGGGGTCGACGCCGTGGCCACGATGGCCCAGCTCCGGTTCACCGCGAAGGGCATGATCATCACCGGCTCGTCGCTGACCGGCGCGCTCGCCCGGCTGAACACGCTGCTGCTGCACTCGCGCGACTCCCACGCCAGCGCCACGATGGTGCTGGCCCGCTACAACCCCCGCCGCGGGCGCCTGGTCTGGGCCCAGGCGGGTCATCCCCCGCCGCTGCTGCTGCGCGACGGCGAGGCGCGGTATCTGCGGCGCCCCGCCGGCACGCTGCTCGGGGCGGCCGCCACGTCGGTCTACCAGGAGGCGGAGTGCCGTCTCGACCCGGGCGACCGGCTCATCCTCTACACCGACGGCCTGGTCGAGCACCCCCCGGACAGCATCGACCGGGGTCTGGAGCAGCTCGCCGAGGCGGTGGCGGCTCCGCACGGCGACGGGCCCGGATCGCTGGGGCCGCTGCTCGCGCGGATGCTGCCGGACGAGCGGCGGGACGACGTGTGCGTGGTGGACGTCCGGGTCCCCGGGGGTCAGGACCAGTAGGGGACAGGGTTGGTAAGAGCAGGACCGGAGGAGGAGGGCCGGAGGAGGAGGGCCGGAGGAGGAGGGCCGGTAGGGCGGGCCGGTAGGGCCAGGGCCGCCTCACGAGTCCCCGCGGTGCCTCCAGTACCACCACAGGCCCACGAGCAGGGCCAGCAGGAACAGGGTGGGCAGCACCAGGCCGGGGATGCGGGAGCCGTTCATGGGCGTGGCCTTCGGTTCGCGGCGGTTCGGGCGCCTCGTTGCGTCGCCCCCGGCCCAGGGTGACGCCGGGCGGCCCCGCTGTCCGCTGTTTTACCCAGCCCTTGCCCTGCGTTCGAGGAACGGGCGGCGGCGTCAGTCGACCGGGTGACCGGGGTGGATGGTGAGGGCGTCGGAAAGGCGCAGCAACGGCCCGTCACCGTCCTCGGGTCCGCCCCACTCGACCGGGTCGAGGATGAAGCCGATGTGGTCGCCGCCGCCGACTCGCGTCACTGTGCGTCCCACGAACCAGGCCGGCGCGTCCTCCAGGACGAGGGCCCCGCCGTACGCCTCCCGCAGGCGGACATCCTGGAATTTGTCGGTCCGGTCGCCGGTCTGCCCGCCGAACAGCTCGGCGAGGCCGTGCTGTTCGCGGCCGAGCAGGTGCACGGCGAGGACTTCGGCGTTCCGGGCCACCCGGAAGGTGTGGTTGAGCTCGGACAGCCACACCGCGAACCGCACGGGCCGCAGCGAGCACTGCGAGGCGAACCCGACGAGGCAGCCCGCCCGTTCACCGCCCGCGGCGGCCGTGACCACCACCATGTCGGGGTTCAGCCGATCGATGAACTCGTCCATGCCGGCCATGGTCACACATCAGCCCGTACCCGCAGGAGTGCGGGACTCCAGCGCGGCCCGGGTGTCATCGCCGTAGACGCCGGTCTCGTCGCCGCGGATGCCGTACCAGAGCTGGAAGCGGGCGACCGCCGCGGTGAGGGTGGGGTCGTAGCGGCCGCTGGTCGAGCCGTCCCGGTAGACGTCCGGGACGCGCAGGAGGCGCTGCTGGAGTTCGGTCACCTCGGGGCCGCTCGCGCCCTCGCGCAGGGTGCCCGCGCCGTCGGGGTCCACGGCTGCCGTGGCGGGCGGTGTGGGGGTGGGGGTGGGGGTGAGGTCGGGCGTGGGGGCGGCGGCGGACCGGGGCGGGTGGGGCGCGGGCGCCGCGCCGGCGTCGTCGGGCTCGCCGCGGAGCAGGAGTGCGCCGCCGAAGCCGATCACGGCGGCGGCGAGGACGGCCACCGCGACGGCGGCGCGGCGCAGTCCGGCCCCCGGCAGTCCGGCCCTCGGCGGTGCGGCCCCCGGCGGTGCGGTGTCCGTACGCGGGCGGGTCGCGCGGGCGACGGGCGGGAGTTCCTGGGTCAGGGCCTCGGAACCGGTCGGCCGTCTCCCCGGAAGCGCTACGGACTCGTAGCCGCTGTCCTCCTGGCCGGTGTCCTCGCGGAACTCCCGCATCAGTTCCGCGAGGGCGTCGGTGCGGCGGGGCCGCAGGACGCGGATGGGTTCGAGGGCCGGGCCGTCGTGCGGCGGCCGGGGCTCGGACGGTGTCGACACGCTGCTCTCCTTCGTCCGGGCCCAGGGCTCCCGGCTTCGAGGATCGTCCTGCCGCTAGATACGCGGCTTCCGCGCCTCCGGTTCAGAGGCCGATCGGCCCGGCGAGCAGAGCACTCGGTACCTCCCCAGGAGTGCACTGAGTGCCATGAAGGGTCTTATGGGTGCTACGTTCCCGCTCATGAGCTCCGAGAAGGCCGACGCCGGCGCCGGAAAGCCGCCCATGCGGGACGCCCTGGTGGCGGCGGCCTTCCAGCTGTTTCTGGAGCGGGGGTACGAGCAGACCACCGTCGACGAGATCGTGGCCCTCGCCGGTGTCGGACGGCGCTCGTTCTTCCGCTACTTCCCCTCCAAGGAGGACGTGGTCTTCCCGGACCACGAGCGGTGCCTGGCCGACATGACGGCCTTCCTCGCCGACGGCTCCGACGACGACGAACCCGTGGGACGGGTCTGCGACGCGGCCCGGCTGGTGCTGCGGATGTACGCCGAGAACCCGACGTTCTCGGTACAGCGCTACCGCCTCACCAAGCGGGTGCCCGGGCTGCGCGCCTATGAGCTGTCGGTGGTGTGGCGCTACGAGCGGGCCCTGGCCGAGTACCTGCGCCGGCGCTTCGCCGCCCGCCGGGACGGCACCCTGCGGGCCGACGTGATCGCGGCGGCGGTGGTCGCGGCCCACAACAACGCGCTGCGCTCCTGGCTGCGCTCGGACGGACAGGGCGAGGCGAGCGCGGCGGTCGACCACGCGATGGCCTTGGTGCAATCGGCGTTCGGCGGCGGGCCGGTGCCGCCGGCCGTGGAGCGGCCGGAGGACGTGGTGGTCGTCGTGTCACGGCGCGGGGCGCCCCTGTGGCGGGTCGTGCAGGAGATCGAGACGACGCTGGGGCGGGACTGAGACCCCGCACATTGAGGGTACGGAGTGCCTTTACGAGTGGCACTGAGTGCCATACTCTGTGCTGCGTGCACGGTGGCACGGCGAACCGCGCACACGTGTGCGCGGGTGATCGCGCGCGCGGATTCCGGCCGAGTGCAGGGAGTTGACCAACGTGTACCACTCAGGAAGCGTCGCTCAGCAGGCAGCCGGCTCCGCGACGGGTCTGCTCGATTCGAGAGGCCGGAACGCGGAGGCCATCCTCTTCCAGCGCTGCACCTGGTGCGGCACCGCCATGTACCACCGGCTGCTGTGCCCGGTCTGCCGGGGCAGCGATCTGCGCACGGAGCGCGCCGAGGGCACGGGCACCGTCCGCCACTCCACGGTGGTGCACCGCAACACCCCGGCGGCACGGAATGTGTCGCAGATCGAGATGGCCGAGGGGTTCGTGGTGCGCGGCCGGGTGATGGGCCCGCCGATCGGCATCCACAGCGGGGACCGGGTGCGGCTGTCCACGGCCAAGGACCCGGTACGGGGCGAGCCGGTCTTCCAGCTGCTCGACGAGCCGTACCGGGCGTGGAGCTGAGCCTCGCTCAGCCGGTGATCAGCTCGTCGGCGCGCACCGGCCGGCCCGTCTCGAAACTCCGGTTGGCCGCCAGTCCGACCGCCAGGGCCAGCGCGCCGTCGCGTTCGGTGGCCGTCGGATGGGTGGCGGCGGCCGCGTCCGCCGGGCGGGTGGGGCCGACGGGGCCGAACAGCGCGTCGAGCATGCGCGGATCCCCGCCGCCGTGGGCCTCGTGGGCGACCGCGAGCGGCACGTCCACCGGGGGCCGCCACAGCGGGCGCAGGGTCAGGCGGGCGCCGCCCGCGTGCCCGGCCGCCGTGTCCCCGTGCACCGACCCGGGCGCCGAGGTGAGCCGGGTCCGCGGTGACTGCCAGCGGCTCTCCTCGACCTCCAGCTCCAGCCGGCCCGCGCTGCCGTTGAACATCACCCGGTAGCCCTCCCACGGGGAGTAGGCGGTCAGGTGGTACGTCATGGTCGCGCCGCGCGCGTAGCGCACGAGGACGGACATGTCGTCCTCGATGGTGACCGGCCCGTCGAAGACATTGCGGTCGCGCACATAGCCGTCCTCGTGTTCGGCGTCGAGGTAGAGGGCGCGCAGGGTGTCGTCGGCCGCGAGGTCCAGGGCGAAGGGGTCGTCGGCGGCCGGTTCCGCCCCGTGGGCGCGGTCGTAGTCCCGGCGCAGTCCGTGCCGCTCCCCCGCCTCACGGCCGTAGAAGCCGAGCCGCCCGTAGCCGAAGGCCTCCCGGGGCTCGTCGGCGAGCCACCAGTTCACCAGGTCGAAGTGGTGCGAGGACTTGTGCACCATCAGGCCGCCGCTGTGCTGCTTCTCGCGGTGCCAGCGGCGGAAGTAGTCGGCGCCGTGCCGTACGTCGAGCAGCCACTCGAAGTGAACCGACAGCACCTCGCCGACCGCGCCGTCGGCGAGCAGGGCGCGGACCTTCTCGTGTACGGGGTTGAAACGGTAGTTGAAGGCGACCGTCAGGGAGTTGCCGGTCTCGCGGACGGTGTCGAGGATGCGTGCGCAGCGCCCGGCGTCGACGGTCATCGGCTTCTCGGTGACGACCCGGCAGCCCGCCTTCAGGGCGGGGACGATGTAGCGGTCGTGCTCGGCGTCGACGGTGGTGACGACGACCTCGTCGATACCCTCCTCGGTGAGCATGCCGGTGAAGCGGCCCGGCTCCCACGGGGTGGCGGCCGGTGCGCCGGTCGAGGCCAGCAGCCGGTTGTGGAAGGCCATCCGGGTCGGGCTCGGGTCGCACAGCGCGGCCACGAGATGGCCGGGACGTTCGGCGAGCCCGCGGGTGAACAGCTGGGCCCGCTGGCCGGTGCCGACGACGGCTGCGCGCAGGACGGGAGTTCGGCTCATGGCAGGTGCCCTTTCCCGCGCACGGGGCGTCCACTCCCCCGCGGCCGTGAGCGCTTGCCGGGTGTCAGAGGGTGACGCGGATCCCCACGGTGCCGTCCACGCCCCGGCGCAGCCGGCTGCCGAGCAGGGTCAGCCGGCCCGTCAGGCCGTACTTGCGGGCGATCAGTTTCCGGTAGCGGGCGGTGGTGGCCGGGTCGCAGATCTCCGCCGTCGCGGGCACCTGGTCGCCGGTGGGCTTGCCGCGCAGGTCGCAAGGGCCCACCAGCACGTCGGCGCGGTTGCGGATCCGCTTCACCTTCCAGGACTCGGCCGACGTCCACGCCCCGAGCGCGTCCCCGTCGCGCACCACCCAGACCGGGGTGGCCACCGGCGTACCGTTCTTGCGGTAGCTGGTGATCAGCAGGTACTTGCCCGCGCCGAGTCGGTCCAGCGTCCTGTCGTCCATGGCGGGAAGTGTACGAGCGCGTCCCCGGTCTCAGCGCAGCGCCGCCGTCATTCTGCCCACCGCCTCCGTGAGCACCTCCGTCGAGGTGGCGAGGTTGAGGCGGACGTGACCGGTGCCGCCGGTGCCGAAGGGGAGGCCGGAGTTGAGGGCGACGCGGCCGCGGCGCAGGAAGACGTCGGCCGGGTCGTCGCCGAGCCCGAGGGCGCGACAGTCGAGCCAGGCCAGGTAGGTGGCGTCGCCGGGCCGGTAGCGGATCGCGGGCAGGTGCTCGGCCAGCAGGTCCGCGAGCAGCCGCCGGTTGTCGTCGAGGCCTGCCAGCAGGGCGTCCAACCAGGTGACGCCGTCGCGCAGGGCGGCGGTGTGGGCGATGACGGCGACGTGACTGGGGCCGTGTCCCACCTCCTCGGGCATCCGGTCCAGGTCGGCGGCGGCTCCGGGCCCGGCGATCGCGAGGGCGGCCTTGAGCCCGGGCAGGTTCCAGCCCTTCGAGGCCGACATCAGGGACAGGCCGCGCTCGGCGCCCGGCACGCTCAGGTACGGCACGAAACCGGTTCCGCCGATCACGAGCGGGGCGTGGATCTCGTCGGCGACGACGCGCACGCCGTACCGCTCGGCGAGCCCGGCGACGGCGGACAACTCCTCGGCGGTGTGCACGGTGCCGGTCGGGTTGTGGGGGCTGCACAGCAGGTGGGCGGCGCGTCGCCCACCCGCCACGGCCTGCCGGAAGGCCTCCTCCAGGACATCGAGGTCGATCCGCCCGTCGGCGCCGAGCGGGGCCTCGGCCACCCGCCGGTCCAGGTGCTCCACGAAGGGGTAGAACGGCGGGTACACGGGCGGGTTGACGATCACCGTGTCGCCGGGGCCGGTGACCAGTTTGAGCATCTCGACGACGCCCAGCATGACGTCGGGCACGATCGCGGCGCGCTCCACGGCGAGCCCGTGCCAGCCCCAGCGTTTCCCGGCGAAGGCGGCCAGGGCCTCCGCGTAGGCGGTGCCCGCGGGGTAGCCGGTGTCGCCGAGGTGCAGCGCGTCGGTGACGGCCCGCACGACGGGTTCCGCGAGCGGAACGTCCATCTCGGCCACCCACAGCGGCAGCACGTCCTCGGGATACGTGCGCCACTTCATGCTGGTGCGCCTGCGGAGGCGGTCCACCGGGAGGGCCTGGAGGGGATTCGGTTCACCGGACGACTCGTGCGGGATCCTGGTCATGGGCACACGATAGGGGGCTGTGCGGTGAGCGGGAATCATGCGGACCGGGAGCGGGGCGGGGCGGCGGGCGCGGTCCTGGAGATCGCGTGCGACGAGTCGGGGTCGGACGGTGAGAACCTCACCGGCGGGAACACGGACGTGTTCGCGCATGCCGGTGTCTCGCTGTCCGTGGCGTCGGCCGCGGCGACGGTGGGAGAGATCCGGGACCGGATCCGCTCACCGGCCGAGGAGTACAAGGCGAACCACCTGTTGCGGGAGAAGCACCGCGCGGTGCTGGACTGGCTGCTCGCGCCGGAGGGGCCGATCCACGGCCAGGCGCGGCTGCACCTCATGGAGAAGAGCTTCTTCGTGGTGGACCGGGCCGTCGGCCTGCTGCTGGGCGACCCGGCCGAGGCGGTCGCCCTGTTCCGCGGGGGGCGCCCGGCCTTCGGGGAGGACGGCTGGCGGGCGTTCCTGGAGGCCGCCAACCGACTGCTGCGGGTGCGGCACGACGGGGACCCGGTGGACGCCTTCTACGGCACGGTCGACGCCCTGCGCCGCGCGCATCCGCGGACGGACGCGGCGGGGATCCTGGAGCGGCTCGCCGCGACCCGGCCCCGCGCGGTGTCCTACCGGGACGGGTTGCTGTCCGGGCCGCCCCTGATCCCGCCGCTCAATCCGCTGCTCCCGGCGATCGTGCGGACGGCCGCGCTCTGGAACGGGGACGGACGGCCGCTCCGGCTGGTGCACGACCGGCAGAACATGCTGACGCCGGACCGCATCGCGTGGATCGAGGGGACGGCCCGGCGGGCCGGGATCGGCCTGGCCGGGGTGCGGCTCGTCGTCGCACGCGACGACGCGCGGGTGCAGGTCGCGGACTTCCTCGCCGGAATCGCCCGCAAGATCGCCTCCGACGAGCTGAACGGCCGCGGCGACCCGGCGCTCACCGCCTTGCTGCGGCCCTATGTCGATCCGGACTCGGTGTGGGGAGACGCGCGCAGCGGGGCCCTGCTCGCGGCCCCGGCGGCCGGGTGAGGCCGAAGAGATCACCGGGGCGCTGAACGCGGCGCGGCTCCGCCCCGTATGGGTGAGGGGCACTCAACTCAAGGAGGGCTCCGCGGTGTTCGCACCGTGATGTTCGGGTTCGGGAGCCATGCATGAGGCACGCACGACGACGGGTCGTCCGGCGAGTGACACGGCTGGCGGCCGTCGGCGGACTCCTCCTCGGAGGAGCGATGGTCACCACCGCCGTGGCGAGCGAGCCCCCGGCCCCGTCCATCGGCGTCCCGTTCACCGCGCCGCCGGCGACCGGTGAGGGCACCGACCTGATGTCCCGGCTCGGGAACTCCCGCACGGCCGGCAGCTGGGTGGACTCGGCGGGACGGCCGGTCGTCGCGGTCACCGACGAGAAGGCGGCCGCCGAGGTGCAGCGCGCCGGCGCGCGGGCCAAGATGGTCGGCCACAGCATGAGCGACCTCAAGTCCGCCACGGCGGCCTTGCGTTCGGCCCCCAGGGTCTCCGGAACCTCGTGGGCCCTGGACTACAAGAGCAATCAGGTGGTGGTGCGGGGCGACAGCACCGTCTCCGCCTCCGACTGGTCCCGGATGACCGAGGTCGCCGAGGGCATCGGCTCCTTCGTGCGCATGGAGCGCACCGAGGGCACGTTCACGACGCGGATCAACGGCGCGCAACCCATCCTGTCGACCGCCGGGCGCTGTTCGGCGGGGTTCAACGTGACCGACGGGACGAGCGACTTCATCCTCACGGCCGGGCACTGCGGGCCCGACGGGTCCGTCTGGTTCGCCGACGACGGCGGCCGGAGCCAGGTCGGCACGTCACTCAAGGGCAGCTTTCCCGGCGACGACTACTCCCTGGTGAAGTACGACGGCGGCCGCGCGGGCAAGGGCGCGGACATCGTGGCGGTCGGTGACGGCAAGGGTGTGCGGATCACGGGCGTCGCCGACGCGGAGGTCGGGCAGAAGATCTTCCGCAGCGGCAGCACCAGTGGACTGCGCGAGGGAGAGGTGACCGCGCTCAACGCGACGGTCAACTACCCCGAGGGCACCGTCACGGGGCTCATCGAGACGAACGTGTGCGCCGAACCGGGCGACAGCGGAGGTCCGATGTTCGCCGACGGCGTCGCGCTCGGCGTGACGTCGGGCGGCAGCGGCGACTGCAGGGCGGGCGGCACGACGTTCTTCCAGCCGGTGACCAAGGCGCTGACCGAGCTGGGAGTCAAGCTGATCGTGGCCCAGTCGGAAGGTGGCACGGGCGCCGCACCGGCACCGTCGGCCTCACCGGGTGCCGCCTCCCCGGGCTCGACGGCGCCGATCACGGGCACCGACGTGTCGACGCTGCTGAGCCGCCTCACCGACCCGCGCAATGTAGGACCCGGGATGCTCGTCATCGCGGGCAGCCTCGTCGCCCTGGTGGCGACCCGGTGGATCCGCGCGGAGCAGGACCGCAAGGCGTACCGGCAGCACTACTCGGCCACTTGGGGATGAACGTTCGGCGGCCCGCGACGGCCGGTTGCTTCCCTCGGCCCGGGGTGAGCAGGACGGTCGCGACGCCCGCCCCCAGCAGCCCCGCCGCCTGACGGCGGCCGGTCCGGAGGAGGGCGGCGGCGCGGGCGAGCAGCAGCCCGCCGAGCTGACCGAGGAAGGTGACGGCGGTGTGAGGGACGCGGCGGGACAGGAGACCGCCGGTGAAGATGCCGTAGACGACGGCCGAGGAAAGTGCGAGAAGGGCACCCACGGATCAGGGGTGCCCTTCGACGAGGGTCCGATGCGGGCCGGGACGAGGTCGGGCCGCGGTCTCCTACTGCGGGGCCGCGGAGGCCCACTCCAGGACGAGCCGCTGGTACTCCTCGCGCTGCTCGACGCTCAGCGTCCCGCCCGACCGGCGCCACAGCGCACGGATCTCCTCGTTGACCTCGTCAGCCGATCGCTCGGATGATGTTTCAACGGTGGTGGACATGCTGTGAAGCATACGGCGCGGGACGTGAAGGCGATGTGAGCCATCGTGAACCAATGGGGCATTTCGGACAGTGTTACTGATCACGTCCATCTCCCGGTAAACGTGAGCCTGTTCACATCCGCCACCTGCGGGTACCTTTCGCCGCCGAGCCCGTTCACCGTCGTTCAGGCTTCGGCCGATCCGAGCACCAGCACCTTGATGGCCAACACGGCGGCACCACGGGCCCGGTCGTGGAAGTCCGACGCCTTCGTCTCCAGGTCGACCGGGGCGGCCAGCGGATGCCGGTGCTCGCGGACCGTCTCCTCGACCGTCGCGCGGGCCACGTCCATCAGCCCCACCCCCTCCCCCGCGAGCAGGATCCTCTGCGGCATCACGAAGTCGGAGATCTGCGCGACGAGCGTGCCCAGGGCCCGCGCGGCCTCCTCGACGACCCGGGCGGACATCGGGTCCCCGGCCGCGGCCAGGGCGAGGATCTCCTCGTAGGCCCGGTCGCCGCCGGTGGCGGCCCGGATCTGGTAGCGGATGCTGGGGATGGTCAGCAGCGACACGGCGCTGCCCCGCCTGCCGTCCGGGGTGAGCGGCCCGTGGGGATCCACGATCCAGTGCCGGCCGGACATGACGGCGCTGATGTCGCCCGTGATGGAGGACATCTGCGGCAACGGTAAGCCCGTGAGCAGCCTCGACCAGACCAATGAACAGATCAACCTGATCCTCTCCCAACCCAAGCTCACCCCTGCCTTCTGACGATCCGTCACTCCAGAGCATCGCGCCGGAGTTGCGGGCCGCCTTCACCTCCGGGTCGGCTCCCGTGCACGACCGGGCGCGGCTGCCGCGGGAGTTCGACCACCTCCACAACGGCCACGAGGGCAGCCACCACTTCCTGGTGGACGACTGCGTCACCCGCCGTCAACGACCGCACACTGCCGTCGGTGAACGCCTGGGTGGCCGCCCGCTACACCCTGCCGGGCATCATCGCGCACGAGTCGGCGCAGCGGGGCGGGGTCAGGCTGGAGATCCCGGACTTCGGGGACGCCCCGCGGTAGGGGACGTCGGTGCGGGCCGGGTGCCCGGTATCAGGTGCCCGGCTTGCGGCCGTAGACGAAGACGTCGTCGCCCTTCTTCAGCATCGACCAGTACTTCTTGGCGTCGGTCTTGGTCATGTTGACGCAGCCGCGGGAGCCCGGCGGGTTCCACATGCTGACGTTCGCCTGGTGGAAGGCCTGGCCGCCGTCGAAGAACTGGGCGTAGGGCATCGGCACGTCGTAGAGGGACGAGACGTGGTCGATGTTGCGCCAGTAGATCTTCTTCAGGCCGGTGCGCGTCTCGTCGCCGTTGCGACCGGTGCGCACCGGGACCGGGCCGTAGACGAGCTTCTCGCCGTCCTGGATCCAGCTCAGCTGGAGCGTCAGGTTCACACAGGCGATCCGGCCCTTGTTCACCGGGCACTTGCCGTCCTTGCCGGGGTTCTTCCCGACGGCCTTCTGCTTCTGCATCAGGTCCATCACACCCCAGGTGATGGAACCGGCGTAGCCGATGTTCGGGGAGATGCCGTGCTTGGTCTGGAAGGCCTTGATGGCCTTGCAGTCGGCGGCGGACTGCTTGCCGTCGACCGGACGGCCGAGGAACTTCTCCACCTTCTTCTGGTGCGGGCCGGTCTGCGTGGTGCAGCTCGCGGCGGCGGCCGGCGTGGCGCCGAGCACGAGCGTGAGCGGTGCCACCAGTCCGGTGATTCCCAGTGCGACGGCACTCCGTCTGCGTACGTCCCCCATGGCTGGCCATGCCCTTTCGCGGAAGTGAGTGTGCGATGTCTGCCAGCTAGACGGGCGGAGTCGGACTCCGGTTGTACTGTCGGCCGCGCTGCGACGGAACAGTGACATACCCCACCGGTACGAGGTGGGGCATATCTCTGCAGAGCGGTTGATTACGTCGGTCGAGTCCTCGGCGTCAGCGGTAGCCGGCCGTGTCCGCCGGCTTGCCCGCGTCCTGGACCTCCACCACGTAGCGCCAGGCGTCCGGGCGGCTGCCGTCGAGGTCGGTGAAGCCGTACTCCCGGGCGAGTCCGCCACTGGAGAGGGACCGGCCGTTCCAGCGCGCCACGTCGGCGTCGGCGGCCAGTGCGGCCACGGCCCGGCCCACGTAGTGCGGGGTCTCGGAGATGGCGAAGTGGGGGACGCGCTCCAGGGCGTCGCGCCAGTTCTCCTCCCGCACGCCGTAGGTGTCCAGCATCAGTTCCGAGCGCAGCCAGCCGGGGGTGAGGGCGACGGCTGTGGCACCGCGCGGGCCGAGTTCGCGGCCGAGGGCGAAGGCCATGCGCAGGACGGAGGTCTTGGCGAGGTCGTAGAAGAAGTTCACCCGGTAGTTCTCGCCGTTGTAGTCGGCGGTGCCGTCGGTGACCTCGACGACCAGGCCGCCGGGGTTGCGCAGCAGCAGGGGCAGGGCGTGGTGGCTGGTGATGGCGTGCGTCTCGACGGCGAGTCTGAGCAGGCGCAGGCCGTTGTCGAGGTCGTGCTCCCAGAGCGGGCTCTCCCACTCGAAGAGCTTCTCGGCGCCCCAGATGTCGTTGACGAGGACGTCGAGGCGGCCCTGCTCGGCCGCGATCCGGTCCACCAGGGCCCGGACCT
The DNA here is from genome assembly GCF_040303285.1 of Streptomyces sp. NPDC096046. Classification (NCBI taxonomy): domain Bacteria; kingdom Bacillati; phylum Actinomycetota; class Actinomycetes; order Kitasatosporales; family Streptomycetaceae; genus Streptomyces; species Streptomyces sp. NPDC096046. The sequence continues at coordinate 18,076 of NZ_JBEOSZ010000044.1, read as the reverse complement.
GCGCCGGGTCGAGGTGGTCGGCGGGGACCGCGATGCCCCGGCCGCCGGCGGCGGTGACCAGGTCGGCGGTGTCCTCGATGGTCTCGGGGCGGTCGTACTCCGAGCGGCGGGCCCGGGTACTGCGGCCGGTGACGTAGACCGTGGCGCCGGCCGCGCCGAGTTCGACGGCGATTCCCCGTCCGGCGCCCCGGGTCGCACCGGCGACGAGTGCGACCTTGCCCTGCAACGGAGCTGACATGTCCGACCTCCCTTGAGCTGACTGCTTGCCGCCTTCAGCGTGACGGGTAAACCGGACATCTTCTGTCGCCTTTCACCGGCGACACGCGATCAGTGACCCCGGGCGATCCATTCCTCCAGTTGCGGGGCCTCGGCGCCGATGGTGGTGGACTCGCCGTGTCCGGTGCGGACCGTCGTCCCGGGCGGCAGCGTCAGCAGCCGGTCGCGGATCGAGTCGATGATCGTCGGGAAGTGCGAGAAGGAACGGCCGGTGGCACCGGGGCCACCTTGGAAGAGGGTGTCGCCGGTGAAGACGGTGCCCAGCCCCGGGTCGTAGAGGCAGACCGCGCCGGGCGCGTGTCCCGGGGTGTGCATCACCCGCAGGTCGGCGCCACCGGCCTCGATCACCTGGCCGTCGGCCAGCCAGGCGTCGGGTTCGCGGTCCGGGTGGGTCTGCTTCCACAGCGGCAGGTCGTCGTGGTGGAGCCAGATGGCGGCACCGGTGCGCTCGGCGAGGGCGGGGGCGGCGTCGATGTGGTCGTTGTGGGCGTGCGTGCACACGATGGCCGTGAGCCGGCGGTCCCCGACGGCCTCGGCGATGGCGTCGGCGTCGTGGGCGGCGTCGATGACGATCACCTCGTGGTCGTCGCCGACGATCCACACGTTGTTGTCGACGTCCCAGGTGCCGCCGTCGAGGCTGAACTGCCCGGAGGTGACGAGATGCTGGATGCGCGTGGTCATCACAGCACCACCACCGAGCGCAGCACGTCGCCCTGGTGCATCCGCTCGAACGCCTTCTCCACCTCGTCGAGCTGGATCGTCTCGGTGACGAACGCGCCGAGGTCCAGGCGCCCCTGCAGATGCAGGTCGATCAGCATCGGGAAGTCACGGGAGGGCAGACAGTCGCCGTACCAGCTCGACTTCAGTGCTCCGCCGCGGCCGAAGACGTCGAGCAGGGGCAGTTCGAGTTTCATCTCGGGCGTGGGGACGCCGACGAGGACGACCGTGCCGGCGAGGTCGCGGGCGTAGAAGGCCTGTTTGTACGTCTCCGGGCGGCCGACGGCCTCGATGACGACGTCGGCGCCGAAGCCGCCGGTGAGCTCGCGGATCGCCTCGACCGGGTCGGTCTCGCGCGAGTTGACGGTGTGGGTGGCGCCCATGGAGCGGGCGGTCTCCAGCTTGCGGTCGTCGATGTCGACGGCGATGATCGTCGCCGCTCCGGCCAGGTGCGATCCGGCGACGGCCGCGTCGCCGACGCCGCCGCAGCCGATGACGGCGACCGAGTCGCCCCGGCCGACGTTCCCGGTGTTGATCGCGGCACCGATGCCGGCCATCACGCCGCAGCCCAGCAGCCCGGCCACCTGCGGGGCGACGCCCGGGTCGACCTTGGTGCACTGCCCGGCGGCGACCAGGGTCTTCTCGGCGAAGGCGCCGATGCCGAGGGCCGGGGACAGTTCCTGGCCGGTCGAGGCGAGGGTCATCTTCCGTTCGGCGTTGTGGGTGTCGAAGCAGTACCAGGGCCGCCCGCGCAGACAGGCCCGGCACTTCCCGCACACGGCACGCCAGTTGAGGATCACGAAGTCGCCGGGCTCGACATCGGTGACGCCGGCGCCGACCGTCTCGACCACACCCGCGGCCTCGTGGCCGAGCAGGAACGGGAAGTCGTCGTTGATGCCGCCCTGCTTGTAGTGCAGGTCGGTGTGGCACACCCCGCAGGCCTGCACCCGCACCACGGCCTCGCCGGGGCCCGGATCGGGCACCACGACCGTCTCGATCCGCACCGGCTCGTCCTTGCCGGGTGCGATCACGCCGCGTACTTCCTGGGCCATGGTGCTGACTCCTTCGTCGGCCGGGTTCGTTCCTTTCCGACCCTACGCGCGAGTGATCGACAGGGGGCGCGGATCGGCCACCCGGCGCGTGGAAAGGGCAGGCCGCACGGGCCGGCGGCGACGTAGCCTGAACGCTCCGCCGACGCCGAAGGAGCGCCGTGAGCATCGCAGAGACCCAGAGGGCCACCCCCGCGTGGCGGCAGCTCCTGGGATACGTACGGCCACACCGCTGGTCCCTGTTCGCAGGCGCGCTGCTCTCGCTGGTCACCGGGGCGACCGGGCTGCTGTTGCCGCTGGTGGCGCGGGGCCTGATCGACGACCTGTCGCACGACCGGGCCATCACCGGCGCCCTGCTGGCGATGTCGGCGCTGGTCGTGGCCAACGCGGCGCTGGGCGCGCTGGGTTCGTACGTGCTGACCCGTACCGCCGAGTCGGTGGTGCTCGGCGCGCGGCGCGCCCTGTCGTCGTATCTGCTGCGGCTGCGCGTCGCGGCCGTGGACCGCAGTGAACCCGGGGACCTGATGGCCCGCATCACCTCCGACACGACCCTGCTGCGGGCGGTCACCACCGACTCGCTGGTCGGCCTGGGCACGGGCGGGCTGACGCTCGTCGCCACGGTGGTGATGATGGGAGTGGTGGACGTCGTGCTGCTCGGCGTCACCCTGGCCGTGATCCTGGGCGCGGGCGTGGTGCTCGGGCTGATCGTGCCGCGCATCAACAAGGCGAGCCGGCAGGCGCAGGACGCGGTGGGCGTCATGGGTGCCTCACTGGAGCGGATCCTCGGCGCCCTGCGCACGGTGAAGGCGTCCGGCGCGGAGCACCGCGAGGAGCGGACGCTGCACGAGGCGGCGCAGGAGTCGTGGCGGCAGAGCGTACGGGCCGCCAAGTGGTCGGCCGCCGCGGGCAACACGGCGGGGCTCGCCATGCAGATCGCCTTCATCACGGTGCTCGCCGTGGGTGGGGCGCGGGTCGCGACCGGCGCGGTCGACGTGGGCACGCTGGTGGCGTTCCTGCTGTACGTCTTCTATCTGATGTCCCCGATACAGCAGGTCGTCGGCGCCATCACCCAGTACCAGACGGGCGCCGCGGCCCTCACCCGCATCGAGGAGGCGCTGCGCCTGCCCGCCGAACCGGCCGCCGGGGCGGCGCCGCTGCCCTCCCCCGGCGCCGAGCCCGCCGCCCTCGCCTTCGACGACGTCCGCTTCCGCTACGCGGACGACCTGCCGCCCGTCCATCACGAGGTGACGTTCACCGTGCCCGCGCAGGGCATGACGGCGTTCGTCGGCCCGTCCGGCGCCGGCAAGACCACCGTCTTCTCCCTGATCGAGCGGTTCTACGACCCCGAGTCGGGCGTGATCACGCTGGACGGGCGGGACCTGAACGACTGGGAGCTGACCCGGCTGCGCGCCGCGATCGGCTATGTGGAGCAGGACGCGCCGGTCCTGTCGGGCTCCCTGCGGGACAACCTGCTGCTGGGCGATCCGGAGGCGGACGAGGACGCCCTCGCCCGGGTGCTCAAGACGACCCGTCTCGACGACCTGATCTCCAGGTTGCCCGGTGGCCTCGACACGCTCGTCGGGCACCGCGGCACCAAGCTGTCGGGCGGTGAGCGGCAGCGCGTCGCCATCGCCCGCGCGCTGCTGCGCCGCCCCCGGCTGCTGCTGCTCGACGAGGCGACCTCGCAGCTGGACGCGGTGAACGAGGCGGCACTGCGCGACACCGTCGCGGACGTGGCCCGGACGACGACGGTGCTCGTCGTGGCGCACCGGCTGTCCACGGTGACGATGGCGGACCGGATCGTGGTGATGGACGCGGGACGGGTCCGGGCCGTCGGCACCCATCGTGAACTCGTGACGACCGACCCGCTCTACGCCGAGCTGGCGGCGACGCAGTTCCTGGCGACGGCGGACTGAGCCCGGGCACGACGCGGAGGGCCGCCCTGATCCGGGCGGCCCTCACGCTCACGCAGCCGGGTCAGCGCACGTTCGGAAGGAAGCCGAAGACCGGGGAGACCAGGCCGACGACCTGGTCCAGCCGGTCGAGGCCGTTGAGGCGGTTGAGCCCGGCCAGTCGCGAAGAGGGCCGCGGGATCCCGTCCTTGTGCTCGGCGGGGATGTCGCTGACGGTCAGCGAGTCGAGCATGGCCATCGGGCTGAGCGGGCTCTTGGCTTCCGCGTCGGCCGCGTTCGCCATCGGCGCGGCGAGTCCGGTGACCCCGGCGGCGAGACCAACGGCGGCGACGATACGCCGTGTTGAGATCAGGCCTGGCGCAACGCGAACGAGTCCCCGGCGGACACCGGCGGGCGGTGCCGCTCACCCGTCAGGCCCAGCGTTCCGGTTGCGCTTGCCGAGTCCGCCCGGCGGGGGGACGCTCGACAGGAGAGGCCGTCCGCGGCTCGCGTCCGCCGGGCCGCGGCCCTTCGAAGGAGGTCATCATGGGAACCGCGGCAGACCCCGCCTTCGACCGAGAGACCCTGCGCCAGGCCGTGGAAGGACAGAATCCGGACATCCTTCTCTCCCTGTATGCCGACGATGCCGAGCTGCGCATCGTGGACCGCACGACCCAGCCCAGCCATCCCAAGGTCCTGCACGGCCGGGACGAGATCGGCCGGATGCTGGAGGACGTCTACAGCCGCGACATGTCGCACAAGCTGGAGCAGTGCGTCATCCAGGGCGACGAGGCCGCCTACAGCGAAAGCTGCCAGTACGCGGACGGGGTGCGTGTCCTGTCCGAGTCCATGATCGGGCTGCGCGACGGAAAGATCGCTGAGCAGACCCTGGTCCAGGCCTGGGACGAGTAGCAGGTCGCATCCTGCCGGAACGGGCGGTGCGGGCCGCCGCCCGTCACATGACGCCGCCCTCCTCGACGCCGAACGCGGGTTCCGGCTCCATGATGGTGCTCTCCAGCCCGAGGACGGCACCGGTGGCCGGGTCCATGATCACGTGGAGACCCGCGCATCGTTCACATGGGCCTGGCCACCCCGGCCCAGCCGGTCGGTCCCCCGCCCACCGGTCACAACCCCTCGGCGCGGCCATGCGCCGCGCGCTCGCGCGCTCCGAGCGTCCAGTGGTCCGGCAGCGTCGCCGTGGCGTCCAGCCGCTCGGACATGGTCAGCGGGCGTCGGCGAACCGGGCCCCATGAGACAGGCACCCAGCCAGGCCGGGTCGTGCGGCGGGGGCGGCTGAGGCGGGACGTCGCGCCAGCTCGGCGGGCACGTCCGATCCAGTCCCGCCGGTCCGTCAGACGACCGGAAGGCAGACCGGCGCCTGGCAGCAGGCGGTCCCTCAGGCGGCCGGAAGGCAGGCCCCACCGGCCCGCCGACGACCGGAAGGCAGGCCCCACCGGTCCCGCAGACGACGGGAGAGCCGCCCCGTCCCGCCCCGAGGGGCCCGGACAGTTGGTCGCCCGGATCCGGCAGACGCCCGGAGATCGGGCCCTCCCGGTCGCATCACCGGCCCCGGGCCCCGGGCGGGGCCCGGGGCCGGGCCCGGATGCGGGCCCGGATGGGGGTGCGGATGCGGGCCCGGGTGCGGGCCCGGATGGGGGCCCGGATGAGGGCCCGGGTGCGGGCCCGGGTGCGGGCCCGGGTGCGGGCCCGGATGGGGGCCCGGGTGCGGGCCCGGACGGGGGCGCGGATGCGGGCCCGGACGGGGGCGCGGATGCGGGCCCGGGTGCGGGGCTCCCCCGCACCCGGCGCCCGCCGTCACGCCTCCGGCTTCCATCCCGGTGGCCACAGGATGCCCAGCAGTTGCCGGACCAGTTCGTCGACGACCTCGTCGAGTGTCGCGTCGACCCAGCCGGCGCTCCAGTCGTGCAGCAGGCCGTTGACACTGCCGATGAAGCCCGTCGCGGCGAGGCGGTAGTCGCGGGGCGCGGCCTCTCCGCGTGCGGCGGCCGCGTCGGCCTCGGCGCAGATGAGGTCGACCCAGCCGGCCCGGCGGGCGAGCCGCTGCTCCTCCAGACGCGGGCTGACGCCGATGATCTCGACGAAGGTGATGCGGATCCGGCGCGGATCGGCGGCGAGACTGCCGGCGTAGGCGCCGAAGATCGCCGTGACGCGTTCGACGAGCGGCAGGTCCGCGGCGTCCGCGGCCGCCTCCAGCACGGCCGCCTCGGCCCAGCCGTTGACCTCGAGGTGCAGGGCGGCCAGCACGTCCTCGATCGTCCGGAACTCCTCGTAGAACTGCCGCGTGGACAGCCCGGCCGTCTCGCTGAGCGCCGCGACCGTGGTGGAGCGGAAGCCGGGCGTGTCGCCGAACAGCCGGAGCGCGGCGTCGAGAAACCGCCGGCGCCGCTCGGCCTGCCGCTCCTCGGCGGTTCTACCGCCGTAGCGGCCGGTCGGCGCTCTGAGTCTGCCCGGCACCGGCTCTCCCTTCGTGGTTCGAACACTGATTTTGTCGTGCACGCGGTCTTGTGGAGAAGGCCGCCCCTTCCTTACTTTGCAGTAAGTTCAGTCTGAAATCACACGTGTTCAGATTCCACGCCCTCAGTTTTGGCATGTTCCACTCACAGAGCTCACCCCACAGCAGAGAGGGGAGCAGTCATGCCCGTCGTCCGACGCCGGCACCTGTGCTCCGTAGCCGCAGCTCTCGCCCTGACCGTCACCGCTCCCACGACCGCCGCCACCGCGGCCTCCCCGGGCTCCTCCGCCGCCTTGCGCGAGGTGCTGTTCGTGGGCAACAACTGGGAAGGCACCGCCGATGTCATCCGCTCCACGGGCGACTTCGCGAAGATCGGCCGTATCGACGTCGTCCCCGACAAGGCCGAGCGGATGGCGGAGATCAACGCCGATCCGATCAGATGGATCGCCTTCATGACGATCCGCAACAGCGTCGGCGAGGGACACGACCAGCTCGTCGACGACATGTATTCCACGCCGGACGGGAAGTCGGTGGTCGTCTCCCGGCCGAGCTTCGCCGACGTCGTGTCGATCGACCTCGCGTCCGGGCGCATCAACTGGCGCTTCCCGGTGTCCGGTTACCGCTCCGACCACATGGCGGTCTCCCCCGACGGCAAGCGGGTCGCGGTGTCGGCGTCGACCTCCAACACCGTGCACGTGCTGGACATCGTCTCCGGCCGGGAACTGGGCAGGTTCGGCACCGGCGACAAGCCGCACGAGAACATCTTCAGCCAGGACGGCAAGTACATCTACAACATGGCGATCGGCGACGTGAACACCCAGACCGACGCCCCGTGGCTGGACTGGACGAAGGGCGACCGGCGCATCACCGTCGTCGACGCCACGACGTTCAAGCAGGTCAAGGTCATCGACATGCGCCCGCACCTCGACGCCCTCGGCCTCAAGGACCACTCCGACGCGGTGCGCCCGGCCGTCTTCTCCCCGGACGAGTCGAAGCTGTACTTCCAGGTCTCGTTCTTCAACGGCTTCTTCGAGTACGACATGGCAGCCGAAAAGATCACCCGCACCAAGACCCTGCCGAAGAACGCGGCCACCAGCGACGACCGCACGTCCTTCGTCAACGACTCGCGTCACCACGGCATCTCGATGAGCCCGGACGGACGCAAGCTGTGCGTCGCGGGCACCATGGACGACTACGCCACCGTCGTCGACCGCGCCACCCTCCAGCAGGGCCCGCTCGTCACCGCCTCCAAGCCCTACTGGGCCACGGTCAGCGGTGACGGCAGGTCCTGCGTGGTCTCCGAGAGCGGCACCGACCAGGTCACGGCCATCGACTTCGCCACCGGGAAGAAGGTCGTGTCCGTGCCGGTGGGTGACCACCCGCAGCGCGTCCGGCTCGGCCAGGTGACGGCCGACTGGACGAGCCCGTCCGCTAGGTGACCTCCTTCGCCGCCCACGCCGCCAGTTCGGAGCGAGCCGCGGCGAGCAGTTCCCCCGAGGGAGCCGTCGCCCCGTTGGTGACCAGCGCGTAGTGCAGGACCCCCGAGTCCGGCGCGCGGAGCAGCAGGCGGCGGCTTCCCGTGCCGCCGGGCTCCTGGGCCACGCCGACCGGGGTTGCCGAGGTGTAGGCCGGCGGGGCGTGGACCGTGCCCAGGTCGGAGACGACCGTGGTGGACGCGGTCGGGAAGCTCGCCGGGAGGTGCAGTTCGGTGGGGGCCGGGCCGCCGTCCGAGCGCCACAGCAGCAGCCCGTACTGGCCGGACCCCACGAGCCGTTGCACGTTCGGCAGCGCACCGGGCACCGGGTTCCAGGTCAGGGTCGTCGAGCCGTCCCGGGAGCGGTCCTCGTAGGTGAAGCCGACGGTCTCACCGGCCGTGGCGCTCGGGTAGAGGCGGTCCAGGAGCCGGGCGTCCTGGCGCAGCACGGGCTTGCCCGCGTCGTCCAGGCGTACGGCGGACAGGTCCTCGTCGTTCCAGGCGTCACCGGCGGCGAGGACCTTGTCGGGGTTGCCGTTCATCAGCTCGCGGTGGCGGCCGTTGTAGATGTCCCACTGCCACTGCGTGCCGGAGAGCGGGGGTCCCGAGGCGGCCGGGTCGGACCACCAGTCGGCGCCCTTCAGGCGGGAGTCGAGAGCCTGGTACATCGCCTTGAGGACGGTCGGCGCCTTGTCGGAGACGTGGCCGGCCAGGGGGTGCCCGAACTCGCTGACCACCGCTGCCGTCTGCGCGGCGGCGGCCCGGTCCCGGACGGTGCGGAAGTCGCCCGTGTACTGGCCGTCGGCCGCCTTGCCCCACATGAAGACGCCGGAGATGGCCTTCTGGTCGTAGAAGTGGGTGTTGAAGACGTAGCGCGGCCCGAGTTTCCCGGCGTCGAGCAGACCGCCCTCCTGCTTCTGGAAGTCCAGGTTGGCGTTCCAGAAGAGGTTGGGCTCCGCGAAGACGGGCTTGTCGCGCCACCCGGCCGCGTCCATGCGGGTCCGGAACTTCTCGTAGAACGGCCAGAGCACGTCCTTCTCCCAGGCGCGGCTGGTCTGCCCGGAGTCGTAGCTGCCCGCGTGCGGCTCGTTGTAGGGGTCGAAACCCACGATGCCCTCGAACTGGTCGGCGCTCAGGTGCTGCCGCACGTAGGCCATGGCCTTCTCGGCGGTGGTGAGGAACGCGTCCTGCACGCCGTGCGCGTTGTGCCAGAAGTCGTACGTGGCGCGCTTCACGGCCTCGTTCTGGGTGATGTTCTGCCCCCAGAAGAGGCAGATCCCGCAGGACTCGTCCGGGTAGTTCCCGGCGTCCACCGCCCACTTGGGCGCGCCGTCGCCGGTGTACCAGCTGTCGTGGTCGAAGAGGTGGCGCGAGTACAGGTCCTGGTGGAAGTCGGGGTAGACGCGGATGCCGGCGTCGAGGAACGCCTTCATCTGGCCGGTGGCGGCGGCCAGGTAGGCCGTGTCCACCCGGCCGCGCTCGGGCTCGGCGTACGCCCAGGAGAGCAGGAAGCGGACGGTGTTGCCGCCGCCGAGGGCGCGCAGCGCGGTCGCCGACGTACGGGCGTCGGCGACCGAGGCGAAGGGCAGGCCCTCGTTCTCCGCGAGCTTGGTCTCACCCGAGACGTTGTAGCCGCGCAGTACGACCTCGCGGCCGTGAACATCGGTGAAGCGGCCGTTCCGCACGGTGACGGTGGGGTCGTCGAACCAGAGGGAGCCGGGAGGGGACTCGGCGGCGGCCGGCGGAACACCCGCCACCGACACGGAACCGAAGAGGACAGCCAGGACGACCAGCAGACGCGCTCGGATAGTCGGCATGTCCACTACAGTCAGGCCATATCAGGACACCGTCAACACCCCTGACTCCGGAGTAAGTTTCGGTGCGGCCGGTGTGAGCGCCTCAGCCGCCCACCCTTCGTGTCACGTTCACCATGTACTCCTTCCTGTTCAGGGGGTTGTGATCGGTGCGCGGGCGCTCGGGGATCGTGCCGTGGGTGACCGGCGCGTAGTGGGCGAAGGAGCTCTCCAGCTCGCCCTCGCCCCGGGTGAGTCCCGGCAGTCGCTGTTCGAGGGCGTGCACCCGGGCGGCCGGCACCGTGCCCTCCAGGACGCAGCGGTCGTCCCGGTTCAGTGTCGTCTCGGGCACGGCCGTGAGCCCGGCGAGGACCGGCAGCAGGGCGCCGAGCGTGTCGGCCGGAGCCTCGATGCGGAAACGGTGCATCGGCTCGTGGACGCGCGTCCCCGCCCGCCGCAGCGCCTCCATCAGCACCAGCGGGGTCACGCCGCGGAAGTCGGCGCCCGTGCTCGACATGCTCTTGTCGAAGCCCTGGTGGGCATGGCTCTGACGGGGCGAGTAGCCGCTGTGGGTCATCGTGACCGTGCAGTCGGGGACCTGCCAGCCGTGCAGCCCCTGCAGGAGCGTCTCGCGCACGGTGTCCTCCACGGCCTTGAAGAACGCGTACGGCATGGAGCCGAGCTCCACCTCCAGCCGGAAGGCGACGCCCGAGCCGACCGGCGCGGGCTCGACGCGCAGGCCGACCGTCGCGAGGAACGGGTTCGGGTCCTTCTTGTCGAACTCGACGGCCTGCCCGGTCCCGACGAGCCGTTCGACGCACAGCGGGGTGGTCTCGCGGAAGGTGACGTCCACGCCGAACTCGTCGGCGAGGGTGGCCTGGAGGACCTCCTTCTGCACCTCGCCGTAGAGGGAGACGGAGGTCTCCCGGCGGCGTTCGTCGTGACGCAGGCCGATCAGCGGGTCCTGTTCGGCGAGCCGGGTGAGTGCGAGGTGGAGCGTTCCCCGGTGCACGCCCGGGCCGGGAACGACGACCGTCTCCAGGGTGGGCGGGGCGAAGAAGTGCTCCCAGGCCTTGCGGGGTTCGCCGATCGCGTCACCGATCCGGATGTCGCCCAGCCCGGTGAGGCGGGCGATCCGGCCGGCGGCGACGGTGTCCCGGCGGGTGTCCGTGCCGTCGCCGAAGACGCTGATGCCGGTGATCCGGCCTTCGGCTCCGTCCGCCCCGAAGGGGACCCGGTCGCGGACGCGCAGGGTCCCGGAGAACATCCGGGCGTAGGCGAGCTTCTCCCCCGCCGGCCCCCGCTCGACCTTGAACACACGGGCGGACACCGGCCCGTCCGCATCCCCGTGGGCCGTCGGGAGCAGTTCCCCGATGCCTGACAGGAGCGCTTCCAGGCCCGCGCCCGTGGCGGCTGAACCGAAGTAGACCGGGTGGACGAGCGCCTCCCGGGTCCGCGCGACGAGGGACCGCCGCAGCAGAGCGTCCGTAACGGTGTTCCCGGCATACGCGGACAGCAGGTCGTCGTCGTGGTCGGCGAGAACGTCGACGGCGGCGAGGGCGGCGGCCGGTGCGGTGCGGGGCTCGAAGCGGGCCGACCGGGTGCCGAGACCGCAGGCGGTCCCCATCGGCACGATCGCCGGTGTCAGACGGGCCGAGATCTCCCGCAGCACCTCATCGTGGCGTGCTCCGCTCCGGTCGATCTTGTTGACGAAGAGCAGGGTCGGGATGCGCAGCCGCTGGAGGGCCCGCATCAGCACGCGCGTCTGGGCCTGCACCCCTTCGACGGCGGAGATCACGAGGACGACGCCGTCCAGCACGCCGAGCACCCGCTCGACCTCGGCGATGAAGTCGGGGTGGCCGGGAGTGTCGATGAGGTTGACGGTCACGCCGTCGAGCGGGAACGAGACGACGGCGGACTTGATGGTGATGCCGCGCCGCCGTTCCAGGTCGAGGGTGTCAGTGCGGGTGTTCCCGTCGTCGACGCTGCCGATCTCGTCGATCACCCCGGCCGAATGGAGCAGCCGCTCGGTCAGGCTGGTCTTACCCGCGTCGACATGGGCGAGGATTCCAAGGTTGAGCAGGTGCACGAAGCGTCATGTCCTTCACAGAGAGGTCCGTTCCTGGCTGGGGGGACATGGACGTTGCGCGCATCTGGAGCTCCTTCGGATTCGGTGACGTCGCCTCCAGTGCAGCAGATCGGTACGGAGGGTGACAACGCAATTAGCCGCCGCCGGGGTACCCGGCGGGGCGCGCGTACAGGGAAGGGAGCGGCTCATGCGTGACGTTCTCCCGGTGCTGGGCCGCTGGTACGCGGCCGGGGCCCCGTTCGGTCTCGCGACCGTCGTCCAGGTCAGCCGCAGCGCGCCGCGCGACCCGGGCGCGGCGATGGCGGTGGGCCCGGACGACCAGGTCGTCGGCAGTGTGTCAGGGGGCTGTGTCGAGGGCGCGGTGTTCGAGCTGGCGCAGGAGGCGGCCGCGGAGGGCGAGGCCCGGCTGGAGACCTTCGGCTACAGCGACGAGGACGCCTTCGCCGTCGGTCTGACCTGCGGCGGCGAGATCACGCTGCTGGTGCGCGCGGTCACGCCCGAGCGGGATCCCGGTTTCGGCGTGCTCGTGGACTCGGTCGCGGCGGGCGAGCCGGTCATCCTGGCGACCGTCACCGACGGCCCGGCCCGGCGCGGCGCGGCGCTCGTGGTCCGGCCGGACGGGACCGCCGGCACGCTCGGCGCGAGCGGCCTGGACGCGGCCGTGACCTCCGACGCCCGCGGCGAACTCGCTCTCGGCGCCACCGGCCTGCGGCACTACGGGCCCGAGGGGCAGCGCCGCGAGGACTCCGTGAGCGTGTTCCTGCAGTCGTTCGCGCCGCCGCCGCGGATGCTGGTCTTCGGCGCGATCGACTACGCGGCGGCGGTGGCCCGCATCGGGGACTTCCTCGGCTACCGCGTCACCGTCTGCGACGCCCGCCCGGTCTTCGCCACGCCCCGGCGCTTCCCCGACGGTGTCGAGGTGGTCGCGCAATGGCCGCACCGCTATCTGCGGAACACGGACACCGACGAGCGCACGGTCATCTGCGTCCTGACACATGATCCCAAGTTCGACGTTCCGCTGCTGACCGAGGCGCTGCGCCGCCCGGCCGCCTACATCGGGGCGATGGGCAGCCGCCGCACCCACACCGACCGGGCGCGGCGGCTGGCCGAGGCCGGTCTGACGGACCGCGAGCTGTCCCGGCTGCGCTCACCGGTCGGCCTGGACCTCGGGGCCCGTACGCCCGAGGAGGTGGCGGTGTCCGTGGCCGCCGAGGTCGTGGCGCTGCGCTGGGGCGGCACCGGTGCGCCGCTCACCGCGACGGAGGGGGCGGTGCACCCACACCGATCCTCCTGATCACCGGAGCGCTCCGGTGATGTCGCCGTCGAGCGGGGTTCGTACGAACGTGTCGCCGGCAGCACATCGGACATCAGTACATCGGACATCGGACTCGGTACAACGGGTCCCGTAAACCGACCTCAGCACCTCGCCGACGGGAATCCCCATGATCTTCATCACCGCCAAGTTCCGAGTCCGCCCCGAGCACGCCGACCGCTGGCCCGAGATCGCCGCCGACTTCACCCGGGCGACGCGCGCCGAACCCGGCTGCCTGTGGTTCGACTGGTCGCGCAGCGTGGACGAGCCGTCGGAGTACGTCCTCGTCGAGGCCTTCCGCGACGACGAGGCCGGAGCCGCGCACGTACAGTCCGCGCACTTCAAGACCGCGCAGCAGACGCTGCCTCCCCATCTGGCCGAGACGCCGCGCATCGTGAACGCGAACGTCCCGCAGGACGACTGGTCACTCCTCGGAGAGATGGCCGTGCCGCGACAGGAATAGGTGGCTGCCGGGACAGGAAAAGGCGGCTGCCCGCGCGGCCGGCCGCTCGCATGAGCCGTGACCGGCCGCGTGCGTGAGCCGTGAGTCGTGGCGAACCGGCTCTTGCCTCGGACGGAGGCCACCCGTACGCTCACCGCCGTACCGACTGGACGGTATGCAGCCGAGGAGAGGTGCCGCTGATGAGCACGATCAACCGCCAGATACGCCTGGCCGCACGTCCCGTGGGAGAGCCGCGCCCCACCGACTGGGAGCATGTCGAGGAGCCGGCGGGGCAGCCGGGCGACGGGGAGTTCCTGGTACAGGTGCTCTGCCTGTCGATCGACCCGGCGATGCGCGGCTGGATGAACGCCGGCAGGTCCTACATCCGCCCGGTGGAGATCGGCGAGGTGATGCGCGCCGGCGCCGTGGGGAGGGTGGTCGCCTCCCGGCATTCCGGGTTCGCGGTCGGCGACCATGTGTCGGGCACGTTCGGCGTGCAGGAGTACTGCGTGTCGGACGGGCGCGGCGTGACCAAGGTCGACCCCGCGGCTGCTCCCCTGCCGACCTACCTCGGCACGCTCGGCATGTCGGGCCTGACGGCCTACTTCGGCCTGATCGAGGTCGGGCGTCCCGAGCCGGGGCAGACCGTCGTGGTCTCCGGAGCGGCCGGGGCCGTCGGCAGCGTCGTCGGGCAGATCGCCAAGATCCTCGGATGCCGGGTCGTCGGCATCGCCGGAGGCGAGGCCAAGTGCCGCCTGGTGGTGGACGAGTTCGGGTTCGACGCCGCGATCGACTACCAGAGCGAGGACGTGCGCAAGGCTCTGCGCGAGCACGCTCCCGACGGCGTCGACGTGTACTTCGACAACGTCGGCGGCGACGTGCTGGACGCCGTGCTGCTGCGGCTGGCGCGCGGCGCCCGCGTCGTGGTCTGCGGCGCGATCTCCCAGTACAACAGCACCAAGCCGCAAGGCCCCGCCAACTACCTGTCGCTGCTGGTGAACCGTGCCTCCATGACGGGCATCGTGGTGTTCGACTACGCCGAACGGTACGGGGAGGGCATGGCGCGGATGGCCGCCTGGCGGGCGGAGGGGCGGCTGAAGTCCTTGGAGGACGTGGTGTCCGGCTCGGTCGCGGCGTTCCCGGAGACCCTGATGCGCCTGTTCCGTGGTGACAACCACGGCAAGCTGGTGCTGAAGATCGCGGACTGACCGGACCGAGGGGAGGGGAGATCCGATGAAGGCACTGACCTACCACGGCCGTCACGACATCCGCTACGGGGACGTCCCCGACCCGGCCGTCACCAGCCCCACCGACGCGGTGGTGCAGGTGACCGCGGCCGGCATCTGCGGCAGCGACCTGCACCTCTACGGCGGCAACGCGTTCAGCCCGGAACTGGGTTACACCCCGGGGCACGAGTGCGTCGGCGTGGTCGTCGACACCGGCGACCAGGTCACCCGCTTCAAGCCCGGCGACCGGGTCCTGGTGCCCGCCTCCGTCGGCTGTGCGCGGTGCCGGCAGTGCGCGGCCGGGTTCACCGCCCGATGCGAGCGCGCCACGTCGAGCACGGAGCTCTGCTACGGCGTCGGCCCGAAGCTCCCCGGCAGCCAGGCCCAGGCCCTGGCGGTGCCCTGCGCGGATGTCAATCTGGTGCACCTGCCCGAGGACATCTCCGACGAGGCCGCCGTCGTCCTCACGGACAACGCCCCCACCGCCTGGTACGGCTGCCGTCGTGCCCGCATCCAGCCCGGTGAGACCGTCCTGGTCGTCGGCCTCGGCCCGGTCGGCCTCATGGCCGCGCAGTCCGCCTTCGCGATGGGCGCGGCACGGGTGCTGGGCGTGGACCTGGTCGCGGAGCGCCGCGCCTTCGCCGCCGGCCTGGGCGTAGAGCCGGTCGAGGGCGACGACGCACGGACCGCCGTCCGGGACATGACCGCCGGTCGCGGGCCGGACGCCGTAGTGGAGGCCGTGGGCTCCGACGCCACCATCGAGCTCGCCCTCAAGGCCGTCCGGCAGGCCGGCCGGGTCAGTGTCGTCGGGGTCAGCCAGAGCAGGGCCTTCCCGTTCCACATGGGACTGGCGCAGGTCAAGGAACTGGAGTTCGCCATCGGGCTGTGCTCGGTCCACTACGAACTCCCTCCCCTGCTCGCCCTCACCCGTGCCGGACGGATCAAGCCCGAGGTCGTGGTCTCCCACCGCTTCGCCCTCTCCGCAGGACCGGCGGCGTACGAACTGTTCGCGGGCCGCTCCGACGGCGTCCGCAAGATCGTTCTCGACCCGACGGGCTGACCGACCCCGGCCGTTCACTGCCAGGCGCCGGGCCGGTCTCCTAGGGTGAGTCCCCCGGAAACCGGAGGCCGCCATGTCACAGCCCCACCCCGCCCGCCCCGCCCGTCCGCGACTGAAGCCGCTCCCCGAGGAACAGTGGGACCCACGGACCCGGGAACTGCTGGCCGTCGCTCCCCACGACCCCGGGGGCGGGATCCCGAACATCTTCACCACCCTCGTGCGCCATCCCGATCTCTACGAGCAGTTCATGCCGTTCGGCGGCCAGTTGCTCGCCAGGGGCCGACTGCCGGGGAACGTGCGCGAGTTGCTGATCCTGCGCACCGCGTGGAACACCGGCGCGCGGTACGAGTGGGGGCGGCACCTCCCCCTGGCCAGGGCCGCGGGGGTGACGGACGCGGACATCGACCGTATCGGCGAAGGGCCTGAGGCACCCGGCTGGGCGGACCTCCAGAGGCTCCTGATCCGCGCTGCGGACGAGCTGCACGGCGATGCCACGATGTCCGACGGGACCTGGGAAGGTCTGGCCGGACACTTCGGCGACGCCGAACTCATCGAGATCGTCATGCTGGTCGGCCAGTACCAGATGCTGGCGTTCTTCCTGAATGCCACCGGGGTGGAACTGGAGTCCGGCTTCTACAGCACCGGCTTCGCGGAGGGGGAGACACACGGCAGGTGAGGGCGGCCCACGCGGCACGGGATCGCGCGCCGCGGGTCAAGGGCCGGAGTCGGTGTCGCTGGCGATCCTCCGTCATGAGACCGGCTGCGGATGCGTCGCTACGTGCCCTCGTCCGACGGTCTGCGGCCCCAGGCCGAGATCATCGGTGAGGTGGCGAGGTCCAGGCGTCCCGCCTCGACGGCGGCGAGGTGCCCCTCGATCTCCTCGTCCGTGGGGAGACCCGCGGCGACGAGCTGGTCACGCACCTGCCGGACGGTGGCCGCCTCCAGGACGTCGCAGGCGGGCGATGTGACCGGGAAGCAGGCGTCGGCCTCCACGTCCACCAGACCGGCCTCGCGCAGCAGCCGGGGAAGTCTGCGCCCGTAGGACAGATCGGCGCCGCGCCGGCGCAGCGGTTCGCGGAAGCCGGCCCGGAGCCGGTTGGCCCGTTCCCTGCCCGGGGCCGTACTCGTCGGGGCAGATCAGCGGCTGCAGGGCGGGGTCGGCGTCCTCGACCAGCAGCAGCCCGCCGGGGCGCAATGCCCGGATCATGGCGCGCAGCGCGGCGTCACGTTCGGTGACGTGGAGACCAGCACGGGACGGGCGTGGACCAGATGGAAGGGGCCGGGTGGAGGGGCGTCGCGGCCGACGTCGTGCCGGAGCACCTCGACGCCGTCGGCGGCGGCCGCCCCGGTCCAGGACACGTCGATGTCGGTGGCGAGCACGCGCCCGGCCGGCCCGACGCGCTCGCGCAGCCACGCCGCCACGCCCGGCCCGCCGGCACCGGCCTCCCAGCACCGCCACCCCTCGCCGATCCCGGCCTCCTCGACGTGCCGGAACGTCGAGGCGTCGAAGAGGGCCGACAGCGCGTCGAAGCGCGTACCGGCCTCGTCCTGCCGGTTGTCCAGGAGGTACCCCTCGTCCTGGTCCAGCCGGGGATCACGCCACGGCCCGGACGGGACGTTCAGCGCCGTGGACGGGGCGCCAGCCGGTGCAGTTCCACGTCCGAGAGCAGCCCCTCGGCGACGGTGGCGGTCATGTAGGTGCAGTGGGGCTGTGCGCGGCGGTCCGTCGGGGAGCCCGGATTCAGCAGACGCAGTCCGGTGGGGGCCGTGGTGTCCCAAGGGATGTGGCTGTGGCCGAAGACCAGCACGTCCAGGTCGGGGAAGCGGGCGGCGCACCGCTGCTCCCGGCCCTGCCTGGGACCCGTCTCGTGGATCACGCCGAAGCGCACCCCGCCCAGGTCGGCGTAGGCCACCTCGGGCAGCCGGGCGCGCAGGTCCGGCCCGTCGTTGTTGCCGTACACCCCGACGAGCCTGCGGCAGCGGGCCTCCAGCAGATCGAGCGTGGCCGTGTCGACCCAGTCCCCGGCGTGGAACACGACGTCGGCCTGCGGCAGTTCGGACAGCAGGGGGGCGGGCAGTTCCCGGGCCCGCTTGGGCAGGTGAGTATCGGACATGAGGAGCAGGCGCACATCCGCAGCCTAAGGGGTCCTTTCACTATGCCCGTCCGGGTCGCGTGGTCTGGCACCGCACCTCGCCGCGTTGCCGAAACGCCCTAGTAGCTCCGCTACGAGGGCTTCCCGGCGCCTTGCGATGCACGGCACCAGACCACGTGC
>NZ_JBEOSZ010000043.1:0-72155 GCF_040303285.1 Streptomyces sp. NPDC096046 | reverse complement strand
AACATCGACGCCGAGGGCATCGACATGGGCCCCTCGCCCACGGACGCCGCCCTGGCCGCCGATCTGGCCCTGCCGATCGAGGAGCTGGAGCTCACGGTCCGCTCGTACAACTGCCTCAAGCGCGAAGGCGTCCACTCGGTGGGCGAACTCCTGGCGCGCTCGGAGGCGGACCTGCTCGACATCCGCAACTTCGGTGCCAAGTCGATCGACGAGGTCAAGGCGAAGCTGGCCGGCATGGGTCTCGGCCTGAAGGACAGCCCGCCCGGATTCGACCCGACCGCCGCCGCCTTCGACGCGGACGACAACGCGGACGCGGGATTCGTGGAGACCGAGCAGTACTGAAACCCCGCGCGGGCCGCGAGGGAGCCGGGACGCCGGAGAGGCGGGCGATGAGCGCCCCCCGACCGCACCCGGCTCCCTCGCGTCACCCCGGGCGGCGTGCTCCCCGGGCGGGAGAGACGGACGCCCGGGCCCTACGGGGCCGGCCAGGAGGACGAAGACGTCCGCCCGAGTCCTCCGGCCTGATCAGGAGGACGAAGACGTCCCTCTCAGCCGCGTTCCTCACCGGCCGGGCGTCCGGGCCCTCGGGTGCGGTCGTCCGGCTGTTCGCCGGTGGCCGGCGACTCCGCCGGGTCAGGCCCCGACGGCGGCTGGGGCGTGTCTCGCCCGCGGCGGCCGGGCAGGGGTGAGCCGTACCGGTACGCGGCGATTCTGTCGGCGTGCTGCAGGTTGAGGCGGTGGATCACATACACCCCCACTGCGACGAGGATCAAGAAGGCGGCGGCTGCCAGGTAGGCGTTCACGGCGGTCACCTCACAAACCGCTGGGCCGACCGGCCGGGCCGGGCGGATCCGTCTGCCGGGGCAGGCCCGCGGACACGGTCCCGGCCGGTGCCTTGAGCACGTCGGTCGCTGTGGCGCCGCCCTCGGTCTCCGATGCTGCCTCGTCCGGGGCCGACGGCCGGTCGGACGCGGAGACGCCGTGCCGCGCCTCGTCCGCGGCGATGAGGGCGCTCGCGGTCAGCGGCAGGCCGTCGCGGCCGGACGCGGCAGCCATCAGCCGGGCCGCCGACTCCGCTCCGGCCTCGGGCGGGACGACCAGGAGATCCCAGCGGCCGGTGCCGTACGAGAGCAGCAGCAGCTTGTGCGGGTCGATCTCCGGCGTGAACCAGCCGACCTTCACGGTGTGGCCGTCCACGGGGACCTTCTGGGGGATGACCGGCCAGTGCTCCGGGTTCACGGCGACGCGGGTGATACGGCCCCACAAGGGGTCCAACGCATCGGTCAACGCCCGCAGTTCGTGCGCCAGATCCCGGGAGCGGGGCCACCAGGCACCGTCCAGGAGGCCGCGGGAGCTGCCGTCGGTCTTCAGTGCGAGACGCGCGGCCGGGGCTGCGACGGGCTCGGGGTGCGGCAGCGGGGGAAGCAAGGTCGCCGACATGATGCGGACCCGTCTCCGGGCCGCTCTGCGGCGGCCCGGGTGTCATGTTTCGCCGAGAACGACCCGGCGTGAAAGCCGGTGTGCGAAATGCCCTCGGTTTTCACCACACTACTCCGCGTTCCGCCGCAGCGGGGGGTGGGCGACCGCCTGGCTGAAGGCACCGCCGCCGGGTGCCCACCCGCGGCTGGCCCCGCCCACCCGGCCACGAACCGCGGAAGGCCGCCTCGCGGGCGGCCGTGGCCGGACCTTCGGTGAGGGCCGGCCCGAACCGGCGCACCCGGGGAAACACCCTGGAGGTCAGGGCTGGGTGGTGTCCACGATGAAGCGGCGACTGAGAGTGATCTCGCGCGAGAGCGGGCCCGGGTCGGCGGTCACCGTCAGCTCGTACTGCCCGTCCCGCAACGCCCTCACATCGAGCAGCCTGTGGCCTCCGACCCACAGGGTGGGGACGAACTCGCCGTTCAACCTGACCTCGACATCACGCAGCGCCTCATTGCCCAGCGCCTCGTCGCCGTTGCGAGCGATGACATCCACCATGAGCTTGGCATCGGAGAGCTCGGCGGCGTTCAGCACGCCACTGCTGGGGATGCCGCGTATCCGGAGCTCGGGCTGGTTCACCGCGTTGTTCACCGCTATGCCGCCGATCACCAGGGCGGCGGCGACAGCGGCGAGCGAAAGTGTGATGAGGACCCTTCTGCGGAACCGGGTGCGCACAGGATCCGACGACTTCAGGGCCAGCCGCATGGACACATCCTTCGAGGGGTTGCTGCTGTGGGCCGTCGGCCACGGACTCGCATGCGAACTCGTGGGTTTCCGGTGACCTTGATGGTGCCACCTCAACCGTCACGGAATCCAGGTCACCTTCGCCCTCGATGGACGAGTCCGATGTTCTCGACGTTTCCAGAGGGCACACGGCATGGCCGAATGCTCTCCGTCTCCTACCGCCCGACCGGGCAGTTCCCCCAGAGTGCGGAGAGGGCGCCGGGAATCTGCGCGACATCGCCGCAGCCCTGTGCTCCACGAGGGAAGTCATCGCTGGTGAGGTAGGTCCAGCCGCCTGCGGAAGTGCCGCGGAAGTACTTGGTGGCGCTGCCCTCGTCCTGCATGCTCACCAGTTCGTCGTGCGTGGCACCAAGGGTGGCCTCGAAGCGGGTGGCGGCGTAACGGAGACCGCCGCACCGGCCGTAGAAGAACTGCCCCGGCTCCGGCCGGATATGGACGAACCGGGGAAAGCTGCGCCGGTACGCCTCCGTCACGGCGGTCTTCACCTGGCTGTCGGCGGTCAGGTTGCGGCAGTCGGCGTGGTCCGCGGACGAGGGGGCGGACGGGGGGAGGGTCACCGCGGGAGTGGGCGTGGTGGCCTTGGCCGGGGTGGCAGAGGTGGCAGGGGCGGCCGACGGGAGGGCCGTGGCGGTGGCCGGGCTGATCGTAGGAGTGCCGGTCGGAGTCAGGGCCTGCGCGGAAGGCGTGGACGAGGGAGCGGAGGAGGCCGAGGCGGACGCGGGTGCGCCCGAGCCGGTGTGGGAGCCGGACGCCTCCCGACACCCTGCCAACGCCAGGATCCCGCCCACCACCGCTATCACCGACGCACCTCTGAAACCAGGCATGGGTGTCCTCTCTTGACCGTTCTCGACCGTTCGCTCTCGATCGTTGAAGCTGCGGCACTAGACACACGGCACAGCGCCGGGGTTGCGGGGCGAGGGAGCTACGGGATGGTCTCGATTCCGTCTACGCGTGCGTTACGCTCCTCCGCACTCCTCACCACGGCTTCCGACCCGGCAGCGTCGCGGGCCGCGAAACTGCCGGACACCGCACAGGCGGGCGCAAGCTCGCCGATGGCACGATCCCGCTCATGAACGGCGTCCGGGAAATGACCTGTCGTCCCCACCTGAAGCGCCCCGTGTGGCGGTTCGTCGTCCTCGCGGCGGCCGGGGCGAGCCTGGCCGGGACCGGTCTGGCCGCGGTGCGCGTGGCGTACGGCAACGGGCCGGCGGACGTGTGGGCCTATGCGGGCCTGCTCGTCGCGCTGCTGGGCGTCGCGTGTCTGTACGGGGCCGTCGTCCAGGTGAGCGCCGACGCGTACGGAGTGCACTCCCGGACACTCCTGCGCCGCCGCAGCGTGCCATGGCACGACATCGCCGACCTGCGCGTGTACGTGCAGTACGGCCGCCACGGGGAGGAGATCCACCGCGTCGAGGTGGTGCCGCGCGGCGGCGGACCCACGCGCCGCCTGCCCCTGCCGGCCAGCGTGTCCTCGGGCGACCGGCCGGACTTCGACGCCAAGCTGCACGATCTTCGCGCGCTGCACCGCCTGTACGGCACCCCGGAGTCGCACCACGTCGCCGTCATCTCCAAGCGCACCGCCGGTCGCGGTACGGCCGTGCCGCTGACCCTGTGCCTGCTGCTGCTCGCGTGCGCCGGCCTGGCCGCCTGGTTCGTGCCGGCCACGGAGTCGCTGAAACAGGCGTGGATGTCCGCTGCGCCGTGCACCGCCGGGGCGACCACCGAGGAAGGGCCGGGTTCCCCCGTGCCCGAGCGAAGCCGAGAGTCTGAGGAAGACTGCCTGACCACCCTGCCGGCCGTGATCACGCGGGCCGAGGTCGGCAAGGGGAAGCAGCGCAGCCGGCTGTACTTCGCGGAGAGCCGGCCGCTGGAGCGGCTCTCGGTCTCGCGGGAGGGCGCCGAGGGATTCCGGCCCGGAGACCGCGTCGAGCTCACCGTCTGGCGCGGCGAGGTGCGGCAGGTCACCGGCGAACACCACGTCTGGCGCGAACACTTCCCCAGCGGCGGGGAGGTGGCCGTCATCGCGGCCGGGTGCACCCTGGCCGCGGGCTACCCCGCCTCCTTGGTACTGCTGCGCAGACGCGGTCGTCGGCTGCCCGCCGACGAGGTCCTTCCGTCGGCGCTCCCGTTCGCGGGCGCGCTCGCCGTTACGGCCCTGTGGCTGCTGCCGCTCTGCTACCTCCACCCCACGACCCCGCCGACCTCTCCCGGGACCCTCACCTGGGCGGTCGCGGGCTGCCTGGCCACGCTGGGCGCGTTCACCCGGGCCTGGCGCGCGACCCGCATCCGTACGCCCCAGAAGCCCGCGGCGCCCCGAACTCCCCCCGAGCCCTCCGACGAGGACGAGGAGGTCTTCCTGGCCGCCCGCTTCCTGGAGCCCACCGACTACAACCCGAACAACTTCGGCACCCACATCGTCCTCGGCGGAGGCCCCCCCGCCGTCACACCGCACCCCGGCCCGGGCCGGTTCGCGGCGAAGCGGATTCCTGCGGAGCGGCTCACCGTCAAGGACATACGGCGCCCCCGCGGCGGCGACGGTGACGGCGTGCCCAGAAGCTGGCAGATCGCCGAACTCGACGACGCGGGCCGCCCGGTCCACCTCACGGCCGCCCCGACCGACCTGGCCCGCATCATCCGGGCCCTGACCCCGGCGAGAACGCCCGCGAACGTCACACGTCCCGACCTATGAACGCTGAGCGGTTGCCGGGCCGGAGAGCCCTCCGCGGGACGAGGTGGCACGCCTGTGGAGGGAGTGGGAAACGAGGAAACGTCGATCGCTGCTCGGCACTACCGGGGAGCCGCCGGCGCCTGCGCAGCTCGCGGCGGTTGGGGTTGCTGTCGTAGCCCTTGTCGCCGAGCAGGGCATCGGGCCGACGGCGAGGTCGGCCGGGCTTGCCCGCCACCGGCGGGATGCCGTCGACCAGGGCCAGGGTCTGCGTGACGTCGCTGACGTCGGCCGTGGTGGTGATGACCTTGAACGGGGTGCCCTTCCCGTCGCAGATCAGATGGTGCTTACTGCCCGTCTTCCTGCGGTTGACCGGCGACGGGCCGGCGTCGTGTACGGGGGTGTTCACCTGCGTTCATGGGAGGCCGACGGCCGGGACGTTCTCGCAGGCGGATTTCCGTTGAACGAGAATGAACGCTGCTGAATGAGACGGAAACTGAGACGGAGCCCGCGCATAACTCGGGTGACGGATGGCTGCGGTCGGCATTAGCGTGCGGCGGTGATCAGCAACGAGGGAGTACGCCTGGGCACGGAGGCCGCACGTCGCCTGGCACAGACAGGCATCTACGAGTTCGAGCCGGGGCTGACGGACGCCGAGTTCACTCGCATCGAGCACGAGTACGGCTTCGAGTTCGCGGACGATCACCGAGCCTTCCTTGCGGCGGGGCTCCCGGTCAACGTCCCTCCCGAGGACGGGCAGACCTGGTCCAGGCCATGGCCGGAGTGGCGCGGCGGCGATCTGGACAGCCTGCGCCGACAACTCGACTGGCCGATCGAGGGCGTGCTGCTCGAGGTTGAGCACAACGGGTTTTGGTACGAGGGCTGGGGGGAGCGTCCAGCCGACGGAACGGCGGCACTGGCTACGGCGCGGCATTCTCTGGCGGAGGCGCCGGTGCTGGTGCCCGTGTATGCCCACCGATACCTGCCGGCCGGCGGGGGAAGCTTCGGGCATCCGGTGCTCTCGATGTGGCAGACCGACATCATTTAGTGCTTCCTGTTCCCCGTGTGTGCTGAATGCGTGCCGGTGGAAGCTGCCCGACGAGGACATGAGTTGCTCGAGGGAGCCAGCGAGTGACCGGAGTGAGACGTCGGCGCCGTCTTGTCAGAGTTTCTCGACTCGCACGGAGTGCCCGGCGAGGAGCTGATTCATGTCGTCGGTGTCGGAGGTGAAGACGGTTGCCTGAGCTCCCTGCGCGACTTCCCGCCCGGCCACAGCTGCCAGGATGGCGTCGATGGCGTACTTGTGCCCATGCAGGCCGGCTGCCTTCAGCATGTCGCGCGCCATGGCGATCACCTGCTCGTCGGTGTGTACGACGCGGATCCGGGACAGCGTCCAGTTCCACAGTGCCTGCCTCGACGTTTCGCGAGGGTCCCATGCCTCCAAGGTCGTGAGCGCCGAGGTGACAATCGGGATATCGAGCCGCGGAGCCGTCTTGATCAGCGCAGTCATCTCCCGATCGCCCTGAACTGCCTTGGAGAGTGCCTCGGAGTCGAACACGAAGACGCGCTGTCGCGGCCGGTGCAGCTTCGCTCGGGCGCTGCGGTTCACGCGGCCTCGTCCGAATGTGATCGCTGCTTGTCATGCCAGTCGTCGATAGCGGCGATGCGGTCAATCGCTGCTTGCTGCTCGTCGTCCGTCACGGCGCCGTGCTCTTCTTCGAGACGTTCGGCCAACTCGCGCAGTCGGTCCATGGCGTCCTGATGAGCGGCGGCGGCCGCGATGTAACCGGACACCCCGCGTGCGTCGACGCGCTCCTTGATCGATTCCACCAGCTCTTCCGGCACGGTGATTGTGATCTTCCGGGTTGCCATACTTCAAGTATGCCAGGCTTTGAGCGGCGCCGCCTGACACACCTGGGTCCTCACCTGCTCGGGCCGCCCCCCCCGGCGGACGTCGTACAGATCTGCGAGAGGCGTGTCCCTGGCGTGCTTGGGGATGTGGACTCCGTGTGGACTCCAGACGCGAGGAAGGCCCCCCGTTCGAATGGAATGAGGGGCCTGGCACCCTCTGACCTGCTACGCAGGTTGTGCCCCCGGCAGGATTCGAACCTGCGACACCCGCGTTAGGAGAGAGGCTGGCGTCTCGGGCCGGTGACCTGCGGCTTCGATGCCTGGTGAGATGTCCGCCAACTCGACTGTCAGACACTCTTGTTGACCGTGGCTGACCGCTGCATCTGGCACGACAGTGGCACGGGACCTCAGCCGACGACAGCCAGCCACGACGGCGGGCGCGACGGCCGACCAGGCGCGCGTGTGCCTCGCTGCACCCCCACCGGTCTCCGCCACGCGAGGCTCCTGCCGCGCGCCCGGCCCGAGTCGTCGACCTTCACGACTGATGCGGAGGCGCGCGGCGCGCGGGCGCCTGTCTATGTGGTGCGTGCATCCACCGTGCCGTCCTTGGCCGCGTTCGACGCAGACCCGTCCTCCAGGCCCTCCTCGAACGCCGTGACGGCTTGGTCGATGAGCCGCTGTTCCTGTTTCCTCCGCTGAGCGACCAGATTGGCGTGGTGTTCTCGGCGGAAGGCCTTGGCCGTGGCGAGGCACATCCCGATCATCACCAGGCTGAAGGGCAGCGCCGTGATGATCGCCACCGTCTGCAGCGTGGTCAGCGACCCGGTTCCCGTGCCGCTGGCGACCAGCAGCGCGATGGCTACGGCCCCCTGGGCCGCGCACCAGAACACGCGGCTCAACATCGGCGGGTTGGGGTTGCCTCCGGAGGCCAGCACGTCGACCACGTAGCTGCCGGAGTCGGAGGAGGTGACGAAGAACAGCACGATCAGCAGGATCGTCGCCCCGGCGACGAGCGCGCCGCCCGGCATGCCGTCGAGCAGTTGGAAGAGCGCGCTGTCCGTACCGACCGTGCCGTCCTCACCCACCAGTCCGCCCTCGCCGACCGTCTCGCGGTGGAGTGCCGACCCGCCCAGGACGGCGAACCAGAAGAAGGTCAGCAGAGTCGGTACCAGCAGCACGCCCGTGACGAACTCACGAACGGTCCGCCCGCGGGAGATCCGGGCGATGAAGACGCCGACGAACGGAGCCCAGGAAATCCACCAGCCCCAGTAGAAGACCGTCCAGCCGCTGACCCATGCGGTGCCCTCCTCGCCCTGGGAGGCACCGGTGTCGAAGCTCAGCGCGAGGAGGTTCTGGAGATACGCGCCGATGTTCTCGACGAAGCCGTTGAGGAGGAACAGCGTCGGGCCCGCGACGAGGACGAACACCAACAGCGCGCCGGCCAGGCCCATATTGATGTTGGACAGCCACTTGATGCCCTTGCCGACGCCCGTGACCACGGAGATGGTGGCCAGCAGGGTGATGCCGATGATGAGGACGACCCGAAGGGACGTGCCGGGGTCGGTCACCCACCCCTGGAAGCCGAGCCCCGCCGAGATCTGCAGGACGCCGAAGCCGAGCGAGGTGGCCACGCCGAAGACCGTGCCGACGACGGCGATGGTGTCGATGGCGTCGCCCCAGGCGCCTTTGATCCTGTCGCCGAAGATCGGTTCCAGGGCCCAGCGGATCGAGATGGGACGGCCCTTGCGGTGCACGGCGTAGGCGACGGCGAGACCGACCACGACGTAAATGGCCCAGGGGTGGATTCCCCAGTGCAGGAACGTCTGGACCATGGCGAATTCGCTCCGCGTCGCCTCGGCCTCACCTACACCGGGCCTCGGGGAGACGAAGTGGTTCAACGGCTCGGCGACACCCCAGAAGACGAGCCCGATGCCCATACCCGCGGCGAACAGCATCGCCAGCCAGGAGCCCATGCTGAACTCGGGTCGCTCGTCGTCCTTGCCGAGCCTGATATCTCCGAAACGGCCGATACCAACCCATAGGGCAAAGATCACAAAGAGCGAGACGAGAGCGGTGTAGTACCAGCCGAGACCGCTGATGATCTGTTCCTG
This sequence comes from Streptomyces sp. NPDC096046, assembly GCF_040303285.1. NCBI lineage: Bacteria > Bacillati > Actinomycetota > Actinomycetes > Kitasatosporales > Streptomycetaceae > Streptomyces > Streptomyces sp. NPDC096046. Next base: position 63,305 of record NZ_JBEOSZ010000043.1, on the reverse strand, counting down.
CACCGCACTGATGACGCGCTGTGCGGAGTCCCTGAAGATCGTGGTGTAGAGGACGAAGGTGACGATGATGATCGCGGACGGCCAGAAGACGCGTGGTGCGATCGATGCCAAGGAGGAGCGGGTCCCGGTTTTCTCTTGATCCGGAATATCGGCTGGTGATTTCGTCGCTTGGGGAGAAGCCATGCTCTCTTTCCTCGTGTCGTCGGGCTTGGGCACGGTTGGCCGGACGCTGTGGTGCGCTCTCTGCGGTCTCGGTGGTTTCCGCTGACTCGGACAGCCTCGGCTGCTATGGCGCAGGGGTGGGCAAGTGTTGCGCAATGAGAGATTGCTATCTGTAGGCGCAACAGCGAACACTCCTGGTGCCCGGCCGTCAAGGTCCCTCACACCACCCGCTGGGCTTTCGACCGGCATCGGAATCGATCCGTGACCCGTGGCACGACGGTTGCGTCGAAGGCCCTCCAGCGAGTTGCCGGCCGCGGATCAGGATTCGGCCGTCGTCGAGGAGAAGGGCTGCTTCCCGAGCCTCCCTGTGCCGCGGTGGATGGTGGAGCCCTGACCGTCCAGGGTAGGAAAAGCGCCTTCGTATTGCCCTGTCGCGGCCGAGCCCAGCCCGATGCTCCGGCCCTGCGTGTGCCTCAGGAGCGGAGAAGGCTGTTCGCCACTACGACAGTCCGCCCGTGGCTCACTGCGTTGCCGGGTGTCGCCGTCACGCGTGAGCGCTGCGTGAGCGGACAGAGTGGCCCGAGCTGGACCGGGTGGCATGCGGTGCTCACTCCCACGCCACTGACCAGGACAAACGGGATTCAGAGGCGCCGCCCGGCACACGCCGTCACGATCCCGCGAGCCCTCGTGATGCGTGGTCTGATTCTGTTGGCAAGTCGGCTGGTTGAGGTCAGGCCGCCGCGAGGGCGTGGGCGGTGCACAGTGCGCGGACTTTGCTGGGACGCGTCGTGGGGTTGGTGCTGGGGTTGAAGTAGGCGCCGAGGCGGGTGAGGTTGAGTGCCAGGCCGGTCAGGACGTTTTGCAGATGGACCTCGGGGAGGCTTCGGTAGCCGGTGTGCCGCAGGCCAGGGCCCCGGACGGCCTGGGAGATGGTGCCTTCGATCCCGGCCCGGGCGTTGTAGGTGGCGAGCCATTCATCGGTGCCCTGGGCCTGGAGGGCACGCGCCCTCGCCTCGTGCACCGGCTGTGGATGGATGGCGATGTTGCGGGCCGCGCCGTTCTTGGCCCGGGTGCACTGATCACGGACCGGGCAGGGCGCGCAGTCGTGGCGGGAGAACGCGAACCTGATCAGGCCACGGTCGTCCCGTTTCATGGAACGGCTGAGGGCGCCGGCCGGGCAGCGGGCGGTACCGGCCTGCCAGTCGACAGATGAGCAGGTCGGGTGACCCGCGAGGATAAACGCCAAGCTAAGCAGTAGTTGACCTAGTAGACGCAACGCCACACACGTTCGAGCCGCACGAAGAATCGGCATTTCGCAGTCAGATGCCGCCTCATGCTTGGCCAATTGCCCATTCTGCACCCTGACGATCCACTTGAACAATGGCGACGAGGTTACTGTAACGAAGACGGATAGCCTTGTCGGTGACTATTTGATCGCTGTTCAAGGGCCAGGAGTGGAGGTTCGACAGCCCTGCATTCGGATGCCCGACGGGGTGGCAATGGCATATCAGGAAGGTGTGGACCCCCGGAAAGTGCACGCTCAAGAGTGGCAATTCCCAAGCAGAATTTCCGGCCCGTGCTGCGCGGAATCGATTCGTTCATGATATGGATCAGATGTTCCTCGTTGGGGAAGGGTGTAAAGACAGTTTTGTTGATTGCCTGGCAAAGCTCAACGCAAACCCCTATCTCCTGGCAGACGATCGTCAGATCTATGGCGACGATATTGGCCTATGCGCGGCGTGCGACGGAAAGGCCCCGGGCGCCGGCCGGGCTGGAGCGGGGCGGAGACAGGAGCGCAGGCCCGGCCGGGGGCCGGGCCGCGCGCGGTGAGCGGAGCGAGTCTCCATGACGGAGTCAAGCCGCTTGCGGAACCGGTGGGGCGTTGGTGAATGCGCGGTTGTCGCGCAGTAGTGCCCACAGGACGCTGGTGCGCCGCCGGGCCAGTGCTATGACGGCCTGGACGTGCTTGCAGCCCTCACCTCGCTTCTTCAGACTAGAAGTCCCGATTCGGTCCTTCGCGGATGATGCTGGTCTGCGCGGACATGTAGAACACCCGTCGCAGGCGGCGGCTGTATCGCTTGGGCCGGTGCAGGTTGCCGGTTCGGCGGCCCGAGTCGCGGGGCACGGGTACGAGTCGGCCGCGGAAGCGAGATGGCCGGCGTCGGCGTAGGCCGCCAGGTCGCCGGCCGCCACAACGAACTCAGCGCCAAGTAGCGGGCCCAGACCGGGCATTGACTCGATGATCTCCGCTTGTGGGTGGCGGCGGAAGGTTTCGCGGATCTGCCGGTCGATCCGCTTGAGGCGTTCGTCCAGGGCAAGAATTTGGGCCGCCAGGTCAGCGACGATCTGCGCGGCGACATCCTCGCCGGGGAGGGCGGTCTGCTGGGCCTGAGCGGCCTCCAACGCGGTCGCCGCCACTGCGTCGGCGCCCCGCACGCTGCGGGCCGCCAGCCAGGCTGTCAGCCGGGCCCGGCCTCGGCGGCGGATCGAGGCCGGGGTCTGGTAGCCGGTCAGCAGTATCAGCGCGCCCTTGTGGTTCGAGTAGTCGAAGGAGCGCTCCAAAGCAGGGAAGACGCCGGTCAGCACGTCACGAAGCCGATTGGTCATCCGCACCCGGTCGGCGACCAGATCTGACCGGTGAGCCGTCAGCAGCGCAAGATCGGCGGCCAGCTGCGCGGGCACATCGATGGTAACGAAGTCGCTACGGTGACGTGCTGTCTCGGCGATGACATAGGCGTCACGGGCGTCGGTCTTCGCTTCGCCGCGGTAGGCGCCCGACATGCGATTGACTGTGCGGCCGGGAACGTGGACAGCCTGCTGGCCGGGGGCCGCAAGCAGGGCCAACAACAGCGCGGAGGCCGTCCCGGAGATGTCCACGGCCCAGTGGACTTCGCCCGCCAGACCGAGAATCTCACTCAGTGCGGTCAGGATGGCCGACTCATCGTTGTCGATCTGCTGAGTAGGCGTCGAAGGATGCCCGGAGTGCCGGCCACCCTGTCTCGTCGTTGACGTCTTGCGTCCAGCACTCGCACCAGAAGCCGCGCTGGGGCTTGTCCATCAGCACGGGTGTCCTCCGGGCTGGGTGTCCGTGGCGTGTTCGGCGGTGACGGTGTAGCCGCTGTGGCTGCCGTGGACGACGACCCGGTGTGCGATGACGCTGACCATGCCCAAGCCGCGGCCGTGTACCGCGTCCTATCTCGGCTGCTCGACCTTCGGGGCGGTGCCGGTCCCTCCCTCGTCAGTGACCGACAGGGCGACCACCTTGGGGGAGACCGCTAGAGCCAGGTGAAAGCTGCCGAGCCCGCCGCTAAGGGCCAGCCCGGGAGGCCCCCCTGAGCTGGCCCTTCTGGCTGTGCCCCCGGCAGGATTCGAACCTGCGACACCCGCTTTAGGAGAGCGGTGCTCTATCCCCTGAGCTACGAAGGCAGGGATCTGTCGGAAAACGTGTCTAAAACCCGGCGCGAGGGGCGGTGGGCTTCATGCCTGCTTCCGACAGGGCGGACAGACCGGTGAGGTCTGGGCCACCGCCGACAGTGTAGCGGGTCAGGTGAGATCGGCGTCGGGGTCTGATCACTGGCTCCTGGGTTGGGGGCACCGGAGCGTGTGCTGAGCAGACGAGCCCGGGTGAGGCGCAGTTTCAGGTGACAAGAGCCGCCTGGTAGTGCATGACCCGTGTGACGGAGTTGTTCAGCCAGGCGTAGCCGATGTAGATGAGGAGGGCCCCATTGGCTCCGTACGCGGGGACCCTTTTATGTGGGTAGCTCTGGTCAAATCGTGAATGTGTGGATTCGCTGTCCTGGCGGAACCCTTTGAGGCGGCGGCCTGCGGGTGTGTCGGGCGGGACTTGCCGGAGATGTTCGGTGCGGTTGAAGCGTTTCTTGCCTGTGGTGGGATCGATCTGGCGGTCATCTTCCGTTTCATCGACCCGGATGCGGAGCGTGTGGTCTTTGGCGCGGCACGGGATGGTTAGGCGGTGGTAGTAGCGGGTCCGCTTTCCCTGGCGGCACTCGAGTTCCTCGACGGGGAGCGGCGTGTAGTGGGTCTGCCCATCGACGGTGATGTGGCGTTCACAGACCCGGGCCTCGGCGACATAGAGATCGTGTTTGCAGGGACCGTCCTGGTAGCGCTCCAGGGACTGTGGTGGGAGGCCTGAGTGCTGGGGGGTGAAAACAAGCAGGCCTTCGGCGATCAAAGGGGCGCGGTGGGTGCCGCGGAGGGCCGCGTCGTAGGTGGCGGCTCGTAGGCCTGGAGCACGGGTGAGGATGTGCTTGACCAGCCCGACGAAGGCGGCGCCTTCGGCTTCCCGTTCCGGGTCTTCTTCTTGGGATCTGTGGCGGATGGATTCCAGCGCCAGGATCACGCGGCTGTGGGCCCGGTTGGCAAGGCGGACGCCCACGGAGAGGAATTTGTTGCCGTAGACCTGCCTGCCGCCGCCTTCTGTTGTGACGCCAGCGTCTTCGTCAACTCGGTGGGTTCGAATCTCACCGGTGGTTTCGTCTACGGTCTCGTGCTCAGTGTGGGAAGAGGGTGGGGCGGCGACGGTGGCGTCGCCGTGCAGGACCTGTTGGCGCTCGGGATAGATGCGGCTGGTGCGCTTGCCGGACTCCTTCATCATTCCGTGGTCGAGGGCCTGTTGAATCCACAGGTCGCGGCTGATGTCGCGGACCGTTCCGTGGGCAGGTTTGAGGTGCTTGTGAAAGTAGTGGTTCCAGTTGCTGCGGGAGGGCCCGGTGGGCCTGAGGGCGTCGGCTGCTTCGTCTCCTTGGTGGGCCCGGACTGCTCGGCGTACGGCTTCCCACCAAAGAGGGCGCTGGAGGTGGCTGGCGGTGGAGCGGGCAGAGCCGAACAGTGAGATTGAGCAGAGGAAGATCAGATAGACGACGGGCGGGTAGTGGGCGGGGCGCCCGACCTTCTTCGGGCCGGGCAGTGCGGTGGCGGCGGTATAGAGGTCCGGATTGTTCACCAGGTACTCGAATCGTTCGTCCTGGGCGAGCGGAGGGGCTTCGGGGCCTTTGGGCGGCGGCCGGTCGGTCTTGGCGCCGAAGGCGTCGTCGGGGATGGCGCCGTAGATGTACGTGCGCTGGTCCCTCTGCCCTTTTGCCTCGGCTGTGACGGGCCGTTTGGCCGCCGTTGCCTTGCGTCGACTCATGGGGAGGCCTCCCCGTTCTGCCAGGCGAGGCCGGCCAGGCCGGCCGCGGCATCTAGGGAGGACAGGCCCAGGCGGCGAGCGACCTCAGACAACTGGCCGGTCTGGTGCAGGACCTGCCGGGCGACGTAGCGGGTGATGTCGCGGGGCTCGACCTTGCGCTTACGGGTGGCGAGTCCGGCATTGCGGGCGATGTCGTTGAAGCCAGCGCCGACACTGGCCTGGGCGCCGTACCGCGAGGATTTCGTGCTGGTGACCAGTCGGTGCGGACCGTGCCCGGTGCGCTCGAGGCGGGCGGCGCGCAAGCCCAGGACGTAGACGCCCCACTCATTGAGTGGGCAGGTGCGGGGGTGGGTGCGGGTGCCGCCAGCGGTGCTGACTTCGGCTGCAGGCAGGTCGAGGTCGGTGGTGGTGGCTGCTGCGGTCTCCGCACTGTTCAGTCCCGCAAGGAGGAGCGCGAGGAGGGCGGCGTGCCGGGTTGCGGGCATGCCCCGCTCGGCGTGGAACTGCAGGTTCTCGATGTCCCGTCTGGTGAGTCCGGCGCCGGAGTTGCGAGGGTCGCGCTTGATCGGCGGAGAGTCGAGGAGCGGTGCCGCCCTGGTCATATCCAGGGCTCGGGCGTGCGCGAAGAGGGAGGCGATCGCGGAGCGGCGCTGGCGGCGGGTGCTGTTTCCAGGGACCAGGGTGATGTTGTTGCGGCGGTCGCGGCCGGGGGCGGAGATGAACGTCTCCGTCAGATCTCGGGTGACATCGTCCATACGGCTGATGTGATGGGCGTCGGCGTAGCGGTGGAAGCGTTCGCTGACCTGGATGTATAGATCGACGGTCTCGATGCTCATCTCGCCTGCGGCGGCCTTGTGCAGCCAGAGTCGGCTGACTTCCAGGAGTGCCTCTTTGATCGTTGCCCTAGTCACGGTGGGCTGCCGGGGTGAGCGGGTTCCGGGCGGGTGAATCACACGCGCTGTGGGGCGCGGGCGCGCTACGGTGGACGCTGTTCCTCGCCTTGTGTGAGGGCATGCCGAAGCCCCTTCCTACGCGGCCTCGCCGCGCCGGTCGTGGTGACGGTGGAGGTCCGGCAGCACCAACCCGGCCAAGGGATAGTGGGCGCTGCCGGACCGTTCTTTTTGGGGAGGCTTATGAGACGGGGCGCCCCCGGAGTTTCGCGGTGAGTGAGGCCACCGCACGCAAGTGGCTGTGCAGAGCGATCACTTCCTCCTCTGTCAGACGGGTCAGATCCGCCAGAAGCACCGGCGGAAGTAGCAATGCGAGTAGATCGTCATCCGCGACCGCGGATCCGGGATGCGGGCCGGTCGCGGAGAAGCGTCGTGGGGCCGGAACCATCGCGGCCTTGTACCTGTCCGAGTCCCGCTCCCCGGTCGTGCCCAGCCCGGTATCCCCTGTGGATGGAAGTTCCGGCTCGCTCGGCGAGGACGTGCCGGGCAGGGGGGCTTCCTCGTCTGGAGCATTGCTGGCGGGCGTGCCCTGTGGTCCGGGCACTTCCGGCACCTCGGTGAATGCCACGTCGGCGGCCTTGGGATCTGATCGCTCCTCTGGGACGTAGGCGGCGCCGTCGTACCAGTTCAGAAGTCCGTCGTCGCCGGGCACCACCATGCCCACGGACACCAAAAGATCCAGAAGAACGTGTGCCTGCCGGATCCGATTCTCAGTGGCCCGCGCGGCCAGAAGTAGCTTGGCGACCAGGCCCTCGCGTGTGACGGGGCCGTGCCCCAACCGCTCCCGCATGGTGCGCCCGAACCACTGCCCCCGCCACACGCCACGCAGGGCCTCCAGCCCCGCTTCCTCGCTCCTGGCGAAGGCGCGTGCCACTGCACGGCCTTTCCGGCTCGGGAGATACATCGTCTGCCGGTGCGCCTTGACCAGCAGCCCTGTATTGACGGCGAACACGGGGACTAGCCCGCAGTTCTTCGCGGAAAACCCGGTGGCCTCCGCCAGTTGGGCAGCACCCACGGGCGCCGTCGACATGCACGCCGCCTTGATCACGGCTACCTGCTGATCGGCTCGCATCTTGCGCGTGGGCATCAGCTTCTCGTCGGCCGCCAGCAGGGAACGCCCCGTCGTCACGGCCCCTCACCTCCACTTCGTTGAGCAATCAAATGCCGAACCGTTCTGGTCGCGGACATAGGCCTGACTACACCAGCTTCCTGCTGCTTGAATAGCATCCATGGGCGAGGTGCGCATGTCGGTGCACCGTCCGTCACACTGGTCGCGTGCCTGGAGGAACAAGACGTGGAAAGAAGCCGTGGGAGTACGCCATGGCCGGCGCCTGGCCGTACGCGATGATGGACGGTTACCGCCCCGCCCAAGTCGGCCAGGCCATCGCCCGGGCACTCGCGGAAGCAATGGAACGCAAGGGGCTGAGCGCCAACGCGCTCGCCGCGGCCTCGGGGGTCAACCGACAGGTCATCACTAACGTGCTCACTGGCTCGACATGGCCTGACCTGCTCACCGTGGCCAGCCTTGAGGAGACGTTGGGCGAGATGCTTTGGCCCCACCATGTGGACTGGCCAAAGGACGAGAACGGAGTCCGCCACCAGCCGTTGCCGCCCGAGACGTGCCGTGACGACGGGGAACGTGGATCTACCCCGCGCTGATTGCCTCGGACGAATGTGTGAAGAGGACATGCCTGTCCGTTCTCCCGATAGAGGGAAAATGGCCGGACACTCCTCTTCGCGCGAGCAGAAACCCGCTAGCGTCAAGGGTGGCGGCCAAGCCGCGCTGGAGACCGCCGCCCCGCGCCTAGGCGCTGGCCTCTACACCTTGGCCGGGCGTGGGGCGGCGGTCGCTCATGTGGACGCGCTCGTCTAAGCAGCCTCCCAAGCGGCGGCCAGCCGGAACACGCACCGCCGGCCGTCACCTTCGCGCCGCTTGTGCAGCACCTTCCGCCGGGCAAGAGAATCCAGCAGGGCCCGCGCGCGAGCGTGAGCAGTCGGCTCCTGGCCGGCGTCGTGGCCCTCCAGTCGCACCGCGATGTCCTTCGGGGTCCAGCCCCGGTCCGGTTCAGCTGCGACAATCTTCATCACTGCGACCGACCGTTCGCCGGTGATCCGGACGGCCGTTTCTTCAGGCTCCAGGGTGACGGCAGCTGAGGTAGCCGGGGCCTCTCGCTGCTCGGTCGCTGCGGCCGCGGAGTGGGGCGCAGCAGCTGCATCAGGTTCGGGAGCGTCAGGAACGACGCGCAGTCGAGTCTGGGTGTGCCCACGTGACTGGCGCAGACCTGTCCCCTTTTCCACGGCTGCCCGGAATGCTGCGAGGACTTGCTCTGCCTTGTCACGGTCAGCAACGGCCAGAGACCGTTCGGCGCTGATCTGATCCATCTCGGCCTGGAGTGCCTCGATACCCGCTGCCAGGCGGGCCAAGTGTTCGTCCTTCGACGCGATGACAGCATCGCACTCTCGGAGCATCGCCTCCATGTCCTTGGCAACCCAGTCCGCGGAGGCATTGAGGCCATCGATCAGGCTCATGGCGACACCTTAGGGGGACCGCGTTCGCCCCGTCTGCCCAAGAGGGTCAGGAGCACACAAACGAGTGCAACCTGATCAGCCACTGTCGACGGCTGCTCGACGTGCATCACAGGAAAAGGGGCAGGTCAGCTGACTCAACTCTGTTGAGTCGGCGGGAACCTGAAGACAGAGGCCTGCAGTACCGCCAGCCCACATAAAGGTGACGCGCAGGGCGGATACAAGGGCACTACCGCAGGGTCCGCGGCAAGTCTGCAGGGCTGTGTAAACCGCGCCCCATAATGCGTTCTGATGGACACGAGCGGGCGCAGCCCGCGGCCACCGCGGCTTCAGCGTAAGGCACTTCAGACCGCTCGACTGTTACGCCGGGAGACTGGTTCCCGAGGGGCCCAAGCTTCGAGCTCCCAAGCCTTAGCTTGTTGTTTAACCACAGGCGTTCGGCGAGGTCGAGGCAATGGTGACCTGAGCGGTCCAGGACCCGGGTTCCCGGGGCGGATCCCAGGTCACGTTGACGCGTACTTTGTGAAAGTCGTGTGCGAGTCCCATCACCATGGTCGCCACGGCGGCCCGTGCCTCGGCTGGGCCAGCGGTGACCAGAACGTCGGCGAGATGCCCGCAGAGCATCCATCCCCCCTGCCGCGGTGAGGACACTGTGACGCCAGCCTTCTGGCGTCGTGAGCAGGACGATGCCCTTCGGCATGCAGGTTCGATGACTGGCCCTGTTTCTGCTGATCAAGGCCCCTACGGGGCCCGCACCGCCCGACCGCGCGGCATCCCTTCCACACTCCCCGGCTGCCGGACGCAGTCCGCAGGCCGGGAACGTGAAGAGGACGCGCTGCGCGCGGCGACCGCAAGAGACCCCTGCCCCCGCAGCCGTCGGACATGCAGCGCAGGACGACGCCCCGGACCGGACATCACGGTGCGAGGAAGACCACCCCGCTGCGGTCTTCCTGCATCCGGGCCACCCGGACAGCAGCGCCGAAGGCGATGCCACGGAAGTACTCCGCCTTCACCTGCTCGACCGGAATGATGTCCTCCTCCGCCGCAGCACTCAAGTGCGCCTTGACGCCCTTCTCCCACGCGACAGCCGACACGCAGGGACGGGAGATCCACGCGTCGAAAAGGACCGCCTGGGCGATCTTGGCCTCGCCCTCATGCGCCATGATCCACTTCCGGACCTGCGCTTTGTTCTCCTTCTTCGTCCGGCCGACCTTGACGTACGACAGCTTCGAGCACACGGACCGGAAGAACAGGACGTACAGCGGTCACCGACGACGTTGAGCGAACCCCCCTTGTACTCCAGGTCCCTCCACGACTGGTGCCGTACCGCCGCGACGACCTCCGCGGGCGGCAGACGCCCGGTGTCGAAGTAGTCGCCCAGCAGTACCTTCGCCGTCATGGTGTCCAGGTACGGGTTCCTGTACTGCACGTTCAGCCTCGTCGCCGGCAACGCCTGCTGCTCCCACTGCGGCGCATCGGCGACGGATTGCTGCTCGTCGCCGAAGTACTGCTCGGTGTAGAGGTCCTCTTCTCGCATGTCCGAGATTGTGGTGCGGCAGCGCCGCCGGCAGAAGAGCACCTCGGCCAAGGGTCACCTGCCGGATACCCCGCCCCGGCAAAGGCGATGCCCCCTACAGTGCTCCCATGGCCTATGACGAAGAGACCGGGACCATCCGAGACGTGTTCGTGGTGGAACGCCCGGCTGGGACGAGCCTCTCGGATTCGAGCAGTCCCGGGGGGATCAGCGCCCTCCTGCGGGACGCCGCTAACGTGCTCGCTGGACACGCCGTGCTCTACCCGGCCGACGCCCAACTCGACGAGATCAGGGCTGAGGCGAGGGAAGAAGGCCGTCAGGAAGGCGTCGCGAACGGCGCGGTGGTCGGCGTCGCCGCCACCGTCGCCGCCGCCGCGCTCGGTGCCGTCGCCGTGAAGGCCGCGCCGCACATCAAGAGCAAGCTCAACGGCCTCAGGTCGAAGCTGAACCGCAAGCCCGAGGACACCGCCGAGACGGGCCCCCTCCAGGCCGTGCCGGAACCGCCCGCCACGAAGGACGAGGAGCCCCCGCGCCGAGATCGGCACCTGCACGTGGCGTGAGGGCCCCCTGCGGACCACCTGCCGCATGTGCTCTCGCGAGGCAGAGCGGGTCCGTAGTCTGTCGGGCGTGATGCCGACTCACCGAGGACATGCTGCACACCGTCCTCCGGCACCGCGCGCTCGGCGAGTCCGTGGAGCGGATTCAGCCCGACCTGATCATCCCCACCGGCAAACGCAAGGGACACAGCCCCTCCGTCGCCAGAATCTACCGCGCCCTCGCGGAACACAAGAAGGCCCAGGCGTATCCCGAAGCCGTCGAGGCCGCGCAGACCGACTTCACCGCGCTGCGCCGGCGATCGGCAACCTCGCCCACCAGCGCCTGACGGAGCCGCTACTCACCGGTCCGATCCTCCCCAAGGGCCTTCAGGTGCCGCGCCGGGGTTTGGTGCCGACTTTGTGGTGGGTGGGACGGCTGAACGCCTCGCCGGTGGCGAGGACTTTGCCCACGTCGTGTCGGGTGGCCGGGTGGCGGTTCTTCGAGCCTGGCGGCCTGCCTGGGCCGGGGTGGGACGGTTTCGGTGCACCAGCCGGGGAGCCGGTCTTCGCTTGCAGGTTCCTGAACCCTCTGCGCACGCGGGCGGGCGTGAGCTTGTTCGGCTCGCCCGGCTTCTCCCAGGGCCTGCGGAGGTCGGTGGCCAGCGGGCGAGCGAGCCGGAGCTGGGCATAGGCAGCGATTACGATCCAGGTCCACCGGTCTGCCGCTTCCGAGCTGCGAAGCCGGGGCTTGGTCCAGCCGAAAGTCTGCTTGAACAGGCGGAATGTGTGCTCGATGTCGAAGCGGCGAAGGAAGCACTGCCAGCAGCGGTCGACATCCGTTTCGGTAGCGCCGGTGCGCGACCACCACAGCCAGAGCGGCTTGTTGACCCCGCCGCTGGGCAACTTTTCGACGACCAGGCGGATGACGGTGCCCTCGATGATGGGCAGCGGTCCGTCGTGGCCGAGCCAGGCGGCCCGGCGGGTGAGCCGCGGATGCAGCCGGTCCCATGCCTTGGCTTCTGCCTCATGGAACGGCGCTGGTTACAGGCTCTATCGCAATCCGCTGAGGTCGCCCCGTTCACAAGTGGTCCATGGCCTGGCGCTGATCACTGCGCCAGGCCATGGACAGGTAGAGCAGGCCGAGAAGTTCAGAGCAGGAACCAGTAGTTCCCACCCGCGACACCAACGGCAACGGCCAGGAGCGTGAGGAAGCCAGGCGAGACCGACAGGGACACGAACAGGTTGAAGTGCTTGCCGATGGTCACGCGCACGCATCGGGGCGTGCCTGCGAGTTGAACCTCGGAAGTGACCAAGCCGTCCTTCTGGCTCTCGGTGGCAGACATGTCATGCTGGTGGTTCATGGGTAACCCCCTTCGTGGTGGGGCGTCGCCGCTTTCGTGGCCTAGGAACCTGATGACGGCGACGCCCCCACTCACCTCCACCGCTTGTGCAGAAGAGGACAAAAAGGGGCCCCACCATGGCATGCCACGGTGGGGCCCCTTAACGTTACTGTGACGTTAGCGAGTTACCGCTGAGTAGGTCAACTTGGCGCCCACCTGGGGGAGTTGGCGCGGCTCCTGGCCAAGACTCTCGACTTCAACGGTCACAGGGGTCAGCCCTCCTTGGCGTTGGCCAGACCGCTGGTTGGTTCGACCCGGACGGTGAGCCGCCGCCTTGATCGTTTTGTGGTTGGGGGCTGGCACCGCCAGTGGTGGGTCAGGGGTGGTTGTAAGTGAGGGTGGCGATGGCGTCGTGGCTGTGGATGCTTTCCAGGTTCTTCGCGCGGATGGTATGCGTAAGGCCTTTTTGCCGACAGGTAAGGCTTATGTCACGGACGATGTCTTCGACAAAGACGGGGTGGTCATAGGCCTGCATAGTCACGACACGTTCGTCGGGGCGCTTGATAAGGGGGATGACGGGGGCAGAACCGGCGCTGCGCAGTAGGGTGACCATCTCGTGAACGTGCAGGGGGTAGGGGGTGTCAGCGGCGCCGGTGACCTCGAGGGTGATCTCGCTGCGCTGATTGTGGGCGCCGTAGTCGGAGATGGCCTTGGAGCAGGGGCACAAGCTAGTGACGTGGCTGGCCACTGCCGTGGTGACGGTGCATCCAGAGTCATCGATATGGCCGGTAACCGTGAGCTCGTGTGTCTGCCAGGACTCCTGGCCGCTGGCGGGAGCAGTCACGGTGGTGGCGACGGGTAGTGAGCATGTGAGCGTGAGAGCCGGGGCGTCCAGCAAGGTCAGCCCGCGCTTGAGAGCGATGGGCAACTCCTGCGGGGTGAGGGTCGCTACGTCCTCGTGGACGAGGGCGATCATGCGGCTCATGTGGGTGCCGCGCCGGTCGGCCTGCAGGCGGACGGTGACGGCGATGTCGGCGATGCCGTGCTGGCGGGTGTGGCCGTCATCGAAGGTGATGGGGTAGCGCAGGCCGCTGATGCCGACCTCGTCGATAGGGATACCGCGGCCGTCGGGCTCGTTTTGGATGTCGTGCATGCCGTCACTCGCCTCGGTAGGTGCAACCGGAGGTGCAGGTTTCGCGTACGGTGATCGCGGACAAGCTGGGAAGCTCGGTGATCATCCGGTCCCAGATCCAGCGGGCCAGGTTCTCGCTGGTGGGGTTGTCGAGGCCTTCGATATCGTTCAGGTAATAATGGTCGAGCTGCGCATCAATAGGCTTAAACGCCCGCTTGATGTCGCCGAAGTCCATCACCCATCCCGCCTCCACGTCGACGGGCGCTTCCACATGCACGGTGACCTTGTAGGAGTGGCCGTGCAGGCGGGCACACTTGTGGCCCTCCGGCACACGCGGCAGGCGGTGGGCTGCCTCGAAGGCGAACTCGCGAAAGATTTCCATTACTGAATTCCCAGATACTTGTGCGTCTGGAGGGAAAGCGTCCAGCGCGGGTTCTTCATGCAGTACTCGACGGCGGCACGAGTGTGGGCCTCGCGGTCGGCATCATCCAGCGGTTGCAGCCTAAAGTGGCGAAAGTCCAGCCCCTCGAACTGGGCGGGGTCGCCACCGGCCTGAGGGTAGACGAGTTTGAGTTCGTCGCCGCTCGTGAGGGCCAGGGTGGAGCCGATCTTCGGGCTGACGCACAGCCAGTCGATGCCGCGGGGGGGCGGTCGGGTGCCGTTGGTTTCCACGGCGATCTCGAAGCCGCGCGCGTGGAGGGCGTCGATGGCGGCCTCGTCCAGTTGAAGCAGCGGTTCTCCGCCCGTGCACACCACGAACCGGTGGGCTTGATCGGCGGTGGGCCAGGCGGCCTCGACGGCTTCGGCCAACTCCTGCGCCGTGCGGAAGCGGCCGCCGCCTTCGCCGTCGGTGCCGACGAAGTCGGTGTCACAAAACTGGCAAATGGCACGGGAGCGGTCGCGTTCCCGGCCGGTCCACAGGTTGCAACGGGAAAACCGGCAAAAGACCGCGGGTCGGCCGGCGTGGCCGCCTTCTCCCTGCAGCGTGTAGAAAATTTCTTTGATCAGGTAGGTCATGCTCAGGCGTTCTGGTACCGGACGGGGTCCTTGACGCCGGCTTCGGCGAAGCCTTTCAGCCGCAGCAGGCAGGTGTCGCACCGGCCGCACGCCCGCCCCTGCTCGTCGGGGTCGTAGCAGGATGAGGTGAGGGAGTAGTCCACGCCTAGACGTAGCCCTTCGCGGACGATGTCGGCCTTGGACAGGGCGATCAGGGGGGAGTGCAGCGTGATCTTGGAGGTGCCTTCGACGCCGGCTCGGGTCGCGAGGTTGGCCATGGTGGCGAAGGCCTCCATGTATTCGGGGCGGCAGTCGGGATAGCCGCTGTAGTCCACCGCCGTGACCCCGGTGAAGATGTCGCTGGCGCCGACGGTCTCGGCAAACGCCAACGCGAACGACAGGAAGATCGTGTTACGGGCCGGCACGTAGGTGATCGGTACCCCCGCATCCTCCACGTCAGTGAGGGACTCATGCTTGGGCACTTCGATGTCGGCCGTCAGAGCAGAGCCGCCGAAGACCCGCAGATCGATGTCGGCGATGACGTGCCGGGCCACCCCCTGGACCTCTGCGACGCGCTGCGCCGCCTCCAACTCGATGGAGTGTCGCTGCCCGTAGCGGAAGCTGAGCGCATAGGGAGTGAAGCCCTGGTCCTTGGCGATGGCCAGCACCGTGGTCGAGTCCAGGCCGCCGCTCAGCAACACGATCGCGGGACGGTCCATGCTGTCACTCCCTAACCTAAGGTCCAGTTGCCTCCGTTGAGACAAGTGCAGCCTACCCTCTTAACTACCGGCTACAGTAACCACAACAAGAATCGAGTTATGGAAGTCAGAGGTCGATCCGTAGTGAACGAGTTGCCCATCGTGGTCACGTGCACAGACCGGAAGACCTCACCCCCCGAACCCGGCCTGCGCGTGCGTGAACTGCCCGCCACGGACATCCGGCAACGCGCGGCGGAATGGGCACGGCGTCTGCACGCCGCACCGGGCCGGCGGACCGCTTTGGGGGAGCTGTATCAGGGAGACCAATGGCGCCGCGCCGCGGCCCTCACCAAAGCCGCCTCCGGGGCAGGGTTTACGCCTCGCCTGTACGTGGCCTCGGCCGGCCTGGGCCTGCAACAAGTCTCCAGTCTCGCCCCGTCCTATGCGGCCACTTTTATGCCTCGCCACGCAGATTCCGTGGCATCCTCCAGCGCGCAGGCAGTCCAGTGGTGGGATCAGTTGCAGCGTATGGAGGCCAGCCGTCATCTTCCCCAGATCGCGGCAACTGCCGGACAGGCACTGGTGGTGCTGTCCGAGACCTACGCCCAGGCCATGCACAACGACCTTGTCGCGCTGGCAGCCACCGGAGCCGACGTGGTACTGATCGGCGGCGCCAGCGATGTGGACGGGATCGTGCGCATGCCGGCCAACGCCGCCCTCAGGCAGGCCCTGGGCGGAACGCTGACCAGTTTGAACGTCCGCATGGCAGCCTCTTGGCTCGAGCACTGCACGCCGGGCCACCTCATCACCCCAACTGCCAAGGAGCGGTGGAGCACATGGGCGTCCCAGGTAGCCCGCACGGAACGCTATGTCCGACAGCCGATGTCGGACCAGGCCGTGATCGCCTTCATCAGAGAGATGAAGGACCGCTACCCCGACTACTCGCGCACCCGCCTGCTGCGCCTGCTGAGAGACAAGGGGATGGCCTGTGAGCAGAAGCGGTTCGCAGACCTGTATACCTCAACGATTGGCCCTCGATGACCTCCACTGTGCTTAAGCGCCGGGCCCTGCGGATCGAGCAGCACCCCACGATCCCTCTGTATGTGTTCACTCTGGCAGCAGAAGAGGTGCATCAGGTCGCCGACGTGGCACGAATCTCCCGAGATGAAGCCGGCAAACTGATTGGCTACCAGCGGCCCGAGAAGAAGCAGCACGTACGCCAGATCCTCGACTACCTCGACGGGGAAGAGGTGCTTTTTCCCAACGGGCTGATCCTGGCGCTTCCCTCGAGCGTGCGGTTCAAGTCCAGCCCGGGCCCGGGCAGCAGCGACGGCCTGTGCACGTCGGGCACCTTGGAGATCCCTGTGCCCGATTCCCTCGATGCCCCGCGACCCGCCTGGATCGTCGACGGCCAGCAACGCAGCCTCGCGCTGGCACGCACCCGTAACACCCGCCTGGCCGTAACTATTGCCGGATTCGTTGCCGAAGACCTCGAAACCCAACGAGACCAGTTCCTGCGCGTGAACACTGTCTCCCCGCTGCCCACCAACCTGGTCACCGAACTCCTACCGGAAGTCGGCACGGCCCTGCCCACCAAACTCTCCGCTCGCAAACTCCCCTCCGTCCTGGTCGAAGCCCTCAACCACGACAAGGATTCACCGTTCCAGGGCCTGGTGCGCCGCCCCTCCACCACGTCCGAGCAGAAAGCGGACGCCGTTGTCACGGACAACAGCCTCACCACGGCCATCCAGGAATCCCTCAACTCCCCTGCAGGCGTCTTCTTCCCGCACAAGAACCTGTCCAACGGCACGGTCGACACGGCCACCATCCGCCAGATCCTCGTCATCTACTGGAGTGCTGTGCGTGACACCTTTCCCACCGCGTGGGGGCTCCCGCCGACACGGTCGCGGTTGATGCACGGCGTGGGCATCCGCTCGATGGGACGCCTCATGGACCGAGTGATGATGGCCATCGATCCGGCATCGCCCCTCGCTGTGGAACAGGCACGGGCCGAACTCGCCCTGATCGCCCCCCATTGCCGCTGGACCCAGGGACGCTGGCCCGACCTGAACCTCCCCTGGAACGAACTCCAGAACAACCCACGCCACATCAGTACCCTGTCGAACTACCTCCTCCGTATCTATGTGCAGGAAAAGGCAAAAGCCGCGTGAAATTCTATTTCCCTGACAGCCAGGACTTGGTGAGCCCCACCTACGACTTCATCAACGACGAGTACTCGCCCTACCGAGTGCGCCAGCGCGATGACGTCTACGCTCACCAGGCCGTGACGCCGATCCCCTACGACGGGATCCTCGTCAGCAAAGCGGTTGTCGACGGATCCATGAAGGGGGCAGGGAAATACTCTGCCCCACAGCGCGAGCGGCTCTACCGTCTGGGCGTGCGGAATTTCTTCCGCCTTCCCGACACCTGCTCTACGATCGGTGACTGCGGCGCCTTTAACTACATCGACGAAGAACGCCCACCGTATGAGGTAGACGAAGTCCTTGATTTCTACGGCCGCTGCGGTTTCGACGCAGGCATCAGTATCGACCACATCATTTTTGGATACATCCCGGAAGAGTCCGATGCGGAACCCGAGTCGGCGTGGGTGGAGCGCCAGGAGATCTCCCTCGAACTTGCTGAGGACTTCATCACCGCAACCCACGCGCAAGGCGCCCGCTTCGAACCAGTTGGTGCCGCCCAGGGATGGGGACCCGGCAGTTACGCCCACAGCGTCGCGGAGCTGCAGAAGATGGGATACCGGCGCATTGCCCTAGGTGGCATGGTCCCACTGAAGTCCCACGAGATCCTCGCCTGCCTGCGGGCTATCGACGAAGTGCGCACTCCCGAAACCGGACTGCACTTGCTCGGCATCAACCGTGTCGAGAGCATGGAGCAGTTCGCCCGCCACGGCGTGACCAGCTTCGACAGCACCTCCGCCTTCCGCCAGGCCTTCATGGACGACCGCAACAACTACCACACGGCCACCGACTCCTACACTGCCATCCGCGTCCCCCAGGTCGACGGAAACCCTGCCCTGAAGCGCCTCATCCTCTCCGGCCACGTCTCCCAAGCCGAGGCAATCGTCGCCGAACGCTCCTGCCTGCGCGCCCTGCGCGAATTCGACCAGGAAGAAACAGCACTCGAAGAAGTCATGAGTGCCCTCGCAACGTACGAAGCTCTCGTGCTCGGCCCGAAAAAGAAAAGCTACCTTGAGTACTACGAACGCACCCTAAGTTACGCCCCGTGGCGCACTTGCCCCTGCGCTCTGTGCAAGAAACATGGAATCGAAATCGCTATATTCCGCGGCAGTGAGCGTAATAAACGCCGTGGATTCCATAATCTCGCCGTACTCGAAGCTAAGATAAGACAACTTTCCTTCGCGTAAATGCACCCCCTTCTAGCTTTTCTTTCCAGCCCTGCCAGGAGATGTGATGGCCGACCGATACGAGTTGAGGCTTCCCGCACTTGAAGTGCGCCAAGGTAACCGAAAAATCTACTGCTTTGCCGTCGACGGGAAGAAAATCCACAGTTTCGCCGCTGTCTCCCGCGTCCGCCGCAATGACAGCAGCGAACTGCAGGGCTACCAGCGGCCCGAGGTTCTCAGCCACATCCGCGGCATCCGCCGTTACCTCGAGTCCGAGCACGCCATGCTCCCCAACGCGCTCGTCCTGGCATTCGACGACACCGTCCGCTTCGAAACTGGCATCCGCCCGAAAGCCGGCGTGGACTACTCGGTCCCCGGCGTGCTGGTGATCCCGGTGGATGAATCTCTTACCGACGAGGACAAGCCCGCCCTGATTGTGGATGGCCAGCAGCGCAGCGCCGCCATCCGCGACGCGGACCTGGCCGAATTCCCCGTCGCCGCCGTCGGGTTCATCGCCGACAACCAAGAAGACCAGCGCTCTCAGTTCATCCTGGTCAACTCCACCAAACCGTTGCCTAAGGGCCTCATCCACGAACTGCTGCCCGAAACCAGCGGACACCTTCCCCCCGCCTACGCCCGTCGGCGCCTGCCCGCCCAGTTGATGACCCGCCTCAACACCGATGGCCAGGGCCCCTTCTACGGCAGGGTAGCCAGCCCCACCTCACCGCACGGCAATATCAAGGACACCAGCATGCTGCGCATGCTGGAACACAGCCTCTTCGAAGGCGCTCTCTACCAGTACCGCAACCCCGAAGACGGCTCCGGCGACGTAGAGCGCATGCTGAAGCATCTGCGCGCGTATTGGAACATCGTGAGGGACACCTTCAGCGACGCTTGGAAACTCCCGCCTCGCCAGTCCCGCCTCACCCACGGTGTCGGCATCCAAGCCATGGGCTTCGTCATGGACACTCTCACCGACGGCATGCCTGCCGAAGACGTCGACTGCGACGAGGTACGCAACGCCGTCCTGGGGCTGATGCCCATTACCGCCTGGACCTCCGGTATGTGGCGCTTTGCCGACGGCGAACAGCGTCGTTGGAATGGCCTGCAAAACACACCCAACGACATCCGTCTCCTTACCGACCTGCTGGTACGTGCCGTCCGCAACTGACGTAGCACCCGTTCACCGTGCCCTGGCCCGGCGCGGTGAATCCGGGATGTCGCCTGTCGGTCAACCGTTTCGCACCCTCTCGATGAGGGTGCGTCCGCACTGCGCAACAGCACGAAGGGTTGGTGCCGCGTATAACCTGCCCATTGGTGCTGGGCAGCAGGGCTGCGATGATCGGCGCGGTGTCGGCGTCGCGCCTGGCAAGAGCGGCGTTCCAGGCACGCAAGCCGAGGCGAATCCAGGCGGCCGTCTTGCGCGTTGCCGCCGTCGGTAGGCACGGCGCAACATCGGCCGGCCAGCGGCAGACACACTACGCAGCGAATTCTCCGCCCTGCCCACGTTCAGCGCCAACGCTCATCACTGCCGACGAGACGCCGGGATAAGCAAGCATCCCCACCGCGCAGCGAGTGTGGCCGTCCCACGGCACGTATAAGGTCCGGCGTCTCGTTCCGAACAGTCCTTCATCCTCGCACCGTGGCCAATGACGCAGTCGGCGCACCGCGCCGGCCTCCTCGTGCGGCGTACCGTTGGCCATCGAGCGCGCAGCGCCCGACTCGCTCCGCTGCAACGTTCGAACACCTCGCCTCCATCTGCCGTCTGAACGGCCGCGTCGGCTTATCGGCCTGGCTCCAATCGCTCCCCGGGTGGCCCCATCCGCCTCCCGGCAGACACACTGCTTCGGTGGAAATAGTCCATCGCCTTGCACGTACCTCATGGATCGGTATTCCATGGTGATCGTGAACGGCACGATCACCGCCAACGTGCGCTGAATATGCCGTAGGGGGCGGGGCGGCGCGAGTCGGTACGCGACCGTGGTGACATCGAGCGGGGCAGGGGGAGCTTCCGGCATGGTGAGCAGCATTTTTCCGTCGCGGGGCCGCGGCAGACCGGCACGCCCGGGCGGAGGCACTGTCAGTGGCTCCGTTTACGCTGCAACCAGCTGGATGTGAGCACCTTGTGAAGGAAGTGCAATGCCAAGGCCGAGCGTGGGGGAGTTGTGCTGCTTTGCCGGTTGTTGGAGGTGTGGGCGTGCCGTCTTGCACAAGTGGGAAAGCTCCACACTCACCTGCTGTGAGGCCGTAGAGGAATCCGTGCTGCTGGCACACTGCACCGCTGCGCATGGCCGTGCACCGACGCGTGGGCCGGTCGGCTCCCCAGCCTGCCGACGCGGTGTTCTGCATCGTCAGTCGGCGCCGGGCAGCGGACACGTGCACCACGTGGGCGCCCCGCTCCGCACGGGCGCGCAACTGCCTGCCGTTGCCTCCACCCAGCGCGTGCGTCAGGACCTGCGCGTGCGCACTCCACGGCCGTCCCGGCAGCCCGGCAGAATGGCGCCGGGTCGCCTGCGCCGTCCTAACCTGCCGACGGCGCCTGCCTGCGCTGCTCTTTCGGAGTGTGCCTGTGACGGATGATGCTGTCGTGTGTCCCCGGTGCGGCGCCAAAATGGTCATGCAATTCGCATCGCGGGGACCTAACGCAGGCAACTGCTTCTGGGGCTGTTCACGGTTCCCGCAATGCCGTGGATCACGGACCATCGACGGCGGCGCGGGCAAGGCGGCGTCGGCACGGCCCCGCACAGCGAAGGCGAGCCGTCCGGCGCGCAGCAGCGACACCTCCCGCGGTCTGTCGCTGCGCCGGGGCGACCTGCTCGTATCCAGCGCCAACACGCTCGGGGCAGGCAAACTCGTAGGCAAGGACGGCGATGGCCTGATCCTTGAGTACTTCGACACCCCAGGACAGCCTCCGGACGAGCGCCGTCGTCACACCGTCCCCAGGAAGGGCCTTAAGCGGTTCACGCTGGCACCCGAGACGCGGGTGTTCTGGTCAACGGGTGCCGCATGGCGCTCCGGGCGCGTCATCGAGGCCACAGCCCACCGGGACATCCACGTGCGGGCGCGCAACTGGGAGGGATACCTTGCCGAAGAGGACCTGTATGTCCGCTGGGACCAGCCGCTGACCGACCCCGTCGGCTTTGCCGGCGCCGGACTGCTGGAATCGCCTCTGCTGGCCGACATGAGGCGCCCCTTCCTGCAGAGCACCCTGACGCAGCGTTCGGCGGCCCATGGCATGCGCGGCGCCCTCTCGAGCGGTATCGAGTTGTACGAGCACCAGGTCGAGACCGTGTGGCGCGTGCTGCAGGACCCAGTGCAGCGCTACCTCCTGGCCGATGAGGTAGGTCTCGGCAAGACGATCGAGGCCGGCCTTGTCGTGCGGGAACTCCTGCTGGACCAGCCCGACCTCACCGTGCAGCTGATTCTCCCGCCGTTCCTCGTGGAGCAATGGCGCCGCGAACTGGCGGGCAAGTTCCGCACCGGTGACTTCCCGGGCGCCCGCATCATGTACTCCCGCGACGACGCACCCGACACATGGGTACCGGCTGATCTCGTCGTGGTCGATGAGGCGCACCATCTGGCCCGCCTGGCGCACAGCGAGCAGCCCGAACTGTCCAGCCGCTACACGCGCCTTGCCGAGGTTGCCACCGCCAGCCCGCGCTTGCTGCTGCTGTCGGCGACGCCCGCGCTGCACAACGAACGTGCCTTCCTGGCCATGCTCAAACTGCTCGACCCGGCCGTGTACCGGGACACGACGGCCGAAGACCTGCGACGGCGCATTGAGGCGCGTTCCGCGCTGGGCCGGCTGTTCCTTGGACTGCAGCCCCACTTTCCTGGCGTGCTGCTGAACAAGCGCCTCACGGAGATCGGCGCCGCGTTCCCTGAAGACGCTGAAGTCGCCGCCTTGATCGGTGAGGTCAGGCAGGCAGTCGCAGGACCGGACCGGCATGCGCTGGCCGTTGCGATCGGCGCGCTGCGCACCTACGTGTCCGAGGTGTATCGGGTCCACCGCCGGATGCTGCGCACCCGTCGTACCGCTGCGCTGCACGAGTCGTACCGGGTCACCGGGCGTCTGCGCCCCCAGCAGGTGGTTCTTCCCTCGTCCGCTTTTGCCGGCCTTGCCCCCCTTTTGGATAACTGGCGCCAGGAGGCTCTTGCTGCTTGTGAGTTCGACGAAGAGGCCCGCCACGAGGCAGCGTCGGCCTTCGCGACGGCCGTGGCATTGTCCTTGGACCCGGACGCCCTGTGCGCGTGGGCCCAGTCCCGAGTGGCCGCCACGCCGGGCGAGCAGGACGCGCTCGACCGCATCGAGAGTGACCTGCGCTTCATCAGCCGCCGCCGCGACATGGCACGCCCGCTGGCCGATGCACTGACCTACCTGTTCAAAGCACGTGAGCGGGTGGTCGTCTTCTGCCCGACCTCGCAGTTGGCAGGGGAGTTGGCCGGCGCGTTCAAGGAAGTGCTTCCCGGGGCTGTCTACCAGCACCTGGCGAGCGACTCGCCCGCAGCCTCCGAGCAGGCAGTGCGGGATTTCGAGCAGAGCCGGACGGCGGCCGTCCTCGTTGCCGACCACTCAGCGGAAGAAGGACGCAACCTCCAGTTCGCCGATCTCCTCATCCACGTGGGCCTGCCGCCCAGGGCAAACCGCCTCGAGCAGCGTATCGGCCGGTGCGACCGCTGGGACGCCCGTCGCGAAGGCGGCGCCTGGCGCTCCTGCTGGGTGGCCGAGACGACCGACGCGCAGTCGTTTGCCGCAGCGTGGATGCAGATCCTCAGCGAAGGGTTCGCCATCTTCGACACGTCGATAGCCAGCCTGCAGCATGCGGTGGACGCCGCCACAGACGCCGCCTGGGACCTGCTGTTCGAGCACGGTGCCGATGCCGCACCCGACGCCATCCGCATGGTCCGCACCATGCTCGAGGACGAGGTCAAGCGCGTACAGGAACAGGACGCCCTGGACAGCATCGAAGCACCCGCTGACGAGCGCTCGGTGTACGGACGGATGATGGCATCGGAGAGCCAGGCAGCCTCGTTCGCCGACGTCACCGATGCACTGCTGTCCTCGCGGCGGGCGGCCGGAAACCTGCGGTTCGCCCCCGTAGGCGACCCCGCCCATGCGATCGGCAGCTACGAACCCGTCAGCCGGCTGGCAGCCGGACGCGTCCAGATGCCGCTGGTATCCGCAGCGCGACTGCAGCGCGACTTCGTGCCGCTCGCAGGACACCGCGGCACCTTCGTGCGCAAAGTGGCCGTCGAGCACGAAGACGTCCGCCTCTACCGCTACGGCGATCAGTTCATCGATGCCGTGTCCGACTTCCTGTGGAACGACGACCGGGGGAGAGCCTTCGGCATGTGGCGGTGGATCCCCACCTGGCCCTACGCAGAGCGCCTTGCCTACCGCTTCGACTACGCCATCGAAGCGCAGCCGCTGCAGGCCAGCCCGGAAAGCGACCTGCTCGACCAACTTGCTGCAGCCTGGACCAGCGACCTGGTGGACTTGCCGTCGCTGCGACGCCGCGCCGACGCGCTCTTCCCGCCGCTCATTGCGACCGTGTGGACCGACGCAGATGGCACACCCATCACCGACGGGCGCCACCTCGACGCCCTGCAGGCGCGCTATGCCAAGCCGACGCCCGCAGAGCCCGGAGGCGACTACGCACTCAACTCAGAGCGCATCGAACACGCATACGAACTCATTCCGGCCGAACAATGGGGGCCGCGCTGGCGTGCTGCTGAGCACAGGGCTCAGCGCCTGGTCCACAGCGACGACGCCGCAAGTGAGACCCGCACACGGGCCCTGGCCCTCGCCGAGACCGACGTAGTCACCCGACTGCGGCAGCTGAGATTGCGTGCCGCGCGGTCAGAGGGAAACGAGCGCGCTGAACTGGAGGAAGAAGTGGAGACGGAGGCGCTGGCGGGCCAAGCGCTGATGACAGCCCTCCAAACACCTTCGCTCCGCCTAGACAGCACCGGTGTGGTCGTGGTCTCGGGCCGCAGCCTGGAGCAGGACGGTTGCGCGTGACCGCTCAACTCGACATCGTTCAGCGCCTTGTCCTGGGAAAGGGGGCATCGGCAGATCAGCTCACCGGCCCCCACCGGCGGTTCGCCGATGCCTGGCGCTCCGGCCTTGCCGGGCCCGCCCTCAGCGGCGACATCGCCGCTCTCCTGGCTCAGATGCTTCGCCATCAAGCGGGCGTGACAGGGCAGCACCATCACGAACTGGAGATCAACCTCCACGCACGCGGAATCGAACTGCAGGCACTCGAGCAAGCACACCTGCGTGTCGAACGGTTCGGAGCCACACGGCACACTGTGCGACTCGGTGATGCCTGGGCGCCTGGCTGGCTCCACGGCGACCCCCGCTGGATCGATCTCGCCTGCGCAAGCCCCGGGCCGTTCGTAGGCACCGACAACACGACGGTGGAGACCAGCGCTCGCCCGAACAGCCCGGTGCCAGTCGATCCAGCCCTGCACGCGATCGCTCCCGACATCGGCCACTACCGCTCACGCAGCCAAGCCAGCGCAGTTCGCACCGCCTGCTTGGCAGATCCGGCCTCCACCCTGCATGTCGTCCTGCCCACCGGCACGGGCAAATCTCTCGTCGGCCTGGCCCCTGGGCTGCTTCGTGCACGCGGAACCACCATCGTGGTGCTGCCCACCATCGCCTTGGCGCTCGACCAGGAACGCCACCTGCACAAGCGATTCCCGACGTCCGTGCTCCCTCGCGAATTGGCCTATCACAGTGACCGCGTCAGCGAGGAACGCGCAGTCATCAAAGAACGCCTGCGCGAGGGAACGCAGCGGATCCTCCTCACTTCCCCCGAAGCCCTCGTACGCGGATTCACCGCGACGCTGCGCACCCTTGCAGCGTCCGGCCAACTCACCAACCTGGTCATCGACGAGGCGCACCTGGTACGCCTGTGGGGCTTGAGCTTTCGTCCGGAGTTCCAGATCGTCGCCTCGCTTGTGGGAGAACTGCGAGAACTCGCCACCGGGGCCGGGCACCCCCCGCCACGCGTCACACTTCTGTCCGCAACGCTGTCAGCGCCCAGCCTCCAACTCAACGATCAACTCTTCGCAGGCAGCGCCGAGTCACTGTTCGTCGGGTCGACCTTCCTGCGCTCCGAACTGCGGTACTTGCTGGGCACTACCACGTCCCCCGGCGCCCGGATGGAACGCCTTGTCGAAGCGATGCACCACCTTCCGCGGCCGGCGATCATCTACACCACCAAGAAGGAGCCCGCCAGGACCATCGCTGAGCGTCTGCGGGCCGCCGGGTTTGCACGCACCGCCGTTTTCCACGGAGGCCTCGGTTCTGCCGAGCGTCTTGGCATCATGCGTGGATGGTCCGGCGACGACGGGCCGACAACGACCGACATCGTGGTCGGCACCAGCGCTTTCGGTCTGGGGGTGGACCAGAGCGACGTCCGTACCGTGGTACATGCGTGCGTCCCTGCTTCAGTCGACCGCTTCTACCAAGAAGTCGGTCGCGGGGGACGCGACGGCCACGCGGCGCTGTCAGTCTGGCTTCCCGCCATGCCTGACGCGGCCGAAGGCCAGCGAGTCGAAAACGCGACCGTGATCGGGGACGTCAAGGCGTGGAACCGATGGGAAGCCATGCGGGATCAGGACCTGTCCCCGAAGGAGCCGGGTAACGGCCTGGTCCTGGACACCACGGTTGTACCCGAGCACGGCGAAGAGCCCTCGGACGCCAACCAACTGTGGAACCGCAACACGCTCGTCCTGATGGAACGCGCCAACCTCATCACCATCGAGAGGCTGGACCCCCCGGTGGTCGAACGCATCCCCGGCGAGCCCGAGCAGGCGTGGCAAGCACGGTTCAACAAGGAGTGGGCTGCCTTCGTAAGCCACGTTCCGGTACGTCTCAGACCGCACGTGGCCAACCTGGACCAGGAGACCCTTGAGGCTGCCCTGCAGCGGACCCGCACGGAGATCAAAAACGCCGAAGCCGCCTCAACGGCGCGCATCACCCGCCTGCTGGCAAGAAGAGAATGCTGGGGACGCGTACTGAGCGAGGAGTACACCTACATGGGCATAGGCACGATGAGGGCTAGCCAGAACGTGGCGCCCGCGTGCTCCGGATGCCCGGCAGAGGGGCACGTGCACGAGCGCATCTTGCACACCGCGCGTCCGCTCGTCGGAGAAGCGCTCATGCCCGATCTCGGCAGAAGCCCCAGCGCAGCCCTGGCGAACCTGGCCGCCGGTCACCGCAACATTGTGGTCACTTACCCCAGCGGACGCCTCAGAAATGCCCTGAGCAACCTCATCCAGTCATGCGTCACCAACGGCGTACGCGGCATCGTCGCCCCCGCCGCGCTGTTTGGGCTCCCGGCCATCCGTACGGCCTCGCGGTTCGCCGACGAGGGCATGGTTGCCGTGGACCCCCTGCGTACCGGCGGGGTACCTGCACGCCTCTCTGTGCCGAGCCTGATCCTGATGGACCATGGGCAGACGCCGCCCCTCTCATGGCTCGCCCCCACCAGCGGACCGCTGCGCGTCGTGGTCGTCCCGGAAGACATGCCCGACCCGGCCTATCCAGATGCCCTCATCAAGAGCATCCGCAGCCCTCACTGGACCATTGACGACTTCCTCAGGAGACTCTGATGGCTGTCCTGAACCCACCGCGAAGCCTCCCGGCGCTTGGCCGCTCCATCATCAACTTCCTCACCGGATCCCGACGGGCCTGGACCGAGGAAGAGTTGATCGAGGCGTTCAGACCGCCAGGCCTGAACGAGGCCATCTCCTCCGCTGAAGGGGTCGCGGACACCCTGTACACCTTCCGGGCGATCGGGATGCTCTGCAGTGACACGGCCGGTGTGATCACCGTGAGCGACACCGTCGCTGCCAGGGGAGGCACCCTGTCGCCGATAGTGTTCCGCCGGGCACTTCAAAAGCATGCCCTCGATCTGGACCGCGACGGTGACCCGTGGCAGACCGGCCCGGGAGAGAGCCTCACCGGCGGGGCGCGTGATCTGCTGAGAGCGATGTCGTGGTTCCTTGCGCAGGATGCGCTCGGGCGTCCCCTGTCGTGGACCAGCGGCGTTCAGGCCCTCCAGCACGCGCAGTTCCCGGACCCGGACAATGACACCTGGGCCATCACCAACGACACCCGTTGGGGTCCCGTCGCCCGATGGGGACAGGCACTTGGCCTCGCGGCGCCCTCGCTCGTACAGGCCAGATCGGGATTTGTGCCCCTCCCCGTCGTGGCGATCAACGATGTCTTGGACGAACTGCCTGCCGGACAGGTGCCCATTGGCGACTTCCTGGGCCAGTTGGCGGCCAAACTGCCTGTGCTGCACGGCGGTCTCGTCCGCGCCTCCCTTGTGGCGTACCTTCCCGACGGAGACCCCGACCCGGGCATCGCACAAGACTGCGCCGACAGTTCGGTAGGCCAGGCACTGCGCATTTTGCAGGACCGCGGCCGGCTCGTCTTCGACACCCTGCCGGACGCCGACGGCATCCGGCTGTCGCGATTCGACAGCCAACGCCAAACGCACGTCACCCTGGTTCAAGGAGGAAAGCGATGACCTGGCGGGGCACTCTTCCTGCAGCATGCTGGGAGGCCCGTGAGGCCCCTGCCATCATTCCGGTCGAGGCAGAGAGCACCTCTGACGGGGTCTTCCTCGCCACGCACACTTCGATCCCGATCCTCCTGCGCCACCAGGTGGACAGCGCCATCGGCGGCACCATCGTCGACGAACACAACCTGCGGCGCGCCGTCGAGGAACTGCCGGCGGACCAGCCCATCATCCCCATCCTCGGGAAGTCGGGCACAGGCAAGTCGCACCTGATCCGCTGGCTTCGCATCAACCTGAAGCCCAACGACGCGACCCGGCTGATCTTTGTCCCCAAACACCGCATGTCGCTGCGAGGGATCCTCGAACTCATCCTGGAACACGCCACCAGCGAACGCGCCGCGGAGTTGCGCGCGAAGGTCGCCGCTGCTTCGGACGCTGCCGCAGACGAAACAACAGCACAGCTCCGCCTGCGCAACGAGTTGGCTGTCCTGGTCGAGACCCGCGGAGCAGACAAAGACGGCACACCCGAGGAGAACGATCTCCGCGCCTTCCTTGCCTCCGCGGAGGGCCTGCCCGCACTGCTGGGCGACCCCGTCTTTCGCAGGCGATTGCTCGCCGACAACGGTCCCATCGCGCGTCTGGTCCGGGAAAAGCTCTCCGGCAAGGGCTCGGAGGACAAGGAGGACGCGTTCGGTTTCACCGCGGCAGACCTGGACCTTTCGGTCGACGATGTCAGTAAGGCCGGCGCCGACGCTGCAAGCGTCGCCAGCGCACTCGCCAGCGATGCCCCCCTGCGGGACCTGGCAGCGAAGATGCTCAACGAGCAACTCGGACCGGCGGTCAGCGAGGTCTTCGGAATTGGGGGAGACGACCTCAAGCAACTCCTCGTCGAACTACGCCTCGACCTGTACAGGCAGGGACTGGAACTCCTCCTCCTGATCGAGGACTTCTCGATCTTCCAAGGCATCCAGGGCGGCCTCATCGACGCAATGACCCTACTGCCCACCGAGACGCTCGCCCTGTGCCCGATGCGTGTTGTCATGGCCGTCACCACTGGTTACTTCGTCAACCAGATGCCGGAGACGGTGTACACGCGGACCTACAAGGTCTTCGATCTCGAACTTCCCGCGGACAAGACGGCCCCGTTCGACCCCGCACGGTTCGCCGCCCGGTACCTCAACGCGGTACGCGTCGGCTCCCAGGAGATCGACAAGCATCGCACGCACGAACGCCCGGAGCCCAACCACTGTCTGCAATGCCCCGTCCGAGACAAGTGCCACCAGGCGTTCGGGGAGGTTGAAGGCGTCGGCCTGTTCCCATTCAGCAGGACAGCACTCGACCGGGCCATCCGCAGCCAGTCTAAAGGCGATGCCTTTGTCGCCCGCGACGTGCTGACCCGCGTCATACGCCCCGTCCTCCACCGCGACCAGACCGAACTCGACGAAGGCCGCTTTCCCAGCACCGGATTCGAGAACGACTTCCACACCGGTGCGCTGGACATCCTCGACAACGTCGAGGACCAGGTCCGGCTGCGCACGCCAGGTGACCCCGCGCTCTCCGAGCGCCGCGTCCGGATGGTCCGCTTCTGGGGGCCGGGCCACGGACCGCAGAACCTTCACCCGACGATCCACGAAGCATTCGCTATCCCGCCCCTGCCTGACCTCATCACCGAGCAGCAGACCCTCCCGCATCAGCCGTCAGGGCAGGAGCCCGTCCGGCCCTTGGACAATACGCAGCCACCCCGTGTGGTGGACCTGCCGACGCCGCCCCCGCTCACGCCGCCACCCCCGCGTCCGTCCCCGGCGGCTTCGAAGCCGCCCCTGGTCCAGGCGGTCGACGAGTGGCACAACAGCGGCAAGCTTCTTCAGAGCCACCGCAACGATCTCCGGAAGATCGTGCACACCGCCGTCGTCGGCTGTCTGGGGCTCGAAGACGGATACGGAGGCGACAGCGGAGACTGGACCAAGGCGAGGGCGGAACTCGCGCCGAGCTTTGATGCCAACACTTCGATCGCACTGGACGGCAGTGCCCTGCAGACCGCGCTGATCTCGATCGACCACCGCAACGTGGAGGACGTCCGCGTTCTTCGTGCCCTCGCCTGGGTGAACGCAAAAGGGTCCTGGGAGGACGTGCCGCAAGGAGACGCGCTGCAGAGCCTGTGCGTGAACAGGGTCCAGGAATGGGCGGACAGCGTGTCCGCTTTCCTCCTTCCTTCGGAAGGTGACGACGCCGAACTGGGCCGACTCGCGCACGCTCTTCTGTCCGTCAGTAAGGCCCTGGGGATCTCAGACTCGTATAAGAGCGACGCAATCAGCCGGGTCAAGGCGCTCTTCGCCAGCCCGCCGAAGTTGGCTGATCCCGTGCAACGGCCCCACATGCGACGACTGCAAGACCGCTTCGTCGACCCGAAAGCGGATCGCAACACCCTTCAGCGGCGACTGCTCCGCTTGACGTCCTACCGCCAGGGCACCGGCAAGCCGCTGGCCATTGACCTGCCCCGCCTTGTGCGCGCAATGCGCGACGACGCGGCTGAGGCGCCCTGGCCCGAGCACGTCCCCGAGCAGATCAGAAAAGCGGCGGACGACATCGAGAAGCGAACCACCACGTTGGATCCGATGCTCAACGAAACGCGACGGCTGGTACCCAACGTGAGCGATCTCGGCGGTGACGTCGCCCAGGTGGCCCATGCCCTCAACACCCTGCTCTCCGACCTGGCGGCGCTTGGCCAGTCAGCCAACTCGATCAACCTGCCCGCCCTCCACGACGCGGCGAAGGCGGTGAAACCCAGTGATCTGAAGAAGGTGACAGACCTGACTGAGGGCCTCAACGGCTGGCCCACCCTCACCGCCGATCAGCGCCTGCGCCTGATGACCCAGGACGAAAGGCCGGCCCTGCGCATTCGAGCCTGGCTCGAGCCTGCATTGGAAGCCGTGAACGCACTGGAGCAAAAGCTCCAGGCCGGACCCGCCTCGGAGGCTCAGCGCGAGTACGACGAGACCCTCCAGCGGCTCGTGGCCGGGCTGGATACCTTGAGCCGTGAGGTCATGGACGTGGCCGGATGCGAGGGAGGCGCATGACGCTCATCGAACAAGTTCAGCGTCTGCGTGTAGCAGCGGTCGCTGCCCACGACGAGAACAAGATCAACCGCCGCACCGGCGAGTTGGCCGAGTTGGCCGAGAGGGTCGAGACGCTCATCGAGACGATGCAGCGCCTCAGCCGAGGCGTCGCCGAACTGCGCGCAGCCCATGCCCCTTTCGACGCAGACCTCGGTCCGCAGGCCGCCCAACTGGCCGCAGACCTGCACGTGCTCGCCGAAACGCTCCCCAGCCAGGACGCCGATACCCCACCGCAAGCACTGAAGGCGCAGATCAAGGCGGCCGATGGCTTCGTCAAGGGCCTTCGCGGGAGCGTTGAGCAGGCATGGACTGCTGAACGTAACCGCGAAGTACCGGTGATCAATGAGGATCTCGTCGCTACGCTGAACAAGAGCGGGATCGACGTGGAAGAGATCCGCATCAAGATCGAGAAGGCGCATGGCGTGCTCAACGTCCTGAAAAACCGCGCCGTCCCCGAGTTGGGCGACGTCGCAAGGCTGGCCGCGGCGCTGGAGAGCCTCCACGCATGCGGCCAGCAGATCTCCGAACTCGTTGACCCGGTCCTCGCCCGAGTGATCACGGGCGCTCAGGAAGCCACCGGGACGCCCCTGAACTCCTTCACCCCCGAAGTCCTTGCCGGGCTGTCGAGGCTGGGAATCCTGGACCGCTTCTGGGTGAGGCTGCGATGACTCCTGAGACCGAGAGTGAAATCCTCGACGTCCTCGAAGCACACGAGGACCCCCTGCTGTCCTGGGGCGTTGTCGACGGCGGATTCACCGACGACGAACTGCACACCCACGTCGATGACGTTCTCATCAAGCGCGCCGAACTGGACACCGCACAGGAGGCAATCGAGGCCCTCGAGGACAAGGGTCTGATCATCCGCGATGATGCGGTCTCGCCGTCGCAGTGGCGTACCCGCAACGGCGAGACGCTGCGTCTGCTGGCCCGTCTGCGCCAAATCTTCCCCTCCAACGACCCCACGGCCTGGCGCCAAGGTACCGCTCTCGTCTCGGACTTCCGCTACGCCCGGCGCGCCCGCGCCTACCCGCGGCGCGATCAGCCCAGACACGCCGTCATCGACGGCACCGATGCGCTCCACGACCTCTACCGCCAGGTCATCGATGCCATGACGCGGAAAGGGCCCAAACACGCCGACCTCAGCGGGTTCCAGGTTCGTGCCAGCCGCCAGATCTTCACGGCCCTGCAGTCCAACATCACCACCGCCACAGTCGTCGGCGCCGGCACCGGAAGCGGCAAGACACTCGCTTTCTACCTGCCGGCCTTCGCTTACCTGACGGGACTCCAGGACGCGTCGGCATGGACACGTGCGCTCGCCGTCTACCCGCGCAACGAACTCCTCAAGGACCAACTCAACACAGCTTTCGCGCACGCCCGGCGACTCGACCACCTGTGGACGAAGACCAACGGCCGGCCCATGACCATCGGGGTGCTCAACAAGGACACCCCGACCAGCACGAAAAGTCTGACGGCCCCCTATTCCACGTGGATAAAACGGGCCGAAGGCTTTCAGTGCCCTCACTTCACCTGCCCCGGAAACGGATACACCGTGTGCGGGGGCGCACTGTTCTGGTCCGAGCAGGACGCCAGGGCCAGAACGGAACGCTTGACCTGCGGCACCTGCTCGCGCGTGTTCGACGACTCCATGCTGGTCCTGACCCGGCATCGGATGAGCCAGCGGCCTCCGGACGTGCTGTTCACCACCACCGAAATGCTCAACCGCGGTCTGTCCGACCTATCGCTGGGCAAACTGCTCGGTGTCGGCGCGGCCAAGAAACCGCGCCTGATGCTGCTCGACGAGATCCACACCTACAGCGGCACCACCGGCGCCCAGGCAGCCCTCGTCCTGCGGCGCTGGCACCACTCTCTGCGCAGTCCGGTCACCTTCGTCGGCCTGTCCGCGACGCTGTCGAACGCCGTTCGCCACATGGCCGATCTGACGGGCGTTGACGATGAACTCGTCACCAACATCGAACCGGACGCAGACGAGATGGACTACGAGGGCGCCGAATACATGGTCGCAGTGCGCAGCGACCCGACCAGCGGCGCCTCCGTGCTGTCCACCACCATCCAGACAGCAATGCTTCTCCCGCGCGTCCTCGACCACCCGGCACAGCGCACATCCCAAGGACTTCTGGGCACCAAGGCGTTCGTCTTCACCGACGACCTCGACGTCACCAACCGGCTCTTCTTCTACCTCCTCGACGCGGAAGGCCAGCGCTACCGCGCCCCACGTACCCAGCAGTTCAAAGACCCCCTGGCATCCCTGCGACGTCCCGGGCAAGACAACCTCACCGACCAGCGGCGCGCAGGCCAGGTCTGGGACCTGCCAGTGAAACTGGGCCACGCACTCGACCGCCCAGGCCTCAACGTGAGCCGGACTACCTCACAAGACGCAGGAGTCGACACCGCGTCCCAACTCGTCGTCGCCACCGCCTCGCTCGAGGTCGGCTTCGACGATCCAGATGTCGGTGCCGTGCTGCAGCACAAGGCGCCCCGCGGCGTCGCCGCGTTCCTGCAGCGCAAGGGCCGAGCCGGCCGAAGCCGCCGCATGCGCCCGTACACCGTCGTTGTGCTCTCCGACTACGGTCGCGACCGTGCCACCTACGAGGCCTGGGACGCGCTGTTCGATCCCGTCCTGCCCGAACTGGTTCTTCCCATCCGCAACCGCGCGGTCCTGCGCATTCAAGCCACTTTGGCAATGCTTGACTGGCTGGCAGATCAACTGCAGCCCGTTCACCGGTACGCAAAGCTGTGGCGTGACTTGAAGGGTCTCGCCGATCCGGACTACCTGGAGAACCGCAAGGTCCAGCAGACAGCCGTCACCATCCTGCGTGACCTGCTGCGCGACCCCGGCCGCCAGCGCAGCCTCCGTCTGTGGATCGAAGGCGCACTCCAGGTGCCCGAGGAGTTGGCCGCCGAGATCCTGTGGCACCCCCCTCGCCCGCTCATCCTGGCGGCCGTGCCCACACTGGCCCGACGACTGGACAACGAGTGGGCCATCGCCGAGGACCACACGTACGCCACGGGCAAGGACACAATGGGCAAAAATCCGCTGCCCGACTTCTTCCCCGAGAACCTCTTTAGCGAACTCGCACTTCCCGAAGCGTACGTGGTCATCCCCCCCCAACAGTCGTGGGAAAAGGAACCTGAGCTGCAGGCGATGAGCCTGGCCCAGATGCTGCGCGAATACGCGCCCGGACGAGTGTCACGGCGCTTTGCCACCCGCAACCTCGAGCACCGGCACTGGATCCCCATTCCCTACGGGCAGCGCGAGACCGTCATGGACCTCGCCCCTGTCCTTCAGGCGCACCATCGGGAGGAGGCCGCCACCGTCGAAGTCGGCGGAGTCCCCACCCCCATCCCCATCGTCCGTCCCGACAGGGTGGAACTCCAACTCGCACCGCCAGAACTCAAGGATGCTTCCAACGCGGCCCTGCTCTGGCGATCCCAGTTCCTGGAGAGGGGCCTCGGCCTGGTCGCCCGCCTTCCCCTGTCGGACCCCATTGGCGGCCTCATTGATGAAGCACGCTTCTTCCTGCACGCTCAAAACGCCCACGTCGAGGTCCGCCGTCTTGCCGTCCAGAGCGAGGCCAGCCTGGTCTTCGCCCGTGGCGGCGAAGCCCGAGTCAAAGCACAGTTCTCGCTCGATGACGAGCGGATCGGTCTCGGAGCCACCTACGACGTGGACGGCCTACGCCTGACGATCACGGTGCCAGAGGTGATTGCACCACCCGGCGACATCGACCCAGCCCTGCGCAGCGCCTGGTTCCAGCACGTTCTGACGAACGACCCCGAACTACTGGAACAGATGAACAAGTTCCAGTTGGAATGGCTGCACCAGACCATCGAATGCATGCTGCTGATGTCCGCCGTGACCGACGGCACGCCGCTTCCCCACGCCTACCAGACGGTGCGGGAAACCTTCGCCGACCGGTTGACGGACACCCTGAGGGCAATGTTCCGCAGTTCGGACGTCGAGGAAAGCGAATCTGCCACACTCGGCCGAGTGGGTGAGCGACTGCGCCAACTCCTCGCCGACAAGGACATCGTCGCCCGCCTGGACCACCTGACGGATCAGGTCTGGAACCCTGATCCCGCGCAGTTCCAAGCCTGGCTGCGCCAGCGTGTCCTCGCCACGCTGGGACAGGCAACCCTGTGGGCCGCCCGGGAGATCTGTCCCGAGCACGACCCCGAAGGCATCATCGTCGACATAGAGCCCGGCTACGCCCTCGACGGCACATGGCGCCGCGGCCAGGTCTGGCTCACCGAAGCCTCGATCGGCGGTGGCGGCTTCATCGAAGCGCTGGCCACGCGCGTGCGCCCCGACCCGCGGCGGTTCCTACGGCTGATCATGAGAGCCGTCCAGCCCTCCACCAGCGAACTGGTCGACGCACACATGCGGCGGATCGTGCGCTACACCACCGAGCGCAGCGACTGGCTCGACCTCGTTGCTGAGTACCGCAGTTCGGCGACACAGGCAGACCGGGTGAAAAACCTTGACCGCATACGGGCGCAGTTGCGGGCCTCAGGCATCCACGGCGCGGAACAATCCGTCGTCTCGAGCCTGGCAAACCGCCTGCTCCGGCCCGGATCGACGGCACAGACGGACCAGGCACTACGCACCCTCGTCGACGAGTGGGAGATCCAAGAGCAACGTCTGGGCCTTGAAATCTCGCCGCGTACCTGGGCTTATCTGATGCGTCAGAGGCACGACTTGGACCCCGGACTGAACCTGTCGGCGAACTCCTCGGACCGCCAACGTATCGACGCCATCCAGAGCGCCCTCTGGCCACGCGGATGGGCCATACGCTCCGGAGCACTGCAGTCGTGGAACCCCTACTTCGACAATTTGCCGGCCGCACCCGATCTGCTCCGGGGGCTGTTCACGTCAACAGCCGACCTCATCAGCGTGACAGATCCCGACGCGGTCACCCTAGTGCGCACACGCCTGGCCCAACAGGGATCCGCCCAACTCATCGCACCCCCCGAGGACGTACCCGCCCTGGCAGGCATGCTGGTGGATCTGTCGATCCGCGCCATCGAAACGGACTTCCTCCAAGTCTTCCCACGAGTCGTCGAGATCGACCACCGCTCCGAGGGCAGCGTCGTGGTCACCCTCGAACTTGCCGAGGTGGCCGCATGAGAAGGATCATCACCGCCGGGGCCGGCGAGACTCGACAACTCACCGATCTGGTGCAGAACCTATTGGTGTCCGAGCTGCTGGCGCCGTCAAGTCGCTTGTGGGTACTGTCCCCGTGGATCTCCGACATTGTCGTCATCGACAATGCATCCGGACAGTTCAAGAGCGTGCTCCCCGCCTTGCCGGCCCGACCCATCCGGCTGACGGAAGTACTCATCGAACTCGCCCGCCGTGGCTCGGACGTCAGAGTGATCATGCGCGACGAGCCGCGCAACGTCGTCACAGGACAACGCCTCACCGACCTCGCCCCGGTGGGGCCACGGCCGACCCTGCTCATCCGGAACACACTGCACGACAAGGGCATGGTGAGCGACCGATTCCATGTTCACGGCTCGATGAACTTCACCTTCTTCGGCCAGAGAGTGAACCAGGAAGGCGTCACCGTCGTATCCGACCCCGACCAGATCGCTCGCGCTTGGGTCGAATACCAGAACAGGTACCAATTGCCATGAGCGTCGACTTCAAGGAATTCTTCGGTCCAGGCAACGACATCACGCCCACACGGGTAGAACCGAACCTACAACTCATCCTCGAGAACTTCATGGCAGGCATCCAGCAGCGCCAGATCGGATTCCTGCCACGAAGTTCTCACGGCCGTCTGTGGTGGTACGGGTTCGCGCCCACCCCGCGCCAGCAGCGCGAGACACTCGCCATCCTCGACAGCTGGATCGGCCCCACTTTCAGCGACCTGCCCCGCCACCGTGGTGCCCTCAACCCGGCTGATCCGTTCGACGCCGCACTGGCAAAGGCACCTGTCAAGCCACTGCGCTTTGAGGTGCTGCCCCGCCCGACAGCGGATTCGGAGGATTGGAAACACGCGCGAGGCCAGGTACGCGACGCCCTGCTGGTTCTCAGCAAACTCCTCAACGGCCGGCCGCCCTCGGAGTTCGACGCCCCCCGAACCACCGTCGAGGTCCTCGACGACCTCGGACACGCCATCGCTGCCCGCGACCGTACTGTCGCCTTGGCCTGCCTGCGAGAACTTGAGGCGACCGCCGATCTCGACCAGCCGAACCTGGCCTTCCTGCGACTGCGACTGTTCGCTGGACTCGAGGATTGGAAGGCCGTTCTCGGGGACCGGGATCTCGACCACGTCCTCGCCATGCGTCGCCCCTTGAGCGTCACTCAAGTGATCCAGCAGGCGGTCTACGCCAGATGGTTCGCCTCGCACGACGCAGCAGGCGCAGAGAATGAACTACTCGGTGCTGTTGCCGCGCTCCCCGCGGCATTCCGGCCCCTGTTCTCGGGCACACCGATAACGAGTCGGGCGCAGGCTGTCGTGGAGTTCCTCATCGCGGTCGAAGAGGACGCGGGAGACGACACTCTCAACCGACTCCTCGACGAAGCCGGCACGGTCGAACCCGGCCTCCCCGCCCATCTGCGCAACGTGCTGCACCTGCACCGGGAACAAACCCCGCAGCCCACCACCCCGTCGGAGCCACCCGCCCCCCTGGACCAGCCCGGCGCCCCGAGCGAATCGCCCCTCGAGCGCGCGACCGGGATGATGGCCCGGGGCGAACTTCAGGCAGCCATCGAAGTCGTGCTGACACTCGAACCGAGCCTCCACGCGGCATACCTGCTCCTGACCTGTGCGCGCGACCTGCAGTCACCACAGCAAGCAGCATTGGTGCTTGAGTACGTCTCCACGCATCACCTGCATGGCTTGATCGGCGGAGCGAGTGCACGCCTGCGCGATGATCTTGCCTGGCTGGAGCAGTTCACCCAAGACGGCCCCCACGTGGATTGGCGCACCTGGCTGGACGCTCTGGAAGGCGACCATGGCAGCGCAGCACTGGCGGCCGGCCCCGAAATAACTGACGCCTGGACGCCACTGAGCAACAGTGCACTGACCGCATGGCTTCACGATGCATCCGACGAGGTACTCGGCAAACTCGGTGAGATCGGGGGCCAGTTCATGGCGGCGCACCGCGACATCTTCACTGAGGATGGAGCGGCCGAACTCAGCGAACGTGTCCTTGCCGGTCTCGCGCTGAGCGGCAAGAATTCGGCTGGCGTTCGGGTGCAGACCCAAGCCCTACTGGACTATCTGCTGTCTGCCAACCCCACATCCGAGGTGTTCGCCTCAGCGCTCGAGTGGACCGATCTCATCATCTCCGCGAACGTCTCAGCTGTAACGACGACGTGGGCGATCGACATACTGCAGACGGCGACAGCTACATCGGCAGCGGCAACGAGTCCCGCCACTGTTGATTTCTTCTACAAGATCACCAACACGGTAAGGCCGTTTAAGACGGCACTGGACCCAACCGACATTGAGGCCATCAAGCTCATAGCCGGCGAACTGGGAGTCGGCGCCCCGGAAGACTTGCTTGCCGAGCAAGTACAGGACACCGACCCTGGAGCGCCGTACCGCTACCTGCAGGACTCAAAGGTGGTGCTGTATTCCCTGACCGAGTCGGCCACCATCCGGGCGGCACAGGTACTGCGCATCCTGGTACCCAAGATCGACGTCGAGACGAGCGCCGAACACGACGGCAGCAGCAAACTTGCCGCACAGGCAGCGAACGCTGACGTCTTCGTCGTGGTGACAGCATCGGCGAAGCATGCCGCCACCGACTTCATTACTGCCAAGCGGGGAACGCGACCAGTCGTGCTCGTCAACTCTCGGGGCTCGTCTGCTATCTTGCGCGAACTCGCGGAAGGTTGAGTCAGTCGCACTCTTCGTCTGGAGGTAGGGACACAACGCCTCCAACCGTAAGGTCCGCGCCCGCGTCGAACACGCCTTCGCCCCGATCGAGACCTGGAAGATTCTTCGCGACTGCCGCCTGAAAGGAGAGGGAGTTCACCACGCCACGCATGGCCTCGTCCGCCTGCGCAACCTCGCCTTCGCCGGGTGATGCAAAAGCCAGCGGGTCACCCAGTGTGCGTCATGAATCATTTGCAGAGTAGGCCTTAGTGGAGAGAGATGGGGCCATCGGGAAGCCACCCCTCTACGTAGCCTGAGGCGAGGGGGACGACTCCCTCCGGCGAGACTTCCCGGTAACGGGACTTGAGTTCGCCGAGTCCCCACCTGGCATGTGTCCGAGAAGTTGCCTGAAGCGCATCAGACACGTCAGAACTGATCCTCACGATCAATACGTGTGAAATGGTGTGGCGGTCGTGCTCCCAACAGTTGGGATCCTGTGTTTCAAGGACTCCATAGACAGATCCGAAGCGGGGGTTGGTGATGCGAAGCCGTTCGGCGAGGTAGTGAGCGGCTCCGTCTCGAAAGTCGGTGCCGGGAGCGAGCCATAGTTGAGGGATAGTCCAGCCGCTGCAGCAACCGCCGCACAGCATTAGGCGGTCCTGGTCATCTAGGAGGAGCAGGCAGACGCGGCGGTCGATGGGCTGCTGTGGGTTGGAGTAAGTGGGCACACTGCAAGACTGCGCAGACAGCTATTCAAGTAGCAAGCTGTGTGCCCTCCTATGGGTGAGCCCCTCACCCCCAGAGCGCCAGGCATGGGCGGCCAGCTGGGGTCGCCCTGCTATCGCGGGCGTGCACAGGTTGCGGTGTATCACGCCTCGTTTTTGCCGAGTGCGACACGGGTCGTGAGCTGCAAAAACACGGCAGAAACGTTTGGGATTCAGCGCTGCAGCGTTTGGGGGCGTCGCATGGCATGAGGCCTGAGCTGCGACGACGGAATTTCCGACAGATCCCACGAAGGCAGTGGCAGCAAACGCAAGCAGCGATGTGCCCGTGGTCTGGGAGGACCACAGGCGTCAGCGTACCGGATGTGGGTGGGGCGGGTGTGGGGTCAGGTCGGGGATCCGGACCGGCTGGGCGGCGTGGGGGCGTCCGGCGACGCGGCCCGGTGCCGGAGGGGGCTGTGGTCAGGACATGGGGACGCGGGTGAAGCGGGCCGCTGTGTGGAGGTCCGTCTGGATGCGGCCGGCCGTCGCCGTCAGTTCGGGGAGGAGGTCCGTCACGCACTCCCGCGGCGTGCGGCGGCTCGCGTGCATCGCTGCGTTCAGGGCCGCCACCACCCGGCCCGACCGGTCGCGGATCGGGACGGCGATCGAGCGGAGGCCCTCTTCCAGTTCCTCGTCCACCAGGGCGTAGCCCTGTGAGCGGACCGAGGTCAGGACCATTTCCAGGGTCTGCTGTTCCGTGATCGTGGGCGGGGTGAAGGCCCGTAGGGGCTCCGGTCGGGGGGCGTCTTCGGGCGCGTCCGCCAGGAGGACCCTGCCCAAGGCCGTGGCGTGTGCCGGCAGACGTGTGCCCACGGTGATGTTCACGCTCATCACCCGGGCCGTCGCCACCCGGGCCGTGTACTGGATCTCCTCGCCGGAGTCCGACAGCACCGCCAGTGACGTCGACTCGTGGATGCGGGACGTCAGGTCGGCCAGGTGGGGCTGGGCGATCTCGGGGAGGGAGGTGCGGGACAGGGGCGGGAAGCCGAGGGAGAGGACCCGAGGGGTGAGGGTGAAGGTGCGGCCGGCCGGGGCCACCAGGTCCAGGTGCTCGTAGGTGATCAGGGCTCGGCGGGCCGTCGCCCGGGCCAGGCCCGTCGCCCGGGCCACCTCCGTGAGGGTCAGTTCCGGCCTGCCCTCGCCGAAGGCCGTGAGGACCGTCAGGCCCCGGGCCAGGGATTCGATGAACTCGCGGCCCAGTTGCTGCTTCGAGGCGCCCGTCCAGAGCGCCAGGTCCGAGGGGGGCGGGCCGGGTTCGGCGGGCGGGGTGCGGCGGAGCGCGCGCTCCATGTCCGCGACCGCTGACCGCAGCCTCGGCAGGAGGGCCGTCCTCAGGTGGTGCGCGGTGTGCCGGCTCGTGTGGCTGACCACGCTCGCCACGCACACGATCCGGCGGTCCGGGCCGGGAGCGCGGACGGGTACCGAGATCGCCACC
This sequence comes from Streptomyces sp. NPDC096046, assembly GCF_040303285.1. Classification (NCBI taxonomy): domain Bacteria; kingdom Bacillati; phylum Actinomycetota; class Actinomycetes; order Kitasatosporales; family Streptomycetaceae; genus Streptomyces; species Streptomyces sp. NPDC096046. Next base: position 22,211 of record NZ_JBEOSZ010000043.1, on the reverse strand, counting down.
AGGCCCGGCTCGATCAGCTGGTCGTCCACGGACCAGCCGCGGGCCGACGCCTCGGCCGTACGGTCGGCGAAGGTCTCGTCGTCCCGCGTGTCCGCCCCGTACCTGCGTGGCGGTACGGCCGTGAACGACAGGTCCCTCGGGTCGGCCGCCCTGCGGTCCCGCCAGCGCTGCCAGTCCGCGGCCGTCCACTCCGTCGCGAACAGCGGCCCGGGCGCGGTGCGTTCGGCGGGAAGGAGGTCGCCGATGCGGAAGCTGAGGGACATCGCGCGGCGGCGGGTCGCCTGATGGATGAAGCGGATGCCGTCGCGGTCGGCGACCGCGAGGGAGACCGACTCGTCCAGTTCGTCGGCCAGGGCGTCCGCGTGCGGGGAGAGCAGCGCGGGCAGGCGCAGGGCCGACATGTAGGCGTTGCCCAGTTCCATCAGACGGGGGGACAGGTGTACGTCCCTGCCGTCGAAGCGGACGTAGCCCATGCGGGCGAGAGTGGCCGTGATGCGGTCGACCGTGGAGCGGGCGAGGCCGGTGGCCCGTTCCAGGCCGCTCAGGCTCAGCGTGCCGTCCGCCTCCGTCAGTTCCCGCAGCACCGCGATGCCGCGGATGAGGGGAGTGACCGCCTCGGCGGGGATCTCCCTCTCTCGGGCGGTGCTCGCCGTGTGAGCGGCTGGCGCGCCCTTTCGCGTGGCTGGCGCGTCCTTCCGCGCGGCGGGCGCGGTGGCCTTCTCTGTCGGTGGTTCGTTCTCGGCCAACGGATCTTTCCCGGCCAATGGTTCTTTCCCGGCCAACGGTTCACTCTCGGTCGGCCGCTCTTTCTCTGTCGGCCGCTCCTTCTCGGTCGGCGGCCCATGCTCGACCGGTGGCCTCTTCTCGGCCGGTGGCCGCGTCTTTCCCGGTGGCCTCTTCTTCACCGGCGGTGCCTTCTCCACCGGCGGCCTCTTCTCGGCGGCCGGCGGGGCGGACCCCTGCGGGGTCTCGGACGTGGGCTTCGCTGGCATCGGCTCTCCGGTACGGCGCTCGCGACGGTCGCGGCAGGCCCACCGTAATCCGGAATGCGCTGTCCGGAGGCAGGGCGGGGTTCGAGGGGCCGGCGCCTGCGGGCGTCGCCCCTGTGCCCCTGCCTGCGTCGCCGTGAGTCTGCGGGCGTCGCCCGTGCGCCCCTGCGTGTGTCGCCGTACTGCTTACTCCCTCGTCACCCGCACCCGGTAACCCCTCTCCGCGTTCGCCCCCGCCGCTCCCGTCCCCGACTCCGCCACCTCGATCGTGATGCCCCTCCCGGCGTCCCGGAATGTCTCCCCGGGTGTGAACGGCGCGTCCGACAGCTCCGCGTGGACGTTCGGTGCGCGTGTGCAGCCGCCGCTGTCGCCGCGGGAGTCATGGACGGTGACCGGGCCCATGCCCGTGTCCACCCGCGCGTCGACCTTGTAGATCAGGACGCCGGGGCGGCAGACGGCCTCGTCGTTGCCGGCGCGGGTGCGCAGTTCGACGGCGTAGCCGGTTCTGCTGTCCAGGGGGACGAAGACCAGCTTGGAGCCGCCGGCCCGGGCCAGGGGCGTGAGGGTGTACTCCGTGGTGCCGGGGGTCGCCACGCAGTGGACCTGGGTGGCGTCCAGCCAGCCCAGCTTCCACTTGTGCCAGCCGAGAAAGTCGTTGTTGGCGCCCCAGTCCTCGCTCATGATGTCCCAGTGCCCGACCGCGCCCCCGCCCTCCGCGGTGTACAGGTCGGGCAGGCCGAAGACGTGGCCGTTCTCGTGGGGGAGGACGCGGTAGCCGGTGCGGTCGTAGGAGCCGGAGCCGTCGTCCTGGCGGGAGTAGACGAAGGAGGCGTTGGCCACGGGTATGCCGTCGGCTGTGGGGGCGTCCGGGTTGCCGGCGAAGGTGACGGACAGGACCGTGTCCAGAGCGGAGGGGCCGGCGTTCGGGGTGACCAGGACGTTCAGCAGGTCGTACGCGCGGAAGTCCACCTTCGGGTCGGCCGCGGCCACGAGGTCCTGGACCAGCGCGCGGTAGCCGGGCTCGAACGGGGCTCCGCGCTCTATGCCGTACTCCCGGAAGGACTTCGGCATCCGCAGCCAGCCCGGTATCGGGGTCTCGGGGCGGTAGTCGAGGCGGCCGTAGGAGCTGGTGCGGAACCACTCGCGGGTCTGCGGGAAGAACTCGCGGAAGCGGTCCTGGGCCTCGCCCTCGCCCGGGGCGTCGGAGAAGTCGATCATCAAGGTGAGGGCGCGGACGGTGCCGGTGGAGCGGGTGTAGCCGGGGGAGGTGGGGATGCCCTCGGACATCTGGACCTCACGGGCGCCGCGGATCATGCAGGGGCCGTGTGCGGGGGTGTGGGACAGGACGACCGGGCCCGCTCCCGCCGTACTGGCGCCCGGGGTGAGACGACCCGTGCCGGCCGAGGTGCTGACCGTGAAGGTCAGCGCGGACACACAGGCCAGGGCGGCCAGTCGGCGCCTGGGTATCCGGCGGCCGGGCGGACCCGTGCGGTCCGGCCGGGGGCGCCGAGGCTGCGGCTGCCTGCAAGGGATCTGCAAGGGACCTCCCGCGCCACGGCAGCCTCTGGCTTCCGGCTGCACCCTTGTGCTCACCCTGCGCCGGGGGGTGGGGGGACACCCGTTGGAGGAGACCGATCGTGGGTTTCTCGCGAGTAGCGGCCCGCGGGGTTTGTGAGTCAGATCACAAACAATGGTCGCGTCAGTGGGAAATACCGGGGACCCACTCCCCGTTTAGCCATGTGTCCGACCGAAACGGGGACCCGCTCCCCGGATCGGAGCGCCACCCCTTCCAGGGAACGCCACCCCCTTCAGAGCAGGAGTACGCCGTGCAGATCGCCGGCCCCGAAGCGCGCAAGGTGTCCCGGCCCCGTGCCGACGCCCTGCGCAACCGGGAGCGGATCGTCACCGCCGCCCGGGAGATGTTCGTCGAGCACGGCCCCGAGGTGCCGCTCGACGAGATCGCCCGCCGGGCCGGCGTCGGCAACGCCACGGTGTACCGCAACTTCCCGGACCGCGACGCGCTCGTCCGCGAGGTCGTCTGCTCCGTCATGGACCGTACGGCCGCCGCGGCCGAGCTCGCGCTCGCCGAGACCGGCGACGCGTTCGAGGCGCTGGAGCGCTTCGTGCACGCCGCCGCCGACGAGCGGATCAGCGCGCTGTGCCCGATGGTCTCCAGCACGTTCGACAAGCACCATCCGGACCTGGAGGCCGCGCGCGAACGAGTCGAGCGGCAGGTCGCGGAGGTCATGGACCGCGCCAGGTCGGCCGGACAGCTCCGGTCCGACGTGGACGTGGGGGACGTCATGATCGCCGTGGCCCAGCTCAGCCGGCCCCCGGCCGGCACGGACTGCTTCCGGGCCGACCGTTTCGTCCACCGCCACCTTCAGCTGTTCCTGGACGGGCTGCGGGCTCCCGCTCGCTCGGCTCTCCCGGGTACGGCCGTGACCCTGGAGGACCTGCGCCGGCCCTGACCGATCAATCCGACCAACGACCAGCTCGATCCGATCGGTTCAGTCCGATCGGTTCAGTCCGATCGGTTCAGTTCGATCAGCTCAGTCCGATCGGTTCGCCCACCGGCCAACCCGGCCCGGTCGGTTCCGTCCGACCAGCTCAGTCCGATCGGTTCAGTTCCACCAGCTCGCTCCGGTCGGTTCCGTCCGATCGTCAGGTTCCGTCCGATCGTCTCAGCCCGATGAGTTCAGGCCGCCCCACCGGTCTTAAACCCGAACGACAGTCCCTGCGGCCGTCCCCGTGGACGAGCCGTCGGCTCTCGTCAGCCTTTTCAGCACGACGTCCCGAATTTCCGTCACGAAGTCCCGAAGTGGGTATCCCCATGTCTGCAGCAGCCTCGAAGACTCTCGGCGCACCGGCCAGAGAACCGGATCCCGGCCGCTGGAAAGCGCTCGTCTTCATCGCGCTGGCCCAGTTGATGGTCGTCCTGGACGCCACCATCGTGAACATCGCCCTGCCGTCCGCGCAGCAGGACCTCGGCATCTCCGACGGCAACCGGCAGTGGGTCGTCACGGCCTACGCCCTCGCCTTCGGCGGTCTGCTGCTGTTCGGCGGCCGGATAGCCGACCTGTGGGGCCGCAAGAGGGCGTTCGTCGTCGGGCTCGGCGGTTTCGCCGTGGCCTCCGCGCTCGGCGGCGCGGCCACCAACGAGGCGATGATGTTCGGCGCCCGCGCCCTCCAGGGTGTCTTCGGCGCGCTGCTCGCGCCCGCGGCGCTCTCCCTGCTCGCGGTGATGTTCACCGACGCCAAGGAGCGCGCCAAGGCGTTCGGCATCTACGGTGCGATCGCGGGTGGCGGTGGCGCCGTCGGCCTGATCCTGGGCGGCTTCCTCACCGAGTACCTGGACTGGCGCTGGACGTTCTTCGTGAACATCCCCTTCGCCATCGTCGCCGCGGCCGGTGCCTACTTCGTCATCCGTGAGCCGGAGGGCGGCCGCAACCGCTCCGCGCTCGACATCCCGGGCGTCATCCTCTCCACCCTCGGCCTGGTCGCCCTGGTCTACGGCTTCACCCGCGCCGAGTCGGACGGCTGGAGCGACTCCGTGACCGTCGGCATGTTCGTCGCCTCGGCGGTGCTGCTGGCGTCCTTCGTGCTCGTCGAGTCCAAGGTCAAGGCCCCGCTGCTGCCGCTGCGCGTGATCACCGAGCGCAACCGCGGCGGGATCTACCTCTCCCTCGGCCTCGCGATCATCGCGATGTTCGGCCTGTTCCTCTTCCTGACCTACTACCTGCAGATCGTGAAGGGCTACTCGCCGGTCAAGACCGGTTTCGCCTTCCTGCCGATGATCGCGGGCATGATCACTGGTTCCACCCAGATCGGCACCCGCCTGATGACCCGGGTCGCGCCGCGCCTGCTGATGGGCCCCGGCTTCCTGGTCGCCGCGCTCGGCATGCTGCTGCTGACCCAGCTGGAGATCGGCTCCTCGTACGCCGCTCTGCTGCTCCCGGCGATGCTGCTGCTCGGTCTCGGCATGGGTACGGCGTTCATGCCGGCCATGTCGCTGGCCACCCAGGGCGTCGAGCCGCGGGACTCCGGTGTCGCCTCGGCGATGGTCAACACCTCGCAGCAGGTGGGCGGCGCGATCGGCACGGCCCTGCTGAACACGATCGCCGCCTCGGCGACCACGGCGTACGTCGCCGACCACATCGCGGGGGCGGCCAGCCGGTCCCAGCAGCGGCTGGTCCAGCTGGAGGCCATGGTGGAGGGCTACACCAGCGCCATCTGGTTCGCCGTGGGCATCCTCGTGGCGGCCGCCGTGATCGCCCTGACCTTCGTCAACGCCGGACGCCCGGGCACGACCACGGTGACCGGCTCCGACGCGGACGCGGCGGACGAGGTGCAGATCCCGGTCGTCGCCCACTGACGGCCGCGCCCTCCACCCCTTCGGGCCATCCGTAGGTACTTCGGGCCGTCCGCAGGTACGAGGAAGGGGACGCCTCGTACCTACGGAATCCAGGACCTGCCCGGCTCCCGCGTCAGCGGAGCCAGGGCAGGTCCGCACCCGCTTCGGCGGGCTGAAGTCCCTCGGCGACGATCCGCATGATCTCGCCGAGGGACTTCTGCTGTTCCGGGGTGAGCCGGTCGAAGACCGCCTGGCGCACGGCCTCCACATGGCCCGGCGCGGTCTGCCGCAGCACGTCGAGGCCCTCGTCCGTGAGGACGGCGAACTGGCCCCGCTTGTCGTCGGGGCAGTCCTCGCGGCGCACCCAGCCGTTCTTCTCCAGGCGCGCGATGGCGTGCGAGAGACGGGACCGGGTGATCTTCGCCAGCATCGCGAGCTCGGTCATCCGCAGCCGCCGCCGCGGTGCCTCGGCGAGCTTGACCAGAAGGCCGTAGTAGACGTGCGGCATGCCCGCGTCGCGCTGCAGCTGACGGTCGAGGTGGTCGTCGAGGAGGGTGACGCCCTCCATGAACGAGCGCCAGACGCGCTGCTCCTCGTCGGTGAGCCAGCGCGGTTCCTGGGGCGCCGCGGCGGAGCCGGGTGTCGGTGCGGATGCGGGTGCCTTCATGTCTTCCACTCTACGTGGACCCTTCTTGAACTTTAAATAAATGGCCCGTACAGTTTGTCAGGGAACCATTGTGGAAGGAGCCGCAGCATGTCCGCCGCCACTCAGGAGCGCATGCCCGCTCTGTACCTCAGCCACGGCGCGCCACCCCTGGCGGACGACCCCGTCTGGCCCGGTGAACTGGCCGCCTGGGCCGCCGGACTGCCGCGCCCCAAGGCCGTCCTGATCGTCTCCGCCCACTGGGAGGAGGCCCCGCTGGCCCTCGGCGCCACCAGGACCGTCCCGCTCGTCTACGACTTCTGGGGCTTCCCGGAGCACTACTACCGGGTGACGTACGACGCCCCCGGCGCGCCGGAGCTCGCCGAGTCCGTACGCAAGCTGCTGCGCGCCCCCGGCATGCCCGTCCAGGACGTCCCCGACCGCGGCCTCGACCACGGCGCCTACGTCCCGCTCGTCGAGATGTACCCGGAGGCCGACCTCCCGGTCCTTCAGGTGTCCATGCCGACGCTCGACCCGGTCCGGCTGCTGGAGATCGGCCGCAAGCTCGCCCCTCTGCGGGACGAGGGCGTGCTCATCGTCGGCTCCGGCTTCTTCACCCACAACCTGGCCGCGCTCCGGCAGGGCGGCGTCCCCGCCTGGTCGGCCGAGTTCGACGACTGGGGCCGGCGGGCGCTGGAGGCGCGTGACGTGGACGCCCTGCTCGACTTCACCCACACGTCGCCCGCCGGGCGGCTGGCCCACCCGCGCACCGAGCACTTCGCCCCGCTGTTCGTGACCATGGGCGCGGCCGACGCGGCCGGCGAGCTGGACACGCAGAAATCCGTGATCGACGGGTTCTGGATGGGGCTGGCGAAGCGGTCGGTGCAGTTCGGCTGAGGCGGGGTGGGCTGTGGGGCTGTGGGACTGCGCGGTTGTGGTGCGGGCACCTACAGCGGCTTCTCGTACCAGGCCACGTCCCAGTAGCGGCCGAACTTGCGTCCGACCTCCCGGTACGTGCCGACGTGCCGGAAGCCGAAGCCTTCGTGCAGCCGGGCCGACGCCTCGTTCGGCAGTGCGATGCCCGCGTACGCGCGGTGCAGATCCTCGCCGGACAGCGCCTCGAAGAGGGTCGTGTAGAGGAGCGTGCCGATGCCACGCCGGCCGGCGTCCGGGGCGACGTACACAGTCGTCTCCACGGAGGTGGCATAGGCGGGCTTCGTTCGGAAAGGGCTGGAAGTGGCGTAACCCAGAATCCGCTGTGTGTCCGGCTCCCTGGCAACCATCAGGCGGTGCGGCCCGTCTTCAGGGTGGGAGAGCAGCCAAGGGCGGCGCTCCTCCGGAGTGAAGATCGCGGTATCGAATGTGATCGCCGTCTCACGTACAAAGTGGTTGTAGAGGACCGTGAGGGCTTCGAGGTCGTCCTCGACTCCTGGCCTGACCTGCACCTCTGTACGTTCCGACAGCATCGCGCCTCCCTGCGTGGCCGGACAGGGTACTGCATGATCAGAAAAATCGGGGGCCGGGTTGGGAATTCTGTCCTGATTCCAGTCGTTGTTTCCATCGGATGCAGGGCACCCGAGGAGAGTCCGGAGAGTCTCGAAAGACGGAGTCCAGCGTCCGAAGGACCACCCGCTGACCTCACCATCGCAAGGGAGCTCGCATGGCAACCCGTGCCGTCGCCCGTCGTCAGTCCGCCACCGGCGAGACGGCCGACGCGGCAAGCAGTGTTCGCGCCCATGGCGGCGAGATCGCCGACCGCGACCTGGTCGGCATGTACCTCGACGAGATCGCGCGCACACCGCTGCTCGACGCCGCCAAGGAGGTCGAGCTGTCGCAGATCATCGAAGCGGGTGTGTTCGCACAGCAGATCCTCGACGGCCTGGAGGAGAACAAGGCCGGGGCCTCGCCGGAGGAACTGCGGGCCCTGGTCGACGCAAGCGAGCGGGCCAAGGACGTCTTCATCCGCTCCAACCTGCGCCTGGTCGTCGCGGTCGCTCGCCGCTACCCCCGCAGCGGTCTGCCGCTGCTGGACCTGATCCAGGAGGGCAACGCCGGCCTGGTGCGCGCGGTCGAAAAGTTCGACTACCGCAAGGGCTTCAAGTTCTCCACGTACGCCACGTGGTGGATCCGCCAGGCCATCACGCGGTCGATAGCGGACCAGTCCCGCACGATCCGCCTGCCCGTCCACCTCGTGGAGGAGCTCGGCCGGATCCGCCGTGTGCAGCGCGAGTTCAACCGTGAGCACGGCCGGGACCCGGAGCCCGCCGAGATCGCGACCGAGCTCGGCTCGACGCCGGAGCGCGTCACCGACGTGCTCGACTGGGCCCGTGACCCGGTCTCGCTGAACATGTCGGTGGACGACGAGGGCGAGACGCAGTTCGGCGACCTCCTGGAGGACACCTCCGCGGTGTCGCCCGAGCAGTCGGTGCTGACACTGCTGCGCAGTGAGGAGCTCGACGACCTGATCGGCCGGCTCGACCAGCGCACGGCGTCGATCATCAAGATGCGCTACGGCATCGAGGACGGCCGGGAGCGCACGCTGACCGAGGTCGGCAAGGAGCACGGCCTGACCCGCGAGCGCATCCGGCAGATCGAGAAGCACGCGCTGCTGGAGCTGAAGAAGCTGGCCCGCAGCACCGGGTTCGACGCGGCGGCGTGATCCCCGCCCCGTCCTCCGGCCCCGCCCGCGCGTCCGCCCGCGCGTCCGCCCGCGCGGCGCGGACCGCCCGTTCGTGGGCCGGCGCGAGACCGGTGAGCACGGAGAGCACGGAGAGCACGGAGAGCACGGAGAGCACGGAGAGCACGGAGAGCACGGAGGGCACGGTGAACGTCCGGGCGTACGAACGACCCGTTCCCGCGGCCAGTGGGTGACGGATCGTGTGCGCCCGGGGGTCACCGCGTACGCCGGGTGGCGAAAGACCGCGCAAACATGGCGTTGTAACGCCGCTTCAATTCGCGGACTGAGGGAACAAGACTTCTGGGCCCACCAGTTCGAGCCCGAGTCCGGGGCACACCCCCTGCCCCCGACAGCCAAGTCCCGTCGCACTCCCCCCGGCGCCGGGACTTTCCCGAGGCCGGGCTTCGGCGTCCTTCCCCCCGGATGCCGGAGCCCGGCTTTCATTCTGTCCGGCTGCCGTCTCCGGCCGTTGCCTCTGGCCGCCGTCTCCGGCCGTCGCCCCCGGCCGCTCGCAGCGCTCCGGTGCGGTGGCCGGTGTGGTGGCCCGGCGGAGTGTGGGGATGGGCTGCTGGAGGGCGGGCCACCCCGTACCTGAACCACGGGGTGGCCCGCCAGATGGCAGATTGTGTCACATGGGCATAACCTGCCGGGCGTGAGCAGCACCACCCCGAACCCGCCTCCGTCCTCACTGACCGAGCGGCGCAAGGCCGAGACGCGTATGGAGATCGCCCGGGCTGCGGCCGGCCTCTTCGTACGGCACGGCCTGCGCGCCACCCGCGCTGAGGACATCGCCCAGGCCGCCGGCATCGCCCCGCGCACCTTCTATCGGTACTTCGCGACCAAGGAGGAGGCCGTCGCCCCCCTCTACGCCGCCGGCGCCCTGCGCTGGGTGGAGGCGGTGCGCGCCGCTCCCGCCGGCACCGGCGTGCTGTGCGCCCTGGAGCAGGGGGTCCGCCACACCCTCACCCCGGGCCTCGGCGTCTCGGCGTCCTCCTGGGAGTGGGTCCGCACGCTGCTGCGCCTGGCGGAGGTGAACCCGTCCCTGCGCAGGGTGTGGGCGGAGGTGTGCCAGACGTCGGAGCGGCTGCTGGGGGAGGCGCTGACGGAGGTGGTGACACGTGCCGGTGCCTCGGGAACGACCGCAGGGCCGGACGGTTCCGACAACGTTGCCGAGGGTCCCCGGGCGCGCTTCGCGGCCGCCGTGGCCAGTGCCGCCGTGCGGACGGCCCTGGAGGCCTGGGCCGAGGGGGACGGACCCGTCGAGGGCCCGGACGGTCCGGCGGAACTCGCCCTGCGGAATCTTGCGGCGCTACGGGACTTCCCGTGGGTGCGTGACCTCCCGAGGGCGTGACCTTCGAGGGCCGAGTCCTCCGGCGGGGGTGACTTGCGAGGGCCGAGTCCTCCGGCGGGGGTGACCTGCGAGGGTCGTAGACCTGAGTGGCATGGACCTCCGGTGTCCGTGGCCGCGAGGGCTCACGCCCCCTCCGTGTCCCGGCCGCCGGCCGCCCGGCTCAACCGCGCCCCCAACTCTCGTACGGCCGCCAGCAGTTCCTCCGGCTCGTGCACCACGAAGTCGCACTCCAGCATCGCCAGCCGGAACGCCACCCACTGCACGGCGTCGCCGATCGACCCGCGCAGCCGGCAACTGTGCTCGTCCAGCGGTTCGGGCGTGCCCAGCCACGCGGGCACCCGGGCGGCGACGAAAGCGGCCGGTGCGGCGAACGTGACCTCGAAGTCGTAGGTCTGCTGTTGCCGTTGCATGGACTGCCGGAGGTACTCCGCCGCGTTCCCCGTCGGCAGCTCGCGGGGCACGAACCGGGCCCCGGTGGCGAAGGGCTCGCTGACCCGGTCGACGCGGAACGTGCGCCAGTCGTCGCGGTCGATGTCGTACGCCACCAGGTACCAGCGGCGCCCCGTCGACACCAGCCGGTACGGCTCCGTCAGCCGCCGCGACTCGGTGCCGTCCGCCGCCCGGTAGGCGAACCGCAGCCGCTCGTGTCCGGCGACCGTCGAAGCCATGACGGTCAGGGTTTCGGGGGCGATGCTCGGCCCGTCGCCGCTGGTCAGTGGGGTGGTCGCGGCCTGCAGGGTGGTCACGCGGTGGCGCAGCCGGCCCGGCAGGACCTGCTCCAGCTTGGCCAGGGCCCGCACCGAGGCCTCGTCGAGGCCCTCCACGGCGTGCCCGGCTCCGGCGCGCAGCCCGACCGCGATGGCCACGGCCTCCTCGTCGTCGAGCACGAGAGGGGGCATGGCCTTCCCGGCGACCAGCCGGTAGCCGCCGTCGGAGCCCTTGGTCGCCTGCACGGGGTAGCCCAGCTCGCGCAGCCGGTCGATGTCCCGCCGGACCGTGCGGCGGGAGACCCCGAGCCGCTCGGAGAGTTCCCCGCCGGGCCATTCGCGGGGCGTCTGGAGAAGGGAGAGGAGCGTCAGCAGCCGAGCCGGAGTGTCCGTCGTCATACGCATGAGGATGCCGCACCAGTAGGTCATGACCCGTCCTAGTGGGGCTCTAACGTCGAAGCATGAACTCCACCGACACCACCCCGGGCACGGCGGGCGGCGGGACCGACCGCCGACGTTGGTTCGCCCTCGCGATCGTGATGACCGCGGCTTTCATGGACCTCGTCGACGTGACGATCGTCAACATCGCCATCCCGTCCATCCAGCGGGAGGCGGGCGCCTCCTTCAGCCAGATCCAGTGGATCACCGCCGGTTACGCCCTCGCCTTCGCCGCCGGTCTGATCACCGGCGGACGACTCGGCGACATCCACGGCCGCAAGCGGATCTTCCTCGTCGGCATCGGCGGGTTCACGGTCGCCTCCGCGCTGTGCGGCCTCGCGGTCAACCCCGAGATGCTGGTCGCCTCCCGCCTCCTGCAGGGTGGCATGGCGGCGCTGATGGTGCCGCAGGTGCTGTCGATCGTGCACGCGACCTTCCCGGCGCACGAGCGGGGCAAGGTGTTCGGGCTGTTCGGCGCGGTGGTCGGTCTCGGAGCCGTGTCCGGTCCGTTGCTCGGCGCGCTGCTGACCGAGTGGAACCTGTTCGGCTGGGGGTGGCGGTCGATCTTCCTGATCAACCTGCCCGTGGGTGTCGCCGGCCTGATCCTCGGCGGCCGCTTCATCACCGAGTCCAAGGCGCCGCGTGCTCTGAAGCTGGACCTGGTGGGCGTCGCGCTGGTGACGCTGGGCCTGCTGACGCTGATCTACCCGCTGACCCGAGGCCGTGAGCTGGGCTGGCCGGTGTGGGGGTACGTCTCGATGGCCGGCTCGCTCGTCGTCCTCGCGGCGCTGGTGGCGTACGAGAGGCGCAAGACCGCGCGGGACGGCTCCCCGCTGGTGGAGCTGTCGCTGTTCCGGGTCAAGAGCTTCGCGGCCGGGATCGCTGTGCAGACGGTCTTCGGGATCGGGCTCGGTGTGTTCTTCCTGGTGTGGACGCTGTACATGCAGACGGGGCTGGACTGGAGCCCGCTGAAGGCCGGGCTGACCGGGGTCCCGTTCTCGATCGCCGTGTCCGCGGCCGCCGGGATGTCGGTGCAGATGCTGGTCCCGCGCTTCGGGCGCAAAGTGCTCCAGGCGGGCGCGCTGGTGATGGCGGCCGGGGTGCTGCTCTACATCTGGGAGTCGGGGCACTACGGCCTCGCCATAGAGCCCTGGCAGATGGCCCTCCCGCTCGTCGTCATGGGCGTGGGCATGGGGCTGATCGTCGCGCCGCTGACCGACGCGATCCTCTCGGAGGTGCCGCGCGAGCACGCCGGTTCGGCGTCCGGCCTGATCAACACCGTGCAGCAGATGGGCAACGCGCTCGGTCTCGGACTGGTGTCCGTGGTGTTCTTCGGCACGATCTCCGACCGCCTGCGGCCGGAGCAGATCGGTCCGGCCTTCGTGGACGCCTTCCAGAACGCGCTGGGATGGGTGGCCGCGGTGATGGGCGCCATCTTCCTGCTGATGTTCGCGCTGCCGAAGCGGCCCGCGCAGCATGTGGAGGGCGAGCGGGCGCCGGTGGAGGAGAAGGAGCGGGTGCTGGTCTCCTGAGAGCGGCGGTCGCGGGGACGGGCCCGGTACCACGGTGCCGGCCGTTCGGTCGGCCTGTCGCTACGGTGCCGGACGTTCGGTCGGCCTGTCGCTACGGTGCCGGCCGTCCGTGTTTTCGGTCGGCCTGTCGCTACGGTGCCGGGCCGTCCGCGTTTCCGGTCGGCCTGGCGCTACGGTGCCGGACGTTCGATCGGCCTGTCGCTACGGTGCCGGCCGTCCGCGTTTTCAGTCGGCCCGGTCACTACGGTCCCCGGCCCGCCCGCGTCTTCGATCGGGCCCGGCACGACGGTTCCGGATCCGTGCGCTTTTCCGATCATGCCCGATTGGGTCCGAAGCTGTTTACTTCTCGGACATCTCGGCGTAGCGTGCCGCTGAAACCACACGTTCGGGCATGAGGCGGAGGCGAACGGACATGTACGCACCGGAGCGGCAGCAGGAGATCCTCCGGCTCGCCCGCGACGGCGGCCGAGTGGATGTCGTGTCGCTGGCCGAGGAGTTCCAGGTGACGGCGGAGACGATCCGCCGGGATCTGAAGGCCCTCGACCGCGCGGGTCTGGTCCGCCGGGTGCACGGCGGGGCCATCCCGGCCGGGCGGCTCGACTTCGAGCCGGACCTCTCCGAGCGCGAGACGACCGCCGCAGACGAGAAGGACAGCATCGCCAAGGCGGCCCTCGCGGAACTGCCCGTCGAGGGCACGGTGATCCTCGACGCCGGGACGACGGTGGCCCGGATGGCCGCCGCCCTCCCGCTGGAGGCCTCCCTCACCGTCGTCACGCACAGCCTCCCCATCGCGGCCCGCCTCGCCGACCACCCCGGCATGCAGTTGCACCTCATCGGGGGGCGCGTACGGCACCGGACGCGCGCCGCCGTGGACGCCTGGGCGCTGCGGGCGTACGGCGAGATCCGCGCCGACGTGCTGTTCGTGGCCGCCAACGGCTTCTCCGTCGAGCACGGTCTGACCACCCCCGACCTCGCCGAGGCCGCGGTCAAGCGCGCGGCCGTGGCCGCCGCCCGCCGCGTGGTGCTGCTCGCCGACTCCTCCAAGCACGGCCAGGAGCACTTCGCCCGCTTCGGCGACCTGAGCGATGTGGACCTGCTGATCACCGACAGCGGGCTGAGCCCTGAAGACGCCGTCGCGATCGAGCGCGGCGGCACGGAAGTAGTGCGCGCATGATCCTCACCGTCACCCCCAACCCGTCCCTGGACCGGACCTACGAGGTGCCGTCCCTCGACCGCGGCGAGGTCATCCGCGCCACCGGCGAGCGGATGGACCCGGGCGGCAAGGGCGTGAACGTCTCGCGCGCCGTGGCCGCCGCGGGACAGCGCACGGTGGCGGTCCTGCCCCTGGGCGGCGCCCCCGGTGCCCTCGTCGCCGAGCTGCTCGACCAGCAGGGCATCGAGGTCGCGCCCGTCCCGGTCGCCGGGGCGACCCGCTCCAACATCGCCCTCGCCGAGTCCGACGGCATCCTGACGAAGATCAACGCGCCCGGTCCCGAACTGTCCGACGCCGAGCGGGAACTACTCCTGGAGACCGTGCGGCAGCAGTCCCGCGAGGCCTCCTGGATCGCCTGCTGCGGCAGCCTGCCGCGCGGACTCGCCCCCTCCTGGTACGCCGAGCTGGTCGCCCGCGCGCACGCCGCCGGGACCCGGATCGCCCTGGACACATCCGGGCCCGCGCTGCTCGCGGCCCTGCGCGAGCGGCCGGACGTGGTCAAGCCGAACGCCGAGGAGCTCTCCGAAGCCGTCGGCCGCCCCCTCGCCACCGTCGGCGACGTCGTGAAGGCCGCCGAGGAACTGCGCGAGATGGGCGCCCGGGCCGTCCTGGCGAGTCTCGGCGCCGACGGGCAGCTGCTCGTCTCCGACGAGGGTGCCTGGTTCGGCAGCGCGCGCGTCGCCGTCGTCCGCAGCAACGTGGGCGCCGGCGACTCCTCCCTCGCCGGTTTTCTGATCGCCGGCGGCAACGGCCCCGAAGCCCTCGCCTCCGCGATCGCGCACGGTGCGGCCGCCGTCCAGCTGCCCGGCAGTGTGATGCCGACCCCGCGCGACCTGGACCCGGCGGCGGTGACGGTCACGGGCGAGGTCCCGGCGGACCGAGTGCTGAAGGAGCCGGTCACATGACGTACGGCGAGCAGCATGGACCTACGCGCGAGCGGCGGGCCTCCCCCTTACCCCCCTCCTTCCTCTCCGCCACCCCCCACCGCATCCCCGTCCCCCTCCCCGCCCACCCCTCCCACCGGGCGATACGCGTGCTAAGGAGCCCGCGATGAGCGACATGATCACGGCGGACCTGGTCGATCTCGACCTCTCGGCCGACACCAAGGAAGCGGCGGCCCGTGCCCTCGCCGAGCGCATGGTGGCCCTGGGCCGGGTGACCGACCTGGACGGCTTCCTCGCCGACGTGGCCGCCCGTGAGGCCCAGATGCCGACCGGCCTCGACGGCGGCATCGGCATCCCGCACTGCCGCAGCGCGCACGTCACCGAACCGACGCTCGCCTTCGGGCGCAGCGCCGACGGCATCGACTTCGGCGCCCCGGACGGCCCCGCCGACCTGATCTTCCTGATCGCCGCGCCGGCCGGCGCCGACGACGCCCATCTGACGATCCTGTCGTCGCTGGCCCGGCAGTTGATGAACAGCGAGTTCACCGACGCCCTGCGCGCGGTGAGCGACGCGCCGGCCGCGGCGGCCCTGATCCGCGGCGACGAGCCGGACGCACCCGCACCGGCGGGTTCCACAGACGCCGTGGCGTCGGCGGGAGCGGCCTCTCCCGCCGCCGCCACGGTCACCGACGACACCACCGCTGAAGAACCGTCCACCGAGCGCCCGTTCCGCATCGTCGCCGTCACCTCCTGCCCCACCGGCATCGCCCACACCTACATGGCGGCCGAGTCGCTGGAGAACGCCGGCCGGGAGGCGGGCGTCGAACTCACCGTCGAGCCGCAGGGCTCGGCCGGTTTCACCCGGCTCGACCCGCAGGTCATCGCGGCGGCGGACGCCGTGATCTTCGCCCACGACGTGCCCGTACGGGAGAAGGAGCGGTTCGCCGGCAAGCCCACCGTCGACGTCGGCGTGAAGGCGGGCATCAACCGCGCCGCCGAACTCATCGCCGAGGTCCGTGAGAAGGCCGCCCGCGGTGAGGTCACCTCCGGATCCGCCCCGGCCACTCCGGTGGAGCGCTCCGGCGACTCCGGCGAGGGCTACGGCACCAAGCTGCGCAAGTGGCTGATGTCCGGCGTCAGTTACATGGTGCCGTTCGTCGCGGCGGGCGGTCTGCTGATCGCCCTCGGCTTCGCGATCGGCGGCTACGAGATCAACAAGGCGCCCTCGGTGATGGACCACTTCCTGTGGACCCAGGCCGACAGCTGGGCCGCGCTGCTCTTCCAGATCGGCGGCGTCGCCTTCGGCTTCCTCGTCCCGGTCCTGGCGGGCTACATCGCCTACGGCATGGCCGACCGGCCCGGTCTCGTCCCCGGCTTCGTCGGTGGCTCGATCGCCCTGACCATCAACGCCGGGTTCCTCGGCGGTCTCGCGGCCGGTCTGATCGCCGGTGGCGTGGTGATGGCGATCCAGAAGGTGAACATCCCGGCGGCGCTGCGCGGCATCATGCCGGTGGTGGTGATCCCGCTGATCTCCTCGGTGATCGTCGGGTTCCTGATGTTCGTCGTCATCGGCAAGCCCATCGCCGAGGCGCAGAAGGGCATGACCGACTGGCTGAACGGCCTGTCCGGCAGCAACGCGATCCTGCTCGGCACCCTCCTCGGCCTGATGATGTGCTTCGACCTCGGCGGCCCCGTGAACAAGGTCGCCTACACCTTCGCCACGGCCGGCATCGCGGTCGCCGCCCCGAGCGACTCGGCGATGAAGATCATGGCCGCGGTGATGGCGGCCGGCATGGTCCCGCCGCTGGCCATGGCCCTCGCGACGACCGTGCGCGGCAAGCTCTTCACCCGGACCGAGCGCGAGAACGGCAAGGCCGCCTGGGTGCTCGGCGCCTCCTTCATCTCCGAGGGCGCGATCCCCTTCGCCGCGGCCGACCCGCTGCGCGTCATCCCGGCCTCCATGGCGGGCGGTGCGGTCACCGGTGCCCTGTCGATGGCCTTCGGCGCCACGCTGCGCGCCCCGCACGGCGGCATCTTCGTGGTCCCGCTGATCGGCAACGCGTTCCTCTACCTGGTCGCCATCGCCGCGGGCGTCTGCGTCACGACGACCCTCGTCGTCGTCCTGAAGGGTCTGCGCAAGCCGGCCCCGGGCGCCGCACCGGCCTCCGGTGAGGACGGCGCGGTCCGCACGGCGGAGAGCAAGCAGCCCGTCGCGGCGTGAAGCGCTGAAACGGTGAAGCGGTGAAGCGGTGAAGCGGTGGAGGTTCGCCCCCTTTCGGGGTGTGTGAACGGTTCATGCCACCTGCGAGATAGATCACGAAAGTCACGGCCCGGGACCGAAGTCCCGGGCCGTGGTGTCTACTGGGGCGCATGCCCGAGCACGTCTCCCGGTGGCCCGAAGGTCACCCGCTCCCCGCCCTCCCGCAACAGCGGCAGGCGGGCTCCCGGTCGGAGTCCGTGGAACTGACCACGGAGGAGAGAGCCGCCTTCGCCGAGCTGATACGCCAACTCGGCGACAAACTCTAGGTCTAGCGTCTGGATCAGGCCGGCGTGCGGTACGGCGCCGTGCGGCAGACCCCCGCGACGCCGGGATGAACCCAGCGTCAGGCCCTGGCTCAGGACAGCTGCGCCGCTCGCCGCTCCATCGCCTCGCGCGCCGCGTCCTCGCTGGTGTACACCTCGCACATGTGCCGCCCGTCCGGCGTCGCCGTGTGCTCGACCTCCCAGAGGGAGACCTCCTCGCCGTCGCGCAGCAAGAACGCGTGCTCGTAGAGCGAGAAGCCCAGCCCCGCCCGGCCCGCGCGGCACGGTCGGCCGAACGCCTGGGTGATCTGGTACCCCGACGCCGTGGCCAGCCGGGCCGCCGTGTCCGCGCCCGGCCGGTCCGCGTTCTCCGCCCGGCGCAGTAACCTGCGCGCGTGGTCCGCCGAGTCCTCCCCGGCGTAGGCGTGCCGGGGCGTGGGGGCCGGGGACAGCTGCACCGTCACCGGCAGTTCGAAGTCCGGGGTGTCCGGCGGCAGCGGCAGCCGCATGGTGGCGGCGCGCAGCTCCTCCTCGTCGACGTACACCTCGTGCTGCGGTTCGCTGCCCGGCGCGGGGTTGTGGACGAGCTCCCAGAGGGTGAGTGCCGAACCGTCGGCCAGCAGCCACGTGTGCCGGTAGGTCTCCCGGTGCAGGCCCGCGCTGTGGTGCGCGGAGTGCAGCGAACCGTCGTGCGCCAGCGCACAGTCCAGCCGCCTTATCGTCTCGTCCGGTAGCTCGAAGGAGTTCAGGGCGCGGCCGAGGAGTCGCGCGAGGTGCTCCTCCGGAGACTCGGGCGAGTCGTGGGGTTCGTACGCTGCCGTCTCGTACGGAACGCTCAAGGTTTCTCCCGGCGTTGCTGCATGTCACCTTGTGAGTGCATACCGTAGCCCCTCGGTCGGACATCATGTCCGGGAACCGAGAAAACGTACGTCCGGGAAAACGCGCGGACCGCGCGAAAAGTTCCCGCGCGGCCCGGCCGGTGCGTCAAAAACCCCAGATGGGACGATCTTTCAGATGGTCTTACGGTCAGTCAGGACGCGCTGCCCGCGACCCACTGGCTCCATGCCATGTTCCATCCGTTGAGCCCGTTGTCCGGCGCCACCGTCTTGTCGGGGGAGTTCTTCACGATCACCACGTCCCCGATCAGGGAGTTGTCGTAGAACCACTTGGCGGGCGTGTCGCCCCCGGCGCCCCGGACGTCCGCGAGACCCACGCAGCCGTGGCTGGTGCCCTGGCGGCCGAACGGCGGATTTCCCTTGTTGTACCAGTAGTTGCCGTGGAGGAACGTGCCGGACGTCGTCAGACGCATCGCGTGCGGCACGTCCGGGATGTCGTACTCACCGCCCAGCCCCACCGTTCGGCTGTTCATCCGGGTCTGGACGAACTTCTCGGAGATCACCATCTGCCCGTTGTACGTGGTGTGCTGCGCGTCGCCGGCGGAGATCGGGACCGACTTGAGGGTCTTGCCGTCCCGCACGACCGTCATGGTCTGTGTGTTCACGTCGACCGTGGAGACCTGCGAACGCCCGACGGTGAAGGTGACCGTCTTCTTCTGCACGCCGAAGACGCCGTTCGCGCCCTCGACGCCGTCCAGGTCGATCTTCATCGTGACCTTGGAGCCGGGCTTCCAGTACTCCTGCGGCCGGAAGTCCAGCCGCTGCCCGTTGAACCAGTGCCCGACGACCTTCTGCCCGCTGCTGGACGTCACCGTGATGTGCGACTGCACGTCCTTGCGTTCGGTGATGGCCTTGTCGAAGGTGAACGACACCGGCATGCCCACACCGACCGTCGTGCCGTTGTCCGGCGTGTACGTCCCGATGAAGCTGTTCGACGTCGTCACCGTCGTGAAGATGGAGTTGGCCGCGGCGGTCTTGCCGTCCGCGTCCTTGGCGGTCGCCGATATCTGGTACTTCGTCCCGCGCTCCAGCTGTTCCTTCGGCTTCCACACCTTGCCGTCGGCGGAGACGGAGCCCGCGACCGTCTGGTCGGTGCCCGCGACCGTCATCTTCACGTCGGTCAGCTTCCCGTCGCTGACCTTCACGCCGGTGCTGTTGATGGACGCTCCGGTCGAGCCGTCCTTCGCCGAGATGGCGATCTTCGCGACGGACGTCTTGGTGCCGCCCTTGCCGTTCTTCTCGTCGTCCTTGGCGTTGGCGCTGCCACCGCAGGCGGTGAGCGTCAGGGCGCCGACCACCAGGGCGGCACAGGCCCCCAGCGTGCGCCGCGCTGAAATGTTCGGCGTTGTCACGGGCTGCTCCCAGTTCGTGTGATGTCGCGTGATCCGCTCCAGTACGTGAGGCAAGAGGTGCCGGGGAGCCGGTCGGGTTCCGTCCGTTCCTCATGAAGGCCGTCACGTGACAGAACCGCGACAAATCCCGGGGCGGCTGTGGCTCCACTGAGTGCCCGGGGGACGGGGCGGCTGCTGTGGATCCGCTGAGCGCCGAGGGCCTGGCTCAGCGGCCCCCGTACAACTCCCCGTACGACGGCCACGCCCCGCCCGGGCCGTCGACCGGCTCCGCGGCCCGTACGGCCCGCACGATCGCGCGTGTCACCATGTCCGCGCCCGCCGCGAGGATCTCGTTCAGGGCGAGCGGGTTCGCGGCGTCCAGTGCGCGGTCCCCCGTCGCCAGCGCGAACACCGTGTCACCGTCGTTGAGCAGGTGCACCGGACGCACCGCCCGGGCGATGCCGTCATGCGCCGTGCCGGCCAGCTTCTGTGCCTGCGCCTTCGTCAGGCCGGCGTCCGTGGCTACCACCCCCAGGGTGGTGTTGAGCGGGGGCGGCGCGCTCCGCGCGGCCGTCTCCGCGAGACGCCGCCGCGCGGCGGCGTGGACCTCCGCCTCCGGATACTCCACCCGCCCATGGAACAACTCCCCGTACAGCACCCCCGTTTCCGGATCCACCGTCGACCCCGCCGCATTGGCCACCACCAGCGCGGCCACCGTGATCCCGGAGTCGAGCACCGTGCTCGCGCTGCCGATGCCGCCCTTCATCACCCCGGTCACCGCTCCCGTGCCCGCGCCCACGCACCCCTGCGCCACGGGTGCGCCGAGCTCACTCGCCGCGGCCGCCTCGACCGCGGCACGGCCGGTCGCCGCGTCCGGCCGGGCCCGGAAGTCACCGCCCCGCCCCAGGTCGAAGACGCAGGCTGCGGGCACCACCGGCACGACATGTGCCGGGTCGGACCCGACCCGGATCCCGCGCCCCCGTTCCTCCAGCCAGGCCATCACCCCCGACGCCGCGTCGAGCCCGTACGCGCTGCCGCCGGTCAGCACGACCGCCTCCACCTTCCGCACCACGTTGCGTGGATCCAGCGCGTCCGTCTCCTTGGTGCCGGGTCCGCCGCCCCGCACGTCCACGGCGGCCACGGCTCCGCCCTCCGGGGCGAGCACGACCGTGGTGCCGGTGAGCCAACCGTCGCCGGTGCGTGTCGCATGCCCCACCCGCAGGCCGGCGACATCCGTCAGTGCGTCAACTGTCATGCCCCACAGTGTCGTCCAGCCGCCGGCCCCGGCGAGCCGGTCGGTGCCGCGTCAGCCGACTGACCTCCGGGGTGGGGCGGTGCCGCGGGTGCCCTCACCCGGTCCACGTCGCCGGTCCGCCGCCCCGGACGGCCGGGCGGGTGGCCAGGGTCTCCCCGGCCACCACCGACAGCGCGCAGACCACGCCCGCCGCGAACACCGCCCAGTGGCCCAGGAACGTGCAGCAGATCACCAGCAACGCCGTCGTCGGCAGCACCAGCTGCTGGGTGATGCCCCGCTTGAAGTGGCGCGAGTGCAGGACCCACACCGTGAGCAGATACAGGGCCGCCGGCAGGGTCATGGCCGCCGACGCCGCCAGTGTGGAGATGTGCGCCGTGCCGACGGTCTGCTCCACCGCCACCTCCAGCCCGGCCCCGATCGCCGCCGCCGAGGCGAACACCAGGTAATGGCCGTAGCCCCACAGGAACGCCTGCCGGCTGGTGCGCAGATGGCCGTGGACGGGCACCGCGAAGTAGATCCACCATGCGGCGAAGACGACCAGCAGCCCGCCCGCCGCGATGGGGAGGAGCTCGCCCAGCGCGTCGTTCTCGTCGATGCCGGACTTCACCGCGACCGTGGCCGCGGCGATCGTCTCGCCGAGCACGATGATGGTGAACAGCCCGTACCGCTCCGCGATGTGGCGGGGATGCCAGGGCGTCGTGTAGCCCCGCTCCGCGAAGGGCGGGACGCACATCTCCAGCAGCGCCATCACCAGGAACCACCAGGGCCGCGCCCCCTCGGGCAGGAGCAGCAGCCCCAGCCAGCCGACCTGGCACGCCAGCACGCCGCCGGCATAGCGCAGGGCCGTCGTCCGCTCCGCCCCCTCGCCGGAGCGGGCCGCCCGCAGCCACTGAGCCTTTTCCAACCTCACTTTGAGCTGGTCAGATGAAGGGTGAGGACGGCCTGGACGAGGCTGGTGATCCGGGTGGTTGAGCACCGCAGTTTGCGGAGGAGTCGCCAGGACTTGAGGGTGGCGGCGGCCTGCTCGACGAGGGCTCGGATCTTCGCGTGCGACCGGTTCACCGCCTGCTGGCCTGCGGAGAGGGTCTCCCACCGTCCCCAGCACGGGATGCGGACCGTGCCGCCGGCACCTCGGTATCCCTTGTCGGCCCAGCACGGGATGCCTGCCTCGGTGAGGGCCTCGACGATGCCGTGTTCGCGGGCCGCGCGGATGTCATGGACGGCGCCGGGCATGGCCGGTGAGGCCCACAGCAGTCGGCCGAAGGGGTCGGCGATGACCTGCACGTTCATCCCGTGCCTCTTGTGTTTGCCGGAGTAGAACGGCCGGTCCGCGGCGATGCGGTCGATCGGCAGGAGCGTGCCGTCCAACAGCACGAACGCCTTCGCTGAGGCCGTCCGCGCCGCCTCGGCGAGGCTCG